>CAWCDV010000001.1:0-21670 GCA_963794365.1 uncultured Acidobacteriaceae bacterium
GAGTCGCGGCAACTGCTGCGCGCCGATTTCGTCAAGACGCTCAACGACAAACTCACCATGCGCCAGTGCACGTTAGTCCTGCTAACGAAGGGTCAGATCGTTTCCTTTACCTTCATCGCCGGAAGCGAAGATGAACTCGATGACCTGATGGACAGCCTCCATTTCAGCGCCGCAAAACCATCCGCCCGCTAGCGACTCGCGTAGGGCGGACGCATTCGTCCGTCCAAGCTGGGCGCAGCCCGGCAGCTGCCAGAAGACGTCGCAGTCGGGGACGCGGTGCCGAATCCACACCCACGCACCAGACGTGTCGCCTCCACAACCCATGTCCCTAAGAGCAACAAAAAACAGGGTTTATGGTCCGGATTCGGGCCGCAAAATGAGCTCGTTGTGTGTTAAAATAAAAACAACTCAGGTGACACCTAACTAGCAGAAAATTCAATAAGTTGAGGTCACCCGAGCAGTCCCGGAAGCGGCTCTCCAGCCAAGCGCTGATCCGGCACCCCCACGGAGCAGAATGGCCACTAAAGAAGTGCAGCCTGAACTGACTGAGGCAAAACAAGCGCGAAGAAACGGGAAACCTGCGAACGACCAACGCCGACTACACCGCCGACTCCATCAAAGTGCTCGGCGGCATGGAAGCCGTGCGCAAGCGTCCCGCCATGTACATCGGCTCGACGGGCGAACTCGGCCTGCATCACCTGGTCTACGAAGTTGTCGATAACTCGGTTGACGAGGCGCTCGCCGGTTACGCCGACAAGATCGAAGTCACCATTCATCTCGACAATTCCATCACCGTCGTCGACAACGGCCGCGGCATTCCCGTCGACAACATGGACATCGACGGCGAAAAAATTCCCGCCGCACAGGTCGTGATGACCACGCTGCACGCGGGCGGCAAGTTCGACACCAATTCCTACAAAGTTTCCGGCGGATTGCACGGCGTGGGCGTGAGCTGCGTCAACGCGCTCAGCGAAGAATTGGAACTGGAAATCTGGCGCGACGGTTTCACCTGGGAGCAGACTTACTCGAAGGGCGAGCCCACCAGCAAGCTGAGAAAAACCGGCGCCGCCAAAGTGAAGACCGGCACCAAGGTTCACTTCGTGCCCGACAAAACTATTTTCACCGGCGACACTCGAATACAACTTCGACACGCTCTCGCAGCGCCTGCGCGAACTCGCGTTCCTGAACAAGGGCCTGCTCATCACGCTCACCGACGAGCGCCAGACCGACTCGAAGACCGGCGAAGCCAAGCGCACCGAGTTCAAGTACAACGGCGGCATCAGCCGAATTCATCAAGCACCTCAATCGCGGCAAGCAGACGCTTCACGACAAGCCGATCTACATGGAAGCCGACAAAGACCAGGTGCACATCGAAATCGGACTGCAGTACAACGACGCCTACTCGGAATCCGTTTTCAGCTTCGCCAACAACATCAATACCGTCGACGGCGGCACGCATCTCTCCGGCTTCCGCACCTCGCTGACCCGCACCATCAACTACGCCGGCCAGCAGATGGGCCTGTTCAAAGACGTGAAAGAGAATCTCACCGGCGACGACGTCCGCGAAGGCCTGGTGGCCGTGATCAGCGTGAAGCTGCCCCAGCCCCAGTTCGAAGGCCAGACCAAGGGCAAGCTGAATTCCGACATCGCCGGCATCGTGCAGGCCGTGGTCAACGAAAAGCTCGGCGCATTCTTCGAGCAGAACACCACCGTCGCCCGCAAGATCATCAACAAAGCGATCGACGCCGCCCGCGCCCGCGAAGCCGCCCGCAAAGCCCGCGACCTGACCCGCCGCAAAGGCGCGCTCGATGGCGGCGGACTTCCCGGCAAACTGGCCGACTGCTCCGAGCGCGATCCCAACCGCTGCGAACTTTTCCTGGTCGAGGGAGAATCCGCCGGCGGCACCGCCAAACAAGGCCGCGACCGCCGCTTCCAGGCGATCCTCCCGCTCAAGGGAAAAATTCTCAACGTCGAAAAAGCGCGCTACGACAAGATGCTGGCGCACGAAGAAATTCGCGCCATGATCACCGCGCTCGGCACCGGCATCTCCAAAGAGGACTTCGATCCCACCAAAGTGCGCTACGGCAAGATCATCCTCATGACCGACGCCGACGTGGACGGCTCGCACATCCGCACCCTGCTGCTGACGTTCTTCTTCCGCCACATGCAGGAGCTGATCAAGCGCAACAACGTCTACATCGCGCAGCCGCCGCTATTTGGCATCAAGAAGGGCAAGACGCACCAGTACATCAAGAACGAGCACGAATTCGTCAAAGTCATGGTGAAGCGCGCCTCCGAAGGCCTCACCATCCGCTACGGCGAAGGCGCGGCCAAGCTCGAAGGCGCGGCCCTGACCAAGTTCATCACCGTGCTCAACGAGTATCTCGGCTTCCTCGACAAGCTCAACAAGCGCCTGCGCGAGGAGCAGATCACCGCGCTGCTGCCCAAGCTCGATCTCGCCAAGCGCGCCGACTTCGAAGGCGACAAGAATGCTCCGCCGAAGAAGATCGAGAAACTGGAAAGAGAACTCAAGCGCCTGCAGAAAGACCTGAAGCTGAAGAGCGTCGAAACCCGCTTCGACGAAGAGCACAACCTCTGGGAAGCGCGCTTCGTGAACTCGCAGGGCGCCGAGCACGTCATCAACTGGGAACTGGCTTCCACGCCCGAGTGCCGCCAGCTGATCGCGAAGTTCAAGCAGATCGAGCAATATCTGGAGCCGCCCTTCGTGGTCGAAAGCGTGCCGAGACCGGCAAAGCGGCAGCCGCGCAGCAGATAAGAACGAAGAGCAAGACGAAGGCGAAGAAGCAGGCGAAGACGACGATGAAGGCGAAAATCTGAGCGCCGCCGAGAAACGAAGAAACCGAAAAGGCCGAAAAGAAAACCGGCAAGGCCCCGGCGCGCAGAGGAAGAGCGAAAGAGCCCGAGATCGTCGAGAAGAACACCGCCCGCGAACTCTTCGACTACGTTCTGAACGAAGGCCGCAAAGAGTACACCGTCCAGCGCTACAAGGGTCTCGGCGAAATGACCGCCGAGCAGCTCTGGGAAACCACCATGGACCCCGAGCGCCGCACCCTCCTGTAAGTCCGGCTGGAAGACATAGCCGAGTGCGAAACCATCTTCACCACCCTGATGGGCGAAGACGTAGAAGCCCGCAGAAAATTCATCGAAGACAACGCGCTGGACGTGAAGAACCTGGACATCTAGGAAGTGTGGGGCGGGCATTCCTGCCCGCCGCTGTTGATCTTGCTCGTGTGGTGACGGGGCTCCGCCCCGTCCAAGCCGAGCGCAGCTCGGGTTTTAACGAACAGCGAATGCAATTCTACTTAGCGCAAGTTCTACAGCGTTTCCCCGATAAAAATCTGAAATATCCTGTATCTGTTAGCTGACACGCGCACGTTGCTGGCGATATCCGGAAAGAATTACATGAAACTTTTTCTTGCGGCGTAGCATCTTTCACCGCGTTCATCATCCTCAATATCCAAGTTTTTCAATCACTTTCCCCCGCCAAATGAAATTGGCATGTAACTTGCACAACTGCTATGCGTCTTAGATCGGGGCTTGCGCGCCACATCCCAGGTCCGAGTTCGTAACGGCCGCCAGCCAGGAGTCTCGAAAAAGTCCGTATCAATTTTGGAGGAAGCATGAAAGCAACTCGCAGTCGTGTGTCTTTTCGAGGGCCGCTGATCTTGCTGGTATTGGCCTTCACGATATGTTCCACCCTCAATCTGTTCGCGCAGAACTGGGCGCCAACAGCGACCCAAGCCGTCGGGCCTGTTCTCGCGAACGCGATCTCACAGGGAAATCTTCCCGACTCCACTCCCATTCACGTCAACCTTGGATTGCAAATTCAGAATCAGGCCGCAGCGCAAGCTTTCGTGCAGCACATCACCACGCCGGGCGATCCGCTGTTTCAACAGGAACTCGATCCATCCGATTTCATCGCCCAGTACTCGCCTTCGAGCGCGCAGGTGCAGTCGGTAGTGAACTACTTGCAGGGCGCGGGATTCAGCAACATTCAGGTTGAGCCCAATAACCTGATGATCGCGGCCGATGGTACCGCCGCGACAGTGCGGCAGGCATTCAACACGCAACTGGGCGCATATCTTGTGAACGGAAAATCGGTTTACGCCAACCTGAGCGCGGCGCAAGTGCCAGAATCGCTCAGCGGGCTGGTGGTCGCGGTTCTGGGATTGAACAACGCCGCCAAGATGACCATTCCGACCGCCGTAGCCGTGCCGGTGTTTCCGGGATCGTACCGTCCCAAGGATCTGTGGACCGCCTATGACGCAGGGACTACTGCCACCGGCTCGAAGACCGCAATCGCGATCTTCGCCGAAGGCAATGTCACGGGAGTGGTCAGCGATTTGCGCCTGGCCGAGACCAGCAACAAACTACCGGAAGTGCCTGTGAAGATTGTTCAGGTCGGCCTGGCCAGTCCCGACACCTCGGGCGCGGATGAGTTCGATATGGATACCCAATATTCCACCGGCATGGCCAACACGGTTTCCACGCTCTATATCTACACGACCACTTCGCTTTCGGACTCCGACGTGGCGTTGATGTTCAACCATTTCGCGGCGCAGAAACTGGCGCGCGCCGGCAGCGCATCTTTCGGATTGTGCGAAGTGTTTGCCTACCTCGACGGCTCCATGCTGGTGGACGACAATGCGTTCCTTGAGGCAGCAGCCCAGGGCCAGACCGTTTTCGCTTCGACCGGCGACAACGGCTCCGCGTGCGGAGTAGCTGTGGGAGCAAATGGAGTGCCCGGATCGGGCGCTCCCATGGTGGAATATCCGGCGGCGTCGCCGTACGTAATTGGCGCAGGCGGCACCACGTTGCTCACCAACAGTGACGGCACCTGGAACAACGAAGTTGCATGGTATGCGGGTGGCGGCGGCATCAGCCAGTTTGAGATTTCACCCTACTGGCAAGCGCCGGTAAATTTTGCCTCCACCGCGGGCCGGGGCCTTCCCGATATCGCCATGGATGCCGACCCGAATAGCGGCGTCTACATCTGGCTGAACGGAACCGAACAATGCTGCTACGGCGGCACCAGCCTATCCTCGCCGCTCGCTCTGGGCGTGTGGGCACGTCTCCAGAGCGGCCACCTCAACTCCCTGGGCAACGCTGGCGCGGTCTTTTACAAAGGCGCAACGCCCCTCCCCAGTGCTGCTTCACCCGCGGGTTTCCACGACATCATCCTGGGAACCAACGGACTCTACCAGGCCCTGCCTGGCTACGACCTAACTACCGGCTTAGGATCGTTTGATATTTCCGCATTCAACAAGGCTTTGCCGCCTCCGCCGAAAGGAGGCTCTTACCGCAAGCCGTAATTGGGGTATAAGGTTGGGAAGCCCCGTCCAAGTTCGCTTGGGCGGGGCTGTTTGTCGGTTAGTGGCTAGACCGCCAGATTCGCAGTTTCAGCGGTAGGCTTCGCTGCGATGACGGACGCGGCGAATCTCGATGGCGTCGCTGTCGGGGCAGACGAAGAAGAGCCGCCAGTCGCCAATCCACAGCCGAAGCTCTTCTCTTCCTTGGAGAGCTTTCACGTCGCCCACGCCCGACTCCGCAAAGCGATGCAACGCGGAGCGAATATGCATGGCGGTGGGCTTGATTAGGCCGCAGACATCGACCCGGGGGATCGGTCTAAACAATCCGCTTCACTTCGGTTCTTCGAATTTCACGTGGTCGATTTCTTCCTGCGTGATCCCGAGGTCAGCCAAAACCTGCTCGTGGGGAATGCTCTTGTTACGCTTCGACCATTCGCGCGCTTGCCCAAGCGCTTTTTCTTCTTCCGCCGTGACTGGCTCGCCGTCCATGGAAGCATTAGCGAGGGCGAGGGAGGCGGGATCGAGCATGGCTTCGAGCAGGCCGACGATGGCAGAAAGTTGCTTCGGCGGGAGCCGCTCGATCAGTTCGTGGGCCTGCTGTTTCTCGTCCGTGGAACCGTGTGCCATAAGAATAAGTCTAGCGAAATCCACCGCATCGCGCTAGAGAAATGGGGGTGTGCAGTCGTGCCACACATGACTCACGGTCGAGCGCCGTACTCCACCTCCGGATAAGCCCGGTCAAACAAGACCCAAAGCGCGCCGATCACGACGAAAACCAGATAGCTTCCCTCCGGCCCAACCGAGCCGCCCGCCAGCCAAGTGGGACCGTGCAAACTGGAGTTGAGCAGGTGCCCGGGCAGAACCGCCCCGCTGTCGGGAACGGAGTACAGATAGCTCTCGCCCCAATCCCACGCCATGTGGAAGCCGACCGCCCACCACAAATCGCCGGTTCGCCGCAGCGTCAGACACAAAAAGAAGCCAATCAATCCCGCCGCCACGAGGCCTGTCGTCGATTCGCCCGCATTGCCGCCATGGATGTCGCCGAACGAAATCGAAAGCAGCGCCGCTGCCGGCCAGAAATTCATTCCCCGCGAGAGCACCCACTGCGAGTAGCCACGCAGTCAGGAAATCTTCAAAAAACGCCGTAAGCAGGAAGAGCACGGCGTAAAACGCGGCAAATTTCCAGATGCGTGCACCGTGCAGGGACAAGCGACCCGAAGTCAAACGCGCCCGCGACGCGCAATGCCAGCATCAGGACGCTCAGCGACCGCGATTCCCCACAGCGTCCCCACCCAGAAATTTCGTCCAAAGGCGCGCCGCGCCGGCAACCCGAAGTCGCCGAATGGCCGGCCTTCAATGCGGGCCATGACGAAGCCGGGTAAGATTGCGGCCAGCATCATGCTGGCTTCGATCATCATGCGCCACCAGAGGCCACGTTCAGGATGGACGAAGCGCATGAACGCGCCTTCGATGAAAACGATGACGCCATCGCCAGGTAAATCAGCCAGCGGGGACCGCATAAATTCCGTCGGGGCCGAGAAAAACCTCGCGCAATGGCGATTCTCGGCGAACTTCTGGGAGCATCGCTTGTCCGAGCTCCGCTTGTCCGCCCTTCGATGGTCCGAGCGTCGAGGGCGCGGGAGAAGCGAGCGGCGCAGAGTCCGAGCTAGGCTGCGACGTCGGCGGTTCACCAGAGGGCGGACGCGGATTCTTATCCATCGGTGTCGGGAACATGGTAAAACACTCGGTCTCCCTCTGTTACGCGAATGTTGCGACGATTCTTCATGATGTGCGGAATTGCGGGCGCTGCGCGTTATTGAAGAGAGAAAGGAAGGAAAGAGGCAAGTGCAGCGGAGACTCGCGGCGAGCGCCCCGCGTTGTTAGAGACGGCGGTAAAGACGCAGGTGAAGATGAAGGTGAAAGCGAGGGGTCAGCCAGCTTTGCGTCATCCGCCGCCAATGGCGGCTCCGGCTCCGCGGAAGAAGGGGACAACGGTTTGTTATCCATCATCGTCCCGGACATGGTAAAACACTCGGTCTCCCTCTGTTACGCGAATGTTGCGGCGATTTCTTCAATCCGATGCTTTCCGCGCCCCGCAATTTGCCGCGGCCGCGCTGCTGCTGGTCTATCTTCTGCAGTGCGTCTGGCTCGTCCGCGTGCAAACGTTGCATGGCCTGGTCCCGAGTTCCGACCAGGCTCTGCGCATCTACCAGGGCCTCGAGCAGTGGAAGAGCGGCGCCATCGCGGGAACCCCCGAGTCGTTGCGTTCCGAAGCCGCCACCGGTGTGCCTTCTGCGGGCCGCGTCCGGCCATCTCCGCGTGCGCGACGGTTACGATCAGGACCGCTCGCCCCTCTATTACCTCGTCGCTGCTGCACCGCTTCTGTTGCGCCCCGAGCTCGTGGTTGCCGCAATCATTCGAGCCGTTGCTGGCCGCGACCCCGTACCTGTTCTTCGGCGTCATGCTCGGAGCCTCGCTCTGGTACGTCGCGCGCCGTCTCTACGGCAACGCCTGGCGGATACATCGCCCTCGCGCTCTACTGCTTTTCGCCGGCCATGATCGTCAACGTCGGCCGGCGCGCAGAGTCTGGGCGAAATGGGCGCCGTGTGGGGAGCGTTCGGGACGGTCTTCACCGCCATCGCCGTGGCGCACACCCTCTACGCTCCCCGCGAAGTTGTGCTCTGGAACTGGCGACGCATTCTGCTGCTGGGGTTGTCTCTGGCGCTGGCAACGGGCAACCAGTTTTCGCTGGGGGTGCTGGCGCTGGTGATTTTGCCGCTCATGTTCTGGGTGGCGCCGGTCCGGCCAGCGCGCCGTGCTTGCTATCTGGACCACTGCGATGGCAGTCGCCGTGGTGCTGCTATTTGCCGCTTACTTTTTTGAGCCTGCGTTGTTCGGGCAAGGAATGCTGCACGCGCGCTGGGTAGACTTCGAGCCCGCCGCGTTTGGCAGGTCCGTCTCGTACCGCAACGCTGTGCAAACGATCTTTGTCAGCAGCCCGGCCCTGATGCTCGCCCTCCCCGTGGCGCTGATCGCATACCTTGGATGGAAGCGCACACGCTATTTCGGCAACACCGCGCCGCTCCTGATCGCGGTGCTGCTGCTCATTCTCGCGCTGGCGCTCCCAATTTTCCCGGGCAAGGATTCCATCTGGCCACGCTCGTGTTCCTCTTCGTCTTCGTCAGCGGGGTGTTTGCCGATCTGCTGGAGACTCAGGCAAGGCCTGCTCGTGACGGCTGGCCTGTGCGGATTGTTGGGCGCCTCCGCAATCTGGAACCTGCTGCAGTTGTGGCGCGCCTGATTTCCCGTAGAGACGCGGCTTGCCGCGTCTCCGGAGGCGGGACAAGCCCCGTCTCTACAGAATCACGCAGGTTAAAATAAGTGCTTACAACATTGGCAAGGATCGACCAAGCAAGGATCAAGCATGAGCACTACAACCCCGCCTCCCATATCGAAGACCATCTACGTAACTCGCACCGGCCTCCCGCTCAGTTTCAAGTTCGAATGGCCTTTCCGCCATGCCACCTCCGGCGCCGACTTTGACGTCCTGCACGCGGTGATCACGCTGGAAAATTCCGGAGGGTTGCGGGCGCTTGTCGCCGTGAACCTTTCCGCCACGCTGCGCGAAGTGCTGCCTTCGCTCGAACCGAAAGACACGGAAGCTCCCCTCATCAACGCTCTGCGCAAGGAGGTCGACCACAAGCAGACGGAGTTCGTGAAATCCGGCAAGCTGGTGCCGCTGCCCTTCTCCAGCCGCCACTACAACTTCAAACTCAAACAGTGGGTTTTCGGCAAGGCCACCGACGAAGAAGTCGCCCGCATGATCGAGCGCAAAGTGTATTGGCAGACGCGTCTGGTCGGCGGAGATGTGTGGCTGGGCGACCGGACCGAGGCCCTCTACCTCGATACCTCCACCGACCACATCGCGGAAATCGCCGCCGGACTCGCGCAGCAGGGACTCTTTACCATGGCCCGGCGCTACGCCACCGCGCTTCCCGCCCTGATGGATCAGAAAGACCGCTTCGAATCTGAGATGGCCGCCGCCCGTCAACAACTGGAAGAAAAACACGCCTTTGAGCGAGGCTAGTATTCCACAAACGCCAAGGGGGCAAATTCGCCGCTATTATCTTCAGCACTATCATCGGACTTCCAATCGCTCGGCGGTTATCCTGGGACTGCGTATGCTCGGTCTGAGGGCGGTCGATCGCCGGAATCGTGCGCAAGACGTAGCTCCGATGATAGCAATGCTCACAGCGGACTGCTTGCAGGAACAACAACGGAAGCACGTATTTCTCAAAGAAGCCGCGAGGGCGGGAGCGATACGCTTCTTGCCCCCCACATCCCCGGCAGTGGAATTCCTCGAAAAACCGGCTCCCAGTCGGGCTGGCAACGGGAGTCACGGAATACACTCCTGGATACAAGTATTCTAAACCTGTTCAAGACGCAAAGTTGCGGACAAACGTTGCTGATAAAAACGCTCCGCACTCCGCTCACCGATATCCCCAAGAGACCCCGGCACTTGTAAAGCTGCTTTTCGGCGTGCTAAGGTGCGCCGTCGCTGCTACTCTAAATCGACAATGAAATCCCTGTTGGCCACGAGGATCCAATGAGCACTTTTGCGGCGAATACGGAAGCCCCCCGCAAGCATCGCCCCTATGTTCCGGAATCGATGCAAATGAAGGAGTTTACCTTCAGGGCCGTACTGATCGGGCTGTTCTTGACCGCACTGCTGGGCTCGGCGAACGCGTACCTCGGGCTCAAGGCGGGGATGACGATTGCCGCGACCTATCCGGCAGCCGTGATCGGCATGGCGCTGCTGCGGCTGATGAAGGGCTCGCTGCTGGAAGAGAACATCGCGCGAACCGTGGGCTCGATCGGCGAGTCGGTAGCGGCGGGCGCCATATTCACCATCCCCGCCTTCGTGATGGCCGGGATTTGGCCGGGGCTCAACAGAGACCAGTATTGGAAATCCGTAGCCTTAATGTTGATTGGAGGAACGCTAGGGATCCTGTTCGTGACTCTCCTGCGCCGGGTCATGGTGGAGGATCCCGATCTGCCGTTTCCCGAGTCCGTGGCTGCCTCCGAGATTCACAAGGCCGGACAGCAGGGAGCGAAAGCCGCGAAGATTCTGTTTGCCAACATGGGCTTCGGCGCGTTCATGTATCTGCTGGGAGCGATCAATGTTTTCAATCCCAGCAACACTTTCCCGGTGAAGATCAGCGCTCTCGGAAAGAAGCTGCTGCTCCGCACCAGCACCAATCCCAACGTCGCCACGACCATCACCGGTGGCGCCACACTGATGACGGCACCCGACATCAGCCCTGCCTATCTGGGCGTGGGATACATCATCGGCCCACGACTGGCCGCCCTGAACTTCGCGGGCGGCGTGCTGGCCTGGGGCCTGTTGGTTCCACTCCTGACCTTCACCATCGGTCCGTACATCCAGGCATCGACGCCGGAGGGACAATCCATCGCATGGCCCCTGCTGGCGCAAGCTATCTATTTTTCGATTGTGCGGCCGATCGCGGTCGGCGGCATGCTGGTGGGCGCGTCTTACACGCTTTTCAAGATGCGCAAGCAATTGGCCCTCGGCATGAGCCGCGCCGTTTCCGATTTGAAAAAGTCGGCGGCCGCGCACGCCGCCGCCAATCGCACCGAGCGCGACCTGCCGGCCAAAGCCGTCTTCGCCGGCATCGCCGCGGTGTTCGTCGCCATGATCCTGCTCTATCACTTCTTTATCGGTGGCGCGGGTACGCTCTCCGCTTCCAAGATACTGGTGGGTTCGTTGGTCGCGGCCTGCGTAATGATCGTCGTGGGATTCTTCTTCGCTGCCGTTTCCGGCAACCTGGTCGGGATGATCGGATCGTCGAACAATCCCGTGTCGGGACTCACGCTTTGCACGCTGGTGATCGCCGCCCTGCTGATGGTCGCGCTGGGAGTCTCCGGCACGGGCGGAGTCGCTGCCGTGCTCGGAGTTGCGGCCGTAGTCTGCGTCTCGTCGGCGGTCGCCGGAGAGATGCTGCAGGACCTGAAGGTCGGACACATCCTGGGTGGAACGCCCTCCAAGATGCAGATTGGAGATCTTTTCGGCATCGTCGTGGCGTCGCTCGTCCTTTTCTTCCCGATCGCGATCCTCGATAGGGCGTACCACTTCGGCAGCCCCGCGCTTCCGGCCCCGCAGGCGGGGCTCATGGCCATGCTCTCCAAGGGAATCGTGGGCGGCGACATGGCGTGGCCGCTCGTGATCGTTGGCATCCTGCTGGGACTGGCGATGATCATGATCGAGGTGAAAAGCGTGATGCTTTTCGCGGTCGGCATGTATCTGCCGTTAGGCACAACTTTTGCCATTTTTATCGGGGGCGTGATTCGCTGGCTCACCGACAAATTGCGCGATCGCCGTGGCTTGAACGATGCGCAGAAGGCGCGCGTGGAAAATGCAGGCGTCCTGACCGCCTCGGGTCTGATCGCAGGCGAGGCGCTATGCGGCCTGCTCGTCGCGGCCCTGGTGGGCTCCGGCCGCGACGTAACGCTCGTCCAGTGGACCCCGCCATTTTTTCTGGCGCTGGGTGCGCTTGCCGTGCTTGCGATTGTCATGATCCGAGTTCCGCTGGCAAACGCCGGCAGGCCGGAGGATCCAGCCCCGCCGACGGCGATTATGTAACGCTCGTGGGGGGTGCTCGTGTGGACGGGGCTCGGCGCCGTCCATCCGAGCGCAGCGAGCCTGCCCTGTAGCGGACGGCCGCCCCGGCCGTCCCAGCCGAGCGCAGCTCGGCCGCGCCACGATCAGTGAGCGACTCCAGGAATGTCGATTGCCGAGAATATCGCCCAGGTGCGGGAGCGGATCGCGGCAGCGGCGCGTCGGGCGCGCCGCAATTCGGACGAAATCACACTGATGGCTGTGAGCAAGACTTTTCCGGCCGAACGCATCCGCGAGGCGTACGCTGCCGGGCTGCGCGTTTTCGGCGAAAACAGAGTGCAGGAGTTTGCCGGGAAAGGCGGACGCTTTGCGTGACTTGCGTGACATCGAATGGCACCTGATCGGACATCTGCAGACAAATAAAGCCGCGAAGGCGGCGGAGTTGTTTGATGCGGTGGATTCAGTCGACTCAGTGCGGATGGCGGAGAAACTGAATGCGTTGGCGGAAAGCGCGGGCAAGACGTTATCCGTCCTGATCGAGATCAACGTCGGTGGCGAGGAGGAAAAAAGCGGAGTCGCACCAAACTCCGACGAACTGGAGCGGATTCTGCGGGGCGCGCCGCGATGGGGGAATCTGAAAATTCACGGCTTGATGACCGTCCCGCCCTACACAGAAGATCCGGAGGGCTCGCGACTCTATTTTCGCCAACTCCGTCAGCTTCGGGACAGCATTGCCGCGCGTGCGCTGCCGAAAATCGGCAGCGCAGTTCTTTCCATGGGCATGTCGCACGATTTCGAAGTAGCGATTGAAGAGGGAGCAACTTGTGTGCGCGTGGGGACGGCGATTTTCGGGGAGAGAGCTTAGATTCTCCTCTGCGTAACTCTGTGTAGCTCTGTGTCCTCTGCGTTTAAGGTTTTGCTTTGTTAACATCGCCTGGGTTTCCCTGTGTTCCTCTGTGCCCCCTGTGGTAGAGCCTTTCGATGGCAGCGATAACAAATTCGCCCGACGGAGCAACCTTCGCGGTCAAAGTCCACCCCCGCGCGAAGAAGAACGCCATCACCGGCGAAGTAGGCGACGCCCTGAAACTAGCCCTCACCGCCCCGCCCGTAGACGGCAAAGCCAACGAAGCCTGCATTGATTTTTTTGCAAAACTTTTGAACCTGCCGCGTTCCTCCGTTACTATTGCAGCCGGCCAGACCAGCCGGAATAAAGTGATCCGCGTGGCGGGCTTGTCGGCAGAAGAAGTCCGAAAGCGTTTGAAAATCTGAAGCCGGCATCAGGAGCCGCAGCATCAGGAGCAACGATTTGCAGGAGCAGGCTTGACCCTTTCCGAACGCTTCCACGAGATCCGCACCGGCTTCGAACGGCCCTTCTGGGTCGCGAACATCAGCGAGATCTTCGAACGTCTTTCCTACTACGGGGCCTTCGCTTCGCTTGCCCTTTATCTGCAGGAGACGCTGAATTTCTCCACCGAACAGACCGGGACTCTGACGGGCTTGTTCGGCGGCATGGTATGGTTTCTCGCCATCTTCGGGGGAGCGGCCGCCGACCGCCTCGGCTTTCGCCGCGCGCTTTCGATCGCCTACCTCATCCTGGCCGCCGCCTACTTCCTGATCGGATCGATTGGGGCGTCCTGGCTGGCGCCGGTGCGCAACGCGGTGCCGCTCGGCTTGTTTGTCGGCTGCATTCTCATCCTCCCTGCGCTCGGCATCTCGATGGTGAAACCGTGCGTGGTGGGCACCACGGCACGAGCCTCCAAGGAGAACGTCCGCTCCATCGGCTACTCGATTTATTACACGATGGTCAACATCGGCGGCGCGGCAGGGCCATATTGTGCTTCCTGGGCCCATCGCCATCTGGGCGTCGAGAATGTTTACCGCGTCGCGGCGCTCAGCGTCTTCGCGATGTTCTTCGTGGTCATCATTTTTTTCCGGGAACCGCGCAAGGCTGGGGATGCGCCTCCGCCTTCGATCGCGACGGTTGCGCGGAACTTCTGCATCGTCGTGGGCAATTACCGCCTGGTTTTGCCGGTGTTGATGGTTGCGTTGTTGCTGCGCGTGAGTTTGTTCATCTTTCCCGCGCACAGCGTGCCTTGGTGGATCTGGGTCGGGCTCTTGCTTCTTGTGCTCGCTGGAATCAGCCGGTTTATGTGGTTCCTTGTGATTTTCACCGGGTACTGGGTGGTGTTCTGGCAGCAGTACATCAGTTTGCCCGGGTACATTCACGGGTATATCAATTCTCAGGCCGACGTTGAGAAGATTCTCGTGACCGATGGGCTGACTGTGATCTGCCTTACGCTCGCGGTCAATTACATGACCCGCAAGATCCCGGCATTTCAGGCCGTGATTTTGGGCACGGTGATCACTTCTGTTTCGTGGGTGATCCTCGCGCTGCGGCCGACGCTCTGGGGCGCGGTGCTTTCCCTGTTTGTGCTGGCGCTCGGCGAAATCATTCTGTCTCCGCGTTACTACGAATACATTTCACGGCTCGCGCCTCCCGGACAGCAGGGCACTTACATGGGCTTCGCGTTCCTGCCCATCGGAATTGGCTCGCTCATCGGTGGTTGGTTTGGCGGAAACGCTGGTTCACCACTTCGGAGAAGTCACTCATCACCCGGAGCGGATCTGGTGGAGCGTGACGGGGGTCGGCCTGGCCACGGCAGGTATGCTCTGGATTTATGACCAATGGCTCCTCGCTCACACTGATCACAGTCAACCGTGACGCTAGGTCACAGCATCGATTGAAACTCCTTTTATCATGAGCATCTCTCCGCGCCCTGACAGCGGCAAGGAGACAGGCATCGCTACATCTTGAGGAGAACATGCCCGCGCGCGAAATCACACCCGACTACATCGCCGACCACATCCGGCGCGTGCTGAAGGATGGCGGGTCGGCGCCGCACTCGGAAGACGTGCAACGCTTTTTCAAAGAAGAAGTACAATCGCGCGGCTGGTACACGGCCGAACTGAGAAAATTTGCAGTGCGGTTCCGGCGCAGCATCGCCCGCGAACGGGGAATGGATTTCCTGGTGCAAGTCGCCGACAAGCTTTTCTCCGGCCGGATTCTTGAAGAAAAGGTGATGGCTGTTTTCCTGCTCGAAAAGCAGACGAAGAATTTTGGCGACAAGGAATTTCGGCTTTTTGCCTCCTGGCTCGACCGCGTCACCAATTGGGCCGATCACGACGCGCTGGCGCATTATCTGCTGGCGCCGATGGTGGCCGCCGATCCGGCCCGTTGTCGCCAAGTTTTCCAGTGGGCGAAATCGCGGAATCGTTGGCGGCGGCGCGCGGCGTGTGTGGCATTGATCCGGGGAGCGCGCGAGCGGCGGTTCTTTGAACAGATCGTGCGCCTTTCGAATCAATTGCTACGAAACCATATGAAGACGACATGGTGCAGAAGGGATTGGGCTGGCTATTGCGCGAGACGGCCAAGGCCGATCCGAAGCGCACCGTGCCCTACTTGATGAAGATCCGGAAGAACGCGCCGCGACTGGTGCTGCGAACGGCCTGCGAGACGCTGCCGGTTGCCACGCGGCAGCGCGTGCTGCGCGCGGAAACAAAACCTTAACCACAGAGGACACAGAGGTACACAGGGGCAACCAGATTCTTGGGTTTCCCCCGTGTACCTCTGTGTCCTCTGTGGTGAAGATTTTTCTAGCGTCGGTCGAAACTGGCCCTCAGTGCCCTTCTTCTTCCAGAAATTTCTCCACTTCCAGCGCCGCCATGCAGCCGGAACCAGCGGCGGTGATGGCTTGGCGATAACGGCGGTCCTGCACGTCGCCGCACGCGAACACGCCCGGCACTCGTGTGAATACGTTCTTCTGCGTAACCAGGTAGCCGTCCGCATCGGTTTCGAGTTGGCCTTCAAAGATCTTGGTGTTCGGGAATGTGGCCGATCCCAAGAAACATTGCGCTCGTAGGGAAATCCCAGCTTTCGCCGCTCTTCAGATTGCGCAGGCGCAGGGCGGTGACTTCCTTCTTGCTGACGTCGAGAACATCGTCCACCACGGTATCGGTGAGAAACTCTATCTTCGAATTAGCACGGGCGCGATCGAGCATGATTTTCGAAGCGCGAAACTGCTCGCGACGATGAATAAGCGTCACCTTGCTCGCGAAGCGCGTCAGAAATGTGGCTTCTTCCATGGCGGAGTCGCCGCCGCCGATCACCGCAATTTCCTTGCCCGAGAAAAAGAAGCCATCGCAAGTCGCGCAGGAAGAAACGCCGTGGCCGATCAGCGCATGCTCGTTCGGCAGGCCGAGCCAGCGCGCCGACGCTCCGCTGGCAATGATGAGCGTGCGGGTCTGAATGGTCTCTTTGCCGACGCTCAACTCGAACGGACTGTTTGCTCAAATCGGCTTTGACCGACGTGGCCCATGCTGATAGTCGGCGCCAAAGCGCATCGGCCTGCTTGCGCATGTTCTCGATCAGTTCTGGCCCCTGGATGCCTTCGGGAAAGCCGGGGAAATTTTCCACCAGCGTGGTCATCGATAGTTGTCCGCCCGGTTCATGGCCTTCGATCACGAGCGGCTTGAGGTTGGCGCGGGCGCTGTAGAGGGCGGCGGTGTGACCGGCGCACCCGGAGCCAATGATCACAACATTGCGTATGTCCATAGGGGTAAGAAATGTGCTAAAGAGATCGGTGTTAAACAAACGGCACTGCTGATATCGCTTCCCGCAAGATCGCGACATAAGGATGGGCCGTCACCTCGAGCGAAGCGAAAGACCTATGCATTTTTGGCGAGCGCAAATACATGGGTCCTTCGCTTCGCTCAGGATGACAGTGTGGACTTATGCGACGAACTTGCGAGACGCCACACTAAATAGATTCCGAAAAACAGATTTCGCTTCAGACCGCAATCCGGCGGGACAAACTACGGGTTCTTCTTGCTGCCCGCGCCCGCCTTGGTCGTAGTTCTGACCGGGGTTCCCACGCCCAGGCGAGCCAGTTCCTCGGGCACCAATTTGCGCGCGCCCAGGGCATCGCGATAGCGCTCCATAATCGAAGAGGCGGACTGGAAGATCGGTTCGTACGCGGTCTGATCCGTCGCCGGATTTCCCTCTTCTCCCGAGCACCGCGCCAACACCACCGACGATTTTCCAAAGCGCTCCAGCTTGACGCGCGAAACCAGCGTACTGGAAGACAACATCACGGTTGCGGAAACCACCGCGGAAGCGCTGTCCTCAATCGAAATTTGCATCAGATCGTTGGGCTTGGGCTCGCGCAGGCGCAGCACGAGCGTCTCCACCATATTCTTCGAGTCCACGCTGAACGAGTATTGGACATTGCTGAACAGAGTGGCGCCGGGGAACTCGCGCCGAACCCGGACCCAGTCGGCCGCCGCAACCGCACCGGGCGGTAAGGGTTGCATGCCGGGGATCGGAGTGCTCGGGTCGAGTATGGAGCGCCCGCGAGCCACTTCGAAGTCCGCGGCGAACGCCGGCTTGCCCGGTACTTTGGCCAGCGCCGACGATAATTCCTTCTGCTCGTCAGCCGAAGGTGCGCACGCGTTGATTACGTTCACTTTCACCGGCGGCTGCTGGGCGAAAGCGCCCCGCAATCATGGCCATCGTCATGAGCAGAATTTTGTGAGGGAACACGGCGAAATTGTATCAGGGGAATGCAAAGGTTAGAGGGCAGAGGTTGGATTTCAAAGGTGAAACCCTATGAGTCGAGGCAAGGTTACCTCTGCAATATGAACCTCTGACTTCTGCAATCCTAATCGCCTGCCCCGGAGTCGGCCTCGATAGCGCCATGGCGGCGCAGCAACTGCGGCAGATTCTGCGAAAACGCGGAGCGCGGCAGCACCATGTCACATCCCGCTTCGTGCGCTTTCAGCTTCAAGTCGCCCTGCACGTGCGAGAGGAATCCAATGATCGACGTCCCCTTCTTCAGCTTGCTTTTCAGTTTCGGTATGAGCGTCAAAGGCTTGGCATTGGCATTGTTCAAATCGAAGATAATCAGGGAAGGCGTTTCTTCGCCGTTGCTCTTCATCCGTTCGGTGAGTTCCTTCTCGTTCTTAACGAACTCCACTTTCACGTTCATCTTGCGGCCCGTTTCCTGAATCTTGCTCAGAAAGAACAGGTCTTCGACAAACGCGAAAACGCGCGAAGCCGCATCCGCTCGTGGCGTGGGCAAAGGCTCGGGATCGGCCACCGGGTAGGACGCCGAAAAACCGGGCCGGCGCGGTCCTCGTCCCTGGTTGCCGTTGCCATTATCCGGGCCCATATTGGCGCGGTAGCTGTGATCCATGGGAGCGGTAAAAATGCCCTGATGCTCCTGGCGGTCGCGGCCCATCGGGCCACCCGCGCCTCGTCTCGGCGGCCGCCGTCCACGGCGCCGTTTGTGTTTCCCTCCTCCTGCGGAGGAACGTCCAGGTCCTGCATTCATATTTTTCTCTTGTTAGTCTTCGGAGTTGATCCCCGAAGTTAATCCCCGGCCTGAGATCACAGGCCCGATTGTTTCGTCTTTCCTTTTTCCTTGCGGTCGGCACCTTAGTCGGCACTCTAAACGTTTGGCGCAACGCGTAGCTCACTGCGCGTGGCTCACTGCAAACCGGCTACCGGCAGACCAAACCCCACATCGGCTGGATGCTATTCGAGAACGATGTTCAAACTATCTTTTAATCTAGGCGCCTGGAGTTTTATTGGCGCGAACGGCCAGGCTGGAAGCTTGGCCATTGGGAACACTTTGATGTTACTCATGAAACCGCCGACTGCGCAAGGGGGAAGTGCCTTTAGTTTTCCACATTTGGGACATTACCTTGGAATCCCGAGCCCTTGTTTCCGGCTTGCACCGGACCGGAAGCATGCATGGTTGTAGGGTTCGACCGCAAGCGCCGGTTGGTAAATCCTTTAATTTCCGGAAAACGACAGCCGCGCGGTCTCTGCCTGAAGTTCCGCCCCGGCTAAGCCGATGTAAGAGGTGTGAAACCCGCTCCTGCCAAAGAGAAAACCTCTCGGTCGAACTCGCTCGCGCTGCCCGGACAGCGTTTCGTTGCCCGCCAGCCAATTCTCGACCGTTCGCAGAATGTGTTCGGGTACGAACTTCTTTTCCGCAATGGTGTCGAAGACTACTTCAACGCCGATCCGGAACTTGCGGCCCGCTCCACGCTGGATAGCTCCCTGCTATACGGTATCAACATGCTCTGCGATAAGCGCCGCGCTTTCGTGAATTGCACCTGTGAGGTTCTGTTCAAAGATCTCATTACCTTGCTGCCCCCTCACCAGACCGTGGCCGAGATTCTGGAGACGGTTGAGCCCGAAGACCGTGTCATCGCTGCCTGCAAGCGGCTGAAAGCGGCCGGCTATCTCATCGCCCTCGATGACTTCGCGCCCAACGACCCGCGCATACCGCTGGTCGAGTTTGCCGACATCATAAAAGTCGACATCCGGGCAACCAGGCCGGAGGAACGCGCTGGCATGATGCGCCGGTTTGGCTCCCCGGCGTGCAAAATGCTGGCGGAAAAGCTCGAAACGCCCCACGAGTATCGTCAGGCCCGCGACATGGGATTCGTCTATTTCCAGGGATATTTTTTCTGCCGCCCCGAAGTCGTCATCGGCCGCGAAGTTCCCGCCAGCCGCTTGCACTACATACGGCTGCTCGAAATGGTCTCCCGCAGGGAAATCGACATGCGAGAACTCGAGAAGATGCTCAAGCAGGAAGCCTCGATTTGTTACCGCTTGCTCCGGTACCTGAATTCCCCGCTCTTTGGATTTCCCCTCGAAATCAAGTCGATCCGCCATGCCATCGCCGTTCTGGGAGAACGGGAAATGCGGCGTTGGATCCGGCTCGTTGTCACTGTGGGCGCAGCCGAGCAGAGGTGTAGCGAACTGGTGCTGATGGGATTGGCTCGTGCCCGTTTTTGCGAACTGCTCTCCAACCGGTTGCAATCGAACACGGATTTGTTCCTGATGGGGCTGCTCTCCATCATGGATGCCATTCTTGAGGTCAGCATGGAAGTGCTCCTCGAACAACTACCCGTGGAGCGCGAAACGAAGACGGCGCTGCTCGGCCAGAACAGTAGCCTCCGACCCCTGTACCAGCTCATGCTGGCCCAGGAATCGGGCGAGTGGTCGCAATCGAGCGCACTCGCCAAACAATTGAAACTGCCCGATGAAGAAGTCGCCTCAACCTGGTGGCAGGCCCTGCAGTGGGCACAAGACGCAACCAGCAGCGTCTGAGCTCTTTCGATCCCCAATTACGACTAGTCGCCGCTAATCAAAAATTTTATTTTAGCCCAGCCAAAGTTTTCATGAAGATTCTTCATGAATTCTTCATGGCCTACACGCTACCGTTCAAGACGTAGAGAATCTGCAAGAGCAGAGTATGCAAGGTCAACCAGCGGGCAGGGTGTCTACATGGCGATTGATCGAAGGGATTTGGAGCTCAGTCTTCTGCGGACGTTTCTCGCGGTAGTTCAGCACGGGAGTATGGGACGCACTGCAGCAGCGGTGGCGAAGACTCAACCGGCGGTGAGCCAACAGATGCTGCGCCTGGAAAAGGTCATTGGCAGGAAGCTATTCTACCGAAGCCGGGGTGGCGTGAAACTGACGAGCCACGGCGAACTGCTGGTAACGTATGCCAATCGTGCCGTCGATCTCAATGAAGAAGCGCTGGCGCGGCTCCGCGAAGAATCCGCCTCGGGGCCAGTGCGCCTCGGCGTCAGCGAGCAAACGGCGCTCGCCGGACTCACGCCCGCCCTGAAGCGATTCCAGCGGATCCATCCCAATGTTGAACTGAAACTTATCGTCGCTGCGCCGGGAAAGCTCGAATTCCTGCTCACGCAAGGGGAACTGGACTTTGTCATCAGCGATCCCACGCGGATAGCAGGCCTGCCCGTCATCGAGTGGAGATCCCGTTTAGCCTGGCTTGCCAGCACAGATTTTTCTATCGATTCGCTCAAGATCCTGCCGCTCGTACTGTGTGAAAGCACGAAATGGTGGCGCGACAAAATACTTTCTTCCTTGCGCAGAGCGGGGTGGGAATGGCGTGTGGTGTTCGAAAGCGCGAGCCTGGAGGCGACCTTGGCAGCGCTCGACTCCGGCCTGGGGGTGTCAGCGCTGCTCCCGGAAACAGTCCGGAATACGGGGATCAGTGAGGTCAAGGACGCCGGGCTGCCTGTGCTTCCCGAGGTTCGATTCGGAATGTTTCGCAGCCCGACGGCCGCACCAGAGCCCGGGTCTGATGGAAACGGCATTGGCAACTTCCCTCCAAGCGGCAACCGGCAACCGGCTGGCGCATTCCGTGGAAGGGCCGGCATGGCCGTCCGATGAGAACAGGCTGCGGGTCGCCAAGGGTTTGCAAGAATTGGGCGGAGCACGCCTATAAGCTGAGTGCGCTTATCCGCTCTGCTTCTGGCATGATTGCGCGGGTCACGGTACGCAAGGCTCTCTTCGCGTGACATGAAGGAATCCCGCCCGCTGATTCTCGATCACGAACTTTGTGGGTGCCCAATTGGCACTCCCACGATTTAGCCTTTCAATTCTTAATGAATTTTTTATGGGGTCTTTACGAGATCTTTGTGCGCTTCGGTATCCAATGACAAGCGTGCCCCGCGCAAACCAGGCGCTGCAGACCAAAGACTAACCTTATGGCAAATGCCTTGATTATTAGTACTACCTATTTGGCCAATTACGTGATCGTCCTGACAAGAATTATCTATTGGACACGGCGACTAGCTCCGCTTAGTTTAGACACTCTGA
>CAWCDV010000002.1:0-27501 GCA_963794365.1 uncultured Acidobacteriaceae bacterium
CGCTCGAAATCACTACCGGCAAGAACTTCCTTTATGGCGGCGATTTCTTTCAGGGCAAGCTCTATATCACCACCAACGAAGACGCGCCCCACTATCGCGTGTTTGTGGCCGAGGCTGCCAACGCCAAACGTGAAAACTGGAAGGAACTGATCCCGCAATCCGATGCCGTGCTGCAGGGAGTAAGCGTCACCGGCGGCAAACTCTTTGCACAGTACGAGCACAACGCTACTTCGGAATTGAGGCTCTTTGCCCTCGACGGCAAGAAACTCGACGACATTCCTATGCCCGCGATCGGCGATTTCCCCCAGCTCCGGCCGCTAGGACCGCGACGAAGTGTTCTTCGGATTCCAGTCCTTTACCGTCCCACCCTCGATTTATCGCTTTGATTTAACCGACGTGAAAAGCGCGCTCTGGGCCAAGGTCGATGCGCCGTCCATCGATCCCTCTGCCTATGACGTCGAACAGGTCTGGTACACGTCGAAAGACGGAACCAAAGTTCCCATGTTCATCGTCAGCAAGAAGGGAATTGAGAAAAACGGGAAGAACCCGACCTTGCTCACCGGCTACGGCGGCTTCAACATCTCACTGAAGCCAACTTTTAACCGCAGCATGTATCTCTGGATGGAGCACGGCGGCATTTACGCGGTCGCCAACCTCCGCGGTGGTTCGGAGTTCGGCGAGGACTGGCATCGCGCCGGCATGCTCGAGAAGAAACAGAACGTGTTTGATGACTTCATTGCCGCCGCAGAATTTCTTATCGCGCAGAAGTACACCGACCGCGATCACCTCGCCATCTCCGGCGGATCGAACGGTGGCCTGTTGATGGGTGCGATGATCACCCAGCGCCCCGATCTGTTCCGCGCGGTGATTTGCGCCGTTCCGCTGCTCGACATGCTGCGCTATCAGAATTTCCAGATCGCCAAACTCTGGATCCCGGAGTACGGTTCGGCCGACGACCCCAAGCAGTTCGAATGGCTTTACGCCTATTCGCCTTATCACCACGTAAAGCCCGGCCAGGAGTATCCCGCCATCCTCTTTATGACGGGTGATACCGATACGCGCGTCGATCCTATGCACGCCAAGAAAATGGCGGCGCTCATGCAAGCCGAAGCCAAGAACGGCGCCAGCAAGGAGCGGCCGATTCTGCTGCGGATCGAAACCAAAGCTGGACACGGCCAAGGCAAGCCCGTCGCCAAGCAGATCGAAGAGAGGACCGACATGTATTCGTTTCTGTTCTGGCAGTTGGGAATCAAACCTTAATCTCTATCCCTAATCCGTATCGAAGAGGCGCGCGTGGCGCGTAGGTCAGAGCTGAAGTGCTGCGTCGGTGCTAGTTCGGCTTCTCTGGGCGAGGAGAGCATTCAATTTCGCCAGCACTTCAAACGCGTCCGCTACATAAAGCACGTCTGCTTTTCCTCGTGCCCAACCACAGTTCGGGTCCAGATTCACCGCGCGGCGCTCGTTGATGAACCGCCAGCCCACGACATGGGGCTCCTCGCCATGGCAACACGTGGACAAACCCTTGGGATGACGGGGCGTCGATCCGGTCTGGCCGACCTGGTTCAGATGGGTCATGAAACGCAGCACCGCCTGACTTTCTCCGCTTTGATCGACCAGCGATTTGCTGCCGCCCAGGGACGCGCCGGAGGCACGAAGGAAGTCCAGAATCAGCGATTCAGCTTGATCGACATGGGCCTTTCCGTCGGCCTGCTTCTTGGTCCAGCCCGCGCCTGCGACCAACAACAAGTTGGCGTCGGGCCGGATGGTTTGGGCGTCGCTCTTCGGAGCGCGGAGGCCGGTGACGACTGTTCTGGTGGCGGCTTGCGGGAGTGTTACCGGAATCTGCTCGACCTTGGCTGCGCCGGCGCGCGCTCGATGCGGTGTTGACCCAGGCCGCGTGGCAGCCAGATTCGAGCAACACAATCCAAGGGCGGGCGTCTCGGCGAATGACGGCTTCGATGCGCTGGCGATAGTGCCACCGGGTCGCGCACAGTTCGCCGTTAACGGCGCGTTCCAGCGAGGTGACATGAGTGTCCACACATCCGTTCAGACGATGCGCCACTCCGGCCAGCACGCGCATGAACCGTGAAGTTGCGGGCGCGAGAATCAATTCGGCTCCCGCTGCCCGGCAGAGCGCTTCCGCTGCCGCCGCATCGCTCGCGTAGCGCGCGGTGGCGAAGTCAGGCCCTGCTACCGCGAGAATTCTTTCGGCTCCGGCGGCTGCAATCGTCTCCGCCGCCGCAGCCACATCCTCACCGATCAAACCGATGGTCAAGCGGGCGCCGAGCTGCTTCGTCAATTCCAAGGCAGCGCCCAGAACCTCATACGATGCCTTGGGGAGCGTGTTGCCAGCTTCCGAAACATGAGCCAGAAATAAAATGTTTTTTGACATCAGAGTGTTGATCTCCGGTATTGTTTCGCTTACTCAGTGCAAAAAACAAACTGCAGATCCCTCGCTCCGCTCGGGATGACAATTCCTAGAAGTTACTTGCCAATCCATTCCGCAAGCTCTTGCGCGATCTGCTCGGCCGACAGGTCTTTGACCACGCGCGTCTGGCGCTGTTGTTTCGGAGGGCTTGCGCTCAGGAAGTGCAATCCACCAGCGGCGAGCGGCACGGACTTGGCCCGCTGCAGCGCGGGCATCACCGTGCGCATATTCGCCATTCCAACTTGAGGATTGTTGCGAGGCTCCGGCAGATTGCCGGTGGCCCAGCCGAACAAAGCCGGCGGACCCGGGCAAACCGAAACCTGATGACGGCCCCCCTCGATTCGCTCCAGAACTTCGAACGAACCGTCAGCTTGAACGCTAAGTTGGTCCACACCTTGAAACTGGTCGAGAATTTCGAGGCGCTCTCCTACCAACTGCATGGTGGCGCCTGCGCCTCGCGAAGCCGATTCCCAACCGCCGAATACGAGCAGGCGTGCGCGATCAAGACCGGGGATACTCTGGATGGTTTCCGCCAGGAGCGCGGCCGTTGAGTGCGCATCGGCAAAGCCGCTGGCGCTGGAATCGACCGGCAACAAGTTCAAAGCTCACTCTCTGGGCAATCGTCATCATCACTTGCTGGAGTTTTGCTTTCGGTCCCACGCTCACCAGCCAGACGCTTGCTGCCGGCAACCTTGGATGCCAGGTCGGCGGCTTCATACAGGGCATGAGCGGCCCAGGGATCCAGTACGGCGGGCAGCATCATTTCGTTCTTCAGCGCGGGTCCCGTTGGGGTCTGGACCGGCTCCAGAGTTTGCAGCGGGTCGGGGACAACGCTGCCGCACACGACGATGTGATATCCGTTTGTCATTCGAGTCCTGTCAATTCAGCAATCTACGTTCGATCACTTGCAAAATCAAGGATATTAGCGATGGAGAAACGGGCGTCCTCGCCCGTTCCTGAACGGGCGGAGACGCCCGGCTCTCCATTGGCGATCAGTTTAGCGCAGAGTGCAGTCCGCCCGCGCCAGCATTGAATTCGATGTTCCCCTGCGCACCGTCACCATCGGCTGGGCAATTCCACAGGCAGGCGCCACAGTACACACACTTCTCGCGATCAAAGGCGGGCACTTCGTTTTCGCCGCGGGTGATCGCCTGGCCTGAGCACATTTCCACGCACAACTTGGTTTCACAGGCACGGCAGAGTTCCGGACGACGAAAACTCACGTGATTCGCATAGCCCGGCGGTGCCTGCACGCCTCCGCCCATGAGCAGAGCATCCTGGTGTGAGATGAGCAGCTTGCCATCCATCGGAATCTGCGGCCAACCGCAACGGTCCATGATCTGGTCGTGCAGCGACGTGCCCTTGGCGGCGCATTCCTCCCGCATCTGCTTCAACTCGGCCGGAGAAATCCGCGATTCGTAAGCGTCCTCAAGCGAGAGCATGGGGCGGGGCGCTGGACGAGAGGCTGGCGTGACACGTCCGCCGCGTCAAGCCCGCGACGGCCATGCCGATCATGCCCGTGACGACGCCTCGCTGGAATCCATTGCGCGCGTCGGCCGCAATCTTCGACTCGTCGATCGACCCAGCTCTCGCGGCGGCGGCGCACGTAGGTTGCTTCAAGATTTTCGCGAGTAAACGCACGCTTCTGTCCGGCAAGTTCGATGACCGCTTCCGCCAGTTGCACACCTGTGGTCCAGGCTTCGTCCACTCCCGACCCGGCCAGCACGTTCGTGCTTCCCGATCCCTCGCCAATGCGGGCATAGCCGTTGCCCGCGAGAAATGGCTCGCCGTGGCGGCCCGATTCCTGCAGCGACTTCGCTCCCCACGACTTCAGGGTTCCGCCTTCCAGATAACGCCACAAATAAGGATGAAGCATGAAGTGCTGCAGGTAACGATAGGCCGTGCGGACCGGACTGCGGAACCACGACGGAACAAAGATGCCAACCGACGCCAGCCTGCTCGGGATGAACGTAGAGGAACCCGAAAATCTCCGGCTCAGGGAATCCGATGGTATGAAGGACGGTGCCGGGCTCCAGCCCACTGTCTTCGCGGAGTTCGATCACCATCTTCATGCCGAGCGCCCACTCGCGGGAGCCATGATCCTGCCGCATTTGTGCGGCATTCCGATGTGCTCATCGATCTTGCGCCCGACTGCTCCCACCGGGCCGTCGCCCACTACCGTCAGGGCAGCGCGCAGGTCCATGCCGGGAGTGAACCCTGCCTCGGGGCGTCCCTGAAGATCGGTCCCCTGATCGGCGAGCCGCACGCCGGCAACGGCGTCTCCTTCCACGTTTTTTCAATCAATGGTTCGGCGACCGGCATCCCCGGCCAGATCTGCACCATGCCGGACGCAGCGACTTGATCGCTGACCCACTGGTTGAACTGACCCAGCGATAACACGAGGCCCTCGTGTTTCCGCATGAAGGGCGGGGTATAGGGCAGCTCGAATGCGTCATGCTTCACCCCGAAGACGAAGCCGAGCGAGCGAAGCACTCGGTCGGCAGCCTTGAAGGCGAAAGAGCGCCGACTGGCTCCGCACGGGATCGAGCAGGTATACGAGCTTCTCCTTCTTCACCGCCGCCGCCATGGGAATCTCGGTGAGATCCACGCCGGGAAAACTACCGCGTATCCCACGCGCCCGTGTGACCGCGCCTGAGACTCCGAAGCCCAGCCCGTCGGCGCGCTCGTAGCAGATTACCTGCAAGGGCAAGCCGGGGGACGTTGCACTCTCCAGTCGCACCGACCCATCCGGATTCAGCAGGCTGCGGCTCAACGTCGTCAGGAAGCCGCCCATCGCAGGGCCGAAGCCCACGCAGGCGATGTCGACCGCCATCTGTTGTCGCTCGATCTTTTCTGGTTCGATCGCAGCGCCCGGTTCTTGGGGAGCGGCGCTCATGCGGGATAATCCAGCGCCTCGGGAATCATGAGCTTCGAAATTGCCTCGGCGGCCCGGTCCTTGGAGAGCCGGCAACCCGTGAGGCAAGTGGCGAGCTTCGTCTGCAACGAGAGAAACTGCTCGGCTCCATTGCACTTCGCGCAGGGACCAGCCTTCTTGGGATGCGAGCCATCGTTTCCGATGACATCCAGGCCGTAGGAACCGATGCCCGGAATGATGCCCTCAAGAGAATCCAACTCGTCCTGTTGGTAGCAGCCGCGGTATCCCGCTTCGTCCCATGCGGGGTGACGGTTGTATCCGAACACCAGCTCGGCGCAGATGCGGGCCACTTCTCCACTGGCCCGCGCCGACTGCACGTGGCAAAGGTCGGTCATAAAATTCACGAGGCCAGCCAGCCCTTCCGCAACGGCAGGATCGCTGGCTCCACGCTTCTCCAGTTCGATGCGCATCGAGAATCTGGCAGCGGGCCGCGAGCAGCCAGCAGAGCGCGTCGGCCAGCGGGAACGTCACACCCTGGCGCGCGCTCTGGTACAGACGGCCGCCGTCGGCATCGGTGCTGTGCTGCAAACGTTCCAGCGTCCACAGCCACATTCCCATGGCGGTTGCCAGCGCGCACGCGCCGGTGCCGGGACGCTCGGAGGCGATCCCGCGCATCTCCTTGATCCACGCCTGGAACTGCGCCAGGAAGAGCGGGTTGGTCATGGTGATGGAGAGTTGGCGCCGTTGCACCGCTTCCGGTCCCTCGTAGGTCGCTTCCAGTTGCGCATCCATCCACTTGTTGCCGAGGAAGCCCGGGCAGTCTTCCGTGATGCCGTAGCCGCCCATCAAGCTGACCGCTTCGCGCATCATCTGCGCGCCCCAGCCCGTGTTCCACAGCTTGGTGGCGGGGCAAAGGACGTCGGCCAGCGAGTCCAGAAGAACGAAACGCAGAAGCGGATCGGATTCCAGTTGTGCGCGCTTGGCGTCGTTGGCAGGCAAGTCGCCTGGCAAGCGGAGGAGATCTGCCGCCCGTTCCGACGCTTCACGCTGCAGTTTCGCGCGCGCTCTGGCCGCCGGTGACTCCCTGCGCAGCCAGCAGCTTGTCGGCCTCGCGCTCCAGCGGATCCAGTTCATCAAAGGCCCGCGCCGCCGCAAATCCAAGCGACGGCTCCGGCCTCGCCGGTCGCCCAGACATCCACCAGCCGGTGCAGCGTGTCTTCGCGAGCCTGCAGCCCGAGTTCATAACGCACCGATCCGGGCGTCGCCGTCTCCGCGCCACGGAACCGCCCGCGCTGATACCGGATGACCGGCTCGACCGCGGAGAGCAATTTCGCCGCGGTCATGATGCCCACGGTCACGCGCGTCCGGCGGAACACGGCTTCAATCACCTCGCTGTGGTTGTAGCGCGGCACGATGACGCCATCTTTCACGTCGTAGCCGCCGACAATCCGGCTGGCCGGAATGCGCAGGCTGAAAATTGGATCGCCAGTGGAAGAAAGCTGATGCACCAGCTTTCGCGTGGGCGTGCCGCGATCGAATGTTCCCGGATCGCCTTCTTCCAGGATCACCATGCAGCTTCCCTTGATCCGCTCATCGCCCGAATCCACCGCCGCCGTCACAAAATTGGCGAACCCGATATTGGTGATGAAGCGGCCGCGCTTTTCCACCTGCAGAGTCGGCTCTTCTCCTTCTTTCCACTCCGCGATGCGGATTTTTCCGTTGAGCATGCCGGTATCCACGCCGACGTAAGGGATGGGCTCGGTCAGGCAGAATGCTCCCCGCCAGGGTTTGCGATCCTCTCCCGCCTGCGGCGGCGCGGCCAACTGCATGTACTTTGTTTGCTGCTCGGGCGTGCCGCGCTCGTGAATCGGCGCCAAGGCCAGACAGCCCGCCAGGCTGGCGGTTGCGGCCCCGCCGTCCACCCAGGCGAGTTCAAACGCGACCAGCGCCAGCGCCAGGTTCTTCGGGCCCGCGATGAATCCGCCGTGCTCGGGCTCCATGAAGACGGCCGTGATCCCGGACTTATCGAACGCCTCCAGCAGTTCGGCCTTCGCGGGCGTCCAATCATGCGAATTGCGGCCGCCGTTGGCCACCAGCCGCGCCACCGGACCGCGGGCCACCGATCGCGCCGATTGCACCAGCATCTGCAGGTCGTAGCGGTCGGCAAATCGCCATTGAATCTGGCGCGCGGCATCGGAAGGAAGTGTCCGCAGCAGTTCCGGCTTGACAGGGGTGGCAGTGGAGGCCATGGCCTTACTCCTTGGAAGGGTTTGCGAAGTGGTCGTTCCGATTCTGCCGTCGCATGACCGACGGGTCTGTGATGTACGTCATAAGGGCCTGTGATCCTCGACCATGACCTTCGACCATGATTTTCGACCATCGCTCCGTGAACTGCTGCCTGGGCCAGCCAGCTACCGACTGCCGAACGCTCGCATCGCAACAGAGCTGCTACCTGCCAGCCGATTCGTCCAACAGGTCACGCGAAGATGCTAAATTAGATGTTTCATGTCCGCCCCAAACTCTCTCTTTGTTCGCGCGGCCAAGGCTCAGCCCACCGAACGCACCCCGGTCTGGTTCATGCGCCAGGCCGGACGCTACATGCCTGAGTACCGCGCCGTCCGCAAACAATATTCCCTGATCGAGATCTGCAAGAAGCCGGAGGTTGCGGCCCAGGTCACCATTGAAGCGGCGGAGATACTCAAAGTCGATGCCGCCATCATCTTCGCCGATCTTCTTCTCCCCCTCGAAGTCATGGGACTCCCCTTTCATTTCGCCGCCGGTGAAGGCCCGAAGATCGAAAAGCCGGTGCGCACCGCCGAAGACATTGCCCGCCTGCGCACCGATGGTGCCGCCGACCTCGGCTATGTTTCTGAAGCGGTGAAGCTCGTCTGCAAACACTTCGGCGACAAACTGCCCGTCATCGGCTTCTGCGGCGCGCCTTTCACGCTCGCCAGCTACATGATCGAAGGCGGAGGCTCGCGCAACTATCTCTTCACCAAGAAGATGATGTACTCCGCGCCCGCCGCGTGGAACGAATTGATGAAGAAATTGGTCGCGGTGACCGCCGAGTATTCCGCCGAGCAGGTGCGCGCCGGGCGCCGATATCATCCAGATTTTCGATAGTTGGGTGGGCTGCCTGAGCGTCGAAGATTATCGCCGCTACGTTCTGCCGCACGCGACCGATCTGGTGAAGCGCCTCCAAAAAACCGGAGTACCCGTGATTTATTTCGGCACCGACAGCTCGACGCTTCTGCCTTCGATGCAAGAGACCGGAGCCAATGTTATTGGCCTCGACTGGCGCATTCCGCTCGACACTGGATGGAAGAGCCTAGGTTTCAAAGGCGCCGTGCAGGGCAATCTCGATCCCGTGCTGCTCTTCGCCGATTGGAAAGAACTCAAGAAGAGGGCCGAAGATATTCTGCGCCAAGCCGCTGGACGCCCCGGCCACATCTTCAATCTCGGCCACGGCATTCTTCCCGAAACTCCGGTGGACAACGTAAAGGCGCTCTGCGATTTCATCCGCGAGCATTGGGCCGAGTTCAAGACGAAGCCGAAGATGGAGAGGATCGGGTCATCTGGTGATCGGGCCATCGGGTCATCAAAGATCACCCGATCGTCCGATGCGGGACGGAGTTGAAGGTGGGGCCGAAAATGACGCCGTGCCCGTTGGGCCAAGCCAGCCAGTGCTATTGCGCAAATCGCGTAAGTTCGTTTTCCGCCGCGCCCGCGAACACCGCCGTCCTCCTCCTCGCCCACGGCAGCCCCGAGAACCCCGATCAGATTCCTGAGTTTCTAAATTATGTCACCGGCGGACGGTCCCTGCCGCCACCGGTGGTCGAAGAGATCCGCCAGCGCTATTCGCTGATCGGATTTTCGCCGCTCCCCTGCTGGACTCTGCTGCAAGCCGATCAACTTTCGCAGTTGTTGCAGATGCCGGTCTTCGTAGGCATGCGCAACTGGAAGCCCTTCATCGCCGACGCGGTGAAGGCGATTGCGACGAAGGGATACAAGCGCGTCATCGCCATCTGTCTCGCGCCGCAGAACTCGCGCACCAGCGTCGGCCTCTACCGCAGCGCCGTGAGCGCCGACGGAAATCTTCCTTTCGAAATGGACTTCGTCGAGGAGTGGCACGATCAACCGCTGCTAATGACAGCGTTCGCCGAAAAACTGCGCGCGGGCTGGGGAAAGGCCAGCGCCGAAAATGGAGCCGAACTCCCCGTGATCTTCACCGCGCACAGTGTCCCCCAGCGCACCATCACCGAAGGCGATCCCTACGAGAGGCAATCGAAGGAAACCGCAGAGTTCGTAGCGAAGGAGGCGGGCCTCGCAGGCGAAGACTGGACCTTCGCCTTCCAGAGCCAGGGCATGTCCGGCGGCGCAGTGGATCGGACCCACCGTAGAGGACACGATCAGGAATTTAAAAGCGAAAGGCCATCGCGGGGTCTTCCTGCATCCCATCGGATTTCTGTGCGATCACGTCGAGGTCCTTTACGATATCGACATAGCCTTCAAACAGTTCGCAGAAAAAGAAGGCATGCGCCTATGGCGAGCCGAATCGTTGAACGGATCGCGGATTTTGACCGAGGCACTTGCGGAAGTAGTTCGCGGTCGCAAGTGACGTCGTGAAAATCGTGTAGCGCGGACACTCTTGTCCGCGCGCGGTCGCGAAACTAGCCAGCGCGCACGCGGACAAGAGTGTCCGCGCTACACGGGCCCAAAAGTTAGCAGCTCCATTCCATGAAACGCATAGCCATCATCGGCGGCGGAATCTCCGGCCTTTCGGCCGCGTACACGCTCGAAGAAAAGCGCCAGTCCGGCACGCCCGTCGAGTATGTTTTATTCGAGTCCAGCCCGCGCCTCGGTGGAGTGCTCGTCACCGATCGCGTCGACGGTTGCCTGGTTGAAGCCGGCCCCGATTCATTTCTCACCGAGAAGCCCTGGGCTGCCGATCTCTGCAGCAAGATCGGGCTGGGCGACCAACTCATCGGCTCGAACGACTCGGAGCGCAAGACCTACATCTTAGCCAGGGGCAGGCTGGTGGTCATGCCCGATGGACTCATGTTCATGGTGCCCACCAAGATCATGCCCACCGTGTTCTCACCGCTTTTTTCTTTGCGAACAAAAATGCGTATGGCCGCCGAATGGTTTCATCCGCCGCATAAGGCCTCCGCGGACGAAACCGTTGCCCAGATGGTCGAACGCCACTACGGTTCCGAGATGGTCGACCTGCTCGCCGATCCGCTGCTCTCCGGAGTTTACGGCGGCGAAGCTTCGCAGTTGAGCGTGCGCGCCGTGTTGCCGCGCTTCGCCGACATGGAATCGAAACACGGCAGCCTGGGACGCGCCATGCTGGCGGCCCGCAAGAAAATGGGCGCGGCGCCGAACCTCCCAGCGCGGCCGCTGTTCTCTTCGCTCAAAGACGGCATGCAACAGATGATCGATGCTCTGGTCGCGCGTCTGGATGCGAGCGCATTGAGAAAGTCTTCGCTGGTGCAGTCGGCGATCCCGCAGGATGACGCTTGGACTGTGTCTGCCGGATACCAGAGCGACCAATTCGACGCCGTGATCATCGCCACCCCGACCCATGCCGCTGCGGCCGTGCTGCAACCTGCGGATGGGAACCTGTCTCGCGAACTGAGCGAGATTCAGTACAGTTCCTCGGTGACCGTCACGCTCGGTTACGACGAAAAAGTGCGCCGGTCGCTTCCCCCGGGCTTCGGATTCCTGGTGCCGCGCAGTGAAGGGCGCCGCATGCTCGCGGCCACCTTCGTCCACAATAAATTTCCGCACCGCGCACCGGCAAATCGCGCTATCGTCCGCTGCTTTCTCGGCGGCGCGCGCGACGAGCAAATCCTCGAATCGAGCGAAGAAGAAATTCTCGAAATCGTTCGCCGCGAACTGCGGAAGATCATTGGACCTGCCCTCAATGCCGAGCCGCTGTTTGCGCGCGTCTACAAATGGAAGTCCGCCATGGCGCAATATTCGGTCGGCCACCTCGAACGCTTGCAGCGCATCGAAGCACTCCGTCAGAAACTTCCGGGTCTGGCGCTGGCCGGCAACGGCTATAGCGGCATCGGCGTCCCCGACTGCGTTCGCTCCGGCGCCGAAGCGGCCAGCAAAGTCCTTGCTGAGATGGGGATGTGGTCGGCCGCCTAGCGCCGTGTTCGATCGCCCGATGGCCCGATCACCCGATTTCTTACGCTCGCTCTGCTATTCTGAATTTCTCCTGCCACTCCCATGAGCACTGCGCCCGCGAGTCGATGGAAGATCATTGTTGCCTTCGGGCTGGTCTATGTCTTCTGGGGATCGACTTATCTCGGCATCGGCATCGCAGTGGAGCATATTCCTCCGGCCGTTATGTGCGCCGCGCGTTTTCTGGTCGCGGGCACGGTTATGCTCGCTTACTGTGCGCTGACCGGACGCCGCGTTCGATTTTCGGCGCGACAGCTTAGCCATCTGGCGGCGGTCGGCATTCTGCTTCTGATGGGCGGCAACCTCACGCTTTCCTACGCGGAGCGGATCGTTCCCACTGGCCTGGCGGCGCTGCTGATCTCGGTTACGCCGCTCTGGTTTCTGGTGCTCGATAGCCTGTTGCTCGGTGACCATCACATCTCGCGGCGCGGCAAGATCGGGCTGGCCATCGGAATCGCCGGAGTGGTCGTGCTCATCTGGCCCGATCTCCGTCACAACAACGCCCTTGGCCATCGCGAACTCTGGTGGTCGCTTGGGCTGCAACTCGGATCGTTCAGTTGGGCGTTCGGTTCGGTGCTCTCGAAAAAGTGGCAGACCGCGGCTACCGATCCGTTCGGCGCCATCGCGTGGCAGATGACCTTCGCGGGGATGGCAAATCTAATTTTCGCGCTGCTCGTCGAAAAGCCTTCCAACATCGCGTGGTCCGTCCCCGGAGTGGCCGCGATTCTCTATCTGGTGGTGTGCGGTTCCTGGATCGGATACACGGCCTACATCTGGTTGCTGCAGCACGTTCCGACTTCGAAGGTCTCGACCTATGCGTACGTCAATCCCGTGGTCGCGGTGTTTCTGGGATGGCTGGTACTGCACGAGCGCATCGACCGCTATATCGCGATGGGGAGCGCGATCATCGTCGCCTCGGTGGTGCTGGTGACCAGCGCGAAGATCTCGACTCGGGCTGCGGCGGAAGAGCTTCCTGCGGTTGAGGCTGCTGGGGACTGAAGTTGCAGTTCTCGGTTCCCAGTTCTCGGTTCTCAGTTCTCGGCTAAGGCGCGCTTTGTAGGGGTGTCTTGCCTTGGAAAAACTCGGTAGTTTTGACTATGTGTACTGGTTGATAATAGTGGGGGGTACCCCCCCTCCCCCCTATATATTAGAATCATCGACTTACGGAGGAATTTCCAGTAAATCTCTGGTTCTAAAGAAGTTAACTTACAAAATCTAGATAACAAAGGGGTTAGAGGTCAACTCTCATGGGCTCGACCCTTTAGAATCAAGGAGTTGCAACTTACTAAGTCGCGCAAAATCTAGATACCATTGCAGTTAGAACATAACTGAGGTCGGCCCGAAAATCGGATTTCAAAGAGCTTTTAGTACAAACTCCTGCCACCGCCGCACTGGGCTATAGAGTAACTTTTATTATAACAGCGACTGTCAAGAGATATTGTTACTCTGGAGTGGGTGGTGTCCTAATTTAGCGTGTTGCCGCCCAAGTGGCGCCAGCAACCTTGTGGGCTGTCCCCTCGCCCTCGGCGGGCATGGATGCCCGCCGGACAGCCGCCGGGACGGCGGCGCTACAGTCGCCGCGTGCGGAATTAGGACACTACTGGAGTTTTGGGTTCACCGGGCCGCGGTTCGCTTGCCGCAATCTTGTCCCGAATGATCAGCGGGAGAACGCCTTGGCTGGCTGGTTGCAGTTCACGCGGGGATAGGGGTCCTTCGACTCCGCCGAGCCATTCGCTTCGCGTATGGCTTGGCTGCGCTCAGGATGACATTTCTATGGAGAGCGGCTGTGTCCGCTGGCAGTCGCCGAGCTTTGCTCGGCTGGGCGGACGAGGGCGTCCGCCCCTACGTGAGTTGTGGTTGGGCTGCGATTATTCTTCTGGTTCTTCGGCGTCGTTTACTACGTCTACTACGCGGCTTCTTATCGAGAACACTAACTTCTGTTTGTCTTCGGGCTGAAAGGTTACTCGCATGGGGGTGCGCTCCCAGACTGGAGGCGGGCACTCCGAGTCGGGATCTTCGGCTGCGGCGGGTTCGCCTGCATCTTTTTTCAGGATCGGCTTCCGGCGTCCTACCTGGGCGACTACCGCGTAGAGTTTCTTGCCGTCTTCGGAGACGCCGCAGTAGGCGATGTAGTCGCGATACCAGCTTGCCGTCGAATAGAAGGGATCGAACTCGGGCAGGTTGAGCTGGGAGACTCGTCCGGTGAGGCGGTCGACAAGCAGCCAGCCGCCGCGTTGCCATTGCCAGCGCGGGGCGTTGGAATTGGCGTTGGTGTTAGCGCTGGCGGTTTCGGCGGGCAGCGCATCGTTCACGCGAAAAGCGCGCCGGACCACAAACAGGCGGTCGGTCAGTTCATGCGGAGTTCCGGTGGTGTATTCCTTCAGCCGCGTATCCACAAACAACGGACGCACTTTCAGGTCAAGCAGCTTCTGTCCGGTGGCGTTTGGCCACTTGGCGGAGATCCATTTTCCAAAAGCGATGACATGCGGTTTTGGGACCGCCGCGCATTCGCTCCACGGCAAGCACATCAGTACGCAAATCAGTAAGAGTTTCCGCAGCATAATGATGGAAGAGTGACACGGGCGCAGAAGGCGCGGCAATGACGCCTGAACAGCGAAAATGTTCGGTTTTCTCGTGTTTGTCGTTTCTTGATGGGGGTTGACTGCCCTGACTACCGACTGCCGGAGCCAGTGGCGCGGTTGCCGGGCCTGTGGGAGACTAGGATTACGGCCAAGTGCAATCGGCTGTGCAAAGCGAAGTGAAGTGATGAGTCTTCCGCCACGACAGCGCCGGACAACCCTTTCCCCGCAGTCGAACTCTTATGCGGATATGGGTGATTTGCTGCCAGGGCGACGGAAGCAGTCGATTCTGGTGGTGGACGACAATGCGGTGAACGCGGGCGCTGCATGAAGGAGATGCTGATGAGCCGCGGCTATCCCACGGTTGTGGTGCAGAATGCGGCTGCCGCGGAGGCGGAAATCCGGCGCGAGGCTCCGGACCTGATCTTGCTCGACGTGATCATGCCCGGCAAAACCGGCTACGAACTCTGCCGCGAACTCAAAGAGGATTCCAGGACGCGGCTGATTCCGATCGTCATGATTACCGGCCTCAGCGATCGAGAAGACCGCCTGAAGGGAATTGAAGCCGGCGCCGACGATTTTCTGACCAAGCCGATCTATCCCGAGGAATTGTTTGCGCGGGTGAATTCGTTGCTCAAGTTGAAGGAATTCACCGACGAACTGGAGACGGCGGATTCGGTGTTGTGCACGCTGGGCCTGAGCGTCGAGGCGCGCGACCCTTACACCGAAGGCCATTGCGAGCGCCTGGCGCGCAATGCCGCGGATCTGGGGCGCTATCTCGGGGTGGATGAAGAGTGCATCGTTGCCCTGGGGCGGGGCGGCTACCTGCACGACCTGGGAAAGATTGCCGTGCCCGGATGAAATCCTGAAGAAGGGCAGCAATCTGACCCCGGCGGAGTGGGAGATCATGAAGCAGCATCCGGCGACCGGCGAGAAGATTTGCCGTCCGTTGAAGTCGTTGCGGCTGGTGCTTCCGATCATCCGCCACCATCACGAGCATTCGGATGGCAGCGGCTATCCGGATGGCCTGCGGGCGGCCGAGATCCCGCTGTTGCCGCGCATTCTGCAGGTGGTGGATATCTACGATGCGTTGCGCACGGCGCGTCCGTATAAGCCGGCGCTCGGCCACGAGCAGGCCGCGGTGACCATGCGTGCCGAGGCGCAAAGCGGACTCTGGGACGAGGAGTTGGTCGCGGAGTTCTTCGCCATGCTCGACAAGCGCCGCCAAGTGGCGTGAGATCATCGGGTCATCTGAGTCATCGGGTCATCGGGTGATCGCAAGTCAAGAAGCTCTGGCTGGCATTTGAATCTAGATGGCTCGATCACCCGATGACCCGATCACCCGATCAGCTCTTGACCTACAGTTTCGTCATTCCCGCCTATAACGAAAGCGTCCGCATCCGGCCTACGCTGCATGCGCTTCTCCGCCAGGTGCAGGAAGAGAACTGGGACGCGGAAATTCTGGTGGTGAATGACGGCTCGAGCGACGACACGGCGCAAATCGTGCGCGAATACGGCAAGTTGCATCCGCAGATTCTGCTGGTGGAGAATCCCGGGAAACCGGGGCAAGGGTTACAGCGTGCGCAACGGGATGCTGCATGCGCGCGGCGATATTTGCCTGTTCACGGATGCCGATCTTTCTTCCCCGATCACGGAGGCGCAGAAACTGTTCGACGCGATTGGTCGAGGCGCCGACATCGCGATCGGGTCGCGCTGGCTGCGCGCGGAACTGCAGACGGAGCGGCAGCCCCTGTACCGGCAGGCGTTTGGACGAATCTTCAATCTGGTGCTGCGCGTGATTCTGGGTTTGCGTTTCGCGGACACGCAATGCGGATTCAAAGCTTTTCGGCGAGACGCCGCGCGCCGCATTTTTCCTCTGCAGAAGATTGAGCGCTGGGGATTCGATCCGGAAATTCTGTTTCTGGCGCGGCGCGCGGGCTTGCGGGTGGAAGAGGTTCCGGTGCTGTGGGCGCACAGCGCGGGGACGCGGCTGCATCCTTTCCGCGATGGACTGCGAATGTTCGTGGAAGTTTTGCGCATCCGATGGTATGCGATGACTGGGGAGTACGCGGCGGCCGCGGTGCCTTCTCCGGGAAAGTTGTAAGAACGGCGGCGGTGCGACGGCGAGCGCGGGAACTCTCGGGGGCAGCCAACAGCAAAAGCAAGGGCAACGCTGAGTCCGACCGGGCCGGTAGCAGTCCGGGACTCCTGGGGGGCAGCCAACAGCAAAAGCAAGGGCAACGACCGCGGACAGGAGTGTCCGCGCCACACATTCGGCGCCAGGGCTACGAGGCGGCTCGATTGCTGGTGTTAGCGGCCAGACGAACGAATTCGGCGATCTGGGCGCCCATTTCTTCGGTGGAGACGGTGCGCTCTCCGTGGCGCGCCAGATCGCGGGTGCGAAAGCCTCCCATCAAGGTTGATATGACGCCAGCCTCCACGCACTCCGCTTCCCTAGGCAAATTAAAAGTATGGCGCAGCATCAGGGCTACGGAAAGGATGGCGCCTAGCGGATTGGCGATACCCTTACCTGCGATGTCGGGAGCCGATCCGTGAACGGGCTCGTAGAGACCGACCGGGCCTCCGATGCTGGCCGAAGCGAGGAGGCCGAGCGAGCCCACGACTCCGCCCGCTTGATCGGACAGGATGTCGCCGAACAGGTTTTCGGTGAGGATGACGTCGAATTCGGTGGGCTTGAGGACCAGCGTCATGGCGGCGGAGTCCACGTACATGTGGGAGAGCTGGACATCGGAAAAATCGTTGCCGATGCGAGTCACGACTTCGCGCCACAGACGCGAGCACTCCAGAACATTCGATTTGTCGACGGAGAGCAGGCGCCGGCGGCGGCGGCGAGCGAGTTGAAAGGCAACGTGGGCGACGCGCTCGATCTCCGTCTCACAGTAGCGCATGGTATTGATGGCGTGGCGCTTGCCGGGGGCGCCTTCGCCTTCAGCGTCAATCGAACGAGGCTCCCCAAAATACAATCCGCCGAGCAGTTCGCGCACGATGAGGATGTCGGTTCCCTTGACGATTTCTTCGCGCAGCGGCGAGCAGGCAGCCAGGGAGGGATAAAAGACGGCAGGACGAAGGTTGGCGAAAGCTCCGAGTTCCTGGCGGAGGCGCAAGAGTCCAGCTTCGGGGCGAAGTTCACGCGGATTGTGATCGAAGGCTGGGCTGCCGACAGCTCCGAGCAGGACTGCCTGTGAGGCGAGGCAGGCCTTAATGGTAGCGTCTGGCAAGGGATTACCGAATTTTTCGAGGGCGACGCCGCCGATTTCTTTTTCGTCGAGTTCGAGGTCGTGGCCGAATCCGCTGGCCGCTTCTTCCAGAACACAGATGGCTTGGGAGGTAACTTCAGGACCGATTCCATCACCGGGGAGGGATGTGATGCGGAGTTGCATGGAGCCCTCGCTACTTTTCCGACACTAGCCCAATCTAACTAATCATCGGCGTCTGTCGGGAGACCTGCAACGTCCAGAGTCACTACCTGGCGTGACCACAATCACATTTCCGCAGACGGCTAACGTTCTTTCTCGGCGGTCGTTGCAGCGTGCGACGACGAACGAGTAGATAGGATACACAAGGAAACGCCGCTGTGGTAGCCCGGTTTCAGGGGGTCCCACGGTTGTCAATACGCGCGCTGGTTACACACCCCAGAGATATTCTTCCTGCTCGCTGTGTTGCTCGCTGTGATGCCCGGTGAAGGGGATCAACAGCGTCGTCTGGCCGACATTGCCGGATACATGAGCCGGATGCGCCTCATTGGAATTAGCGGCAAGGGAGATGCCGCGGGCGAGAGTTACGGCAGCTGCGGCGGGCGGAATCATCCTGCCTTGGCTGCCTGTGACCTCGGCGCTGCCGACGTGGCCGCTGCTGAGGTCTTGAATAAGTTCGAGCAAATGGCTGTCCTGAACCTTCTTGATGCGGTCGGCAAGAACCACAAACCTGCGATAGACTTCATCGAGCTCGCGGCGCTCAAACTGATGTCCCAGTTGTTCGCAGCGCAGGGCCAGCGCGTGGCGGCCGGAGTGCTTGCCCAGCACCAGCCGTGAATCGGGCACGCCCACCGACTGGGGCGTCATGATTTCGTAGGTCAGCGGATTCTTCAGCATGCCATCCTGGTGAATTCCGGCCTCGTGCGCAAAGGCGTTGCGCCCGGTGATGGCCTTGTTGGGCTGCACCGGAACCCGCGTGATCTCCGCCAACATCTGGCTGGAAGAATACAGTTGCTCGCTGGCGACGGCGGTTTCGTAAGGGTAGCGGTCGGGGCGCACCCGCATGGCCATGACGATCTCTTCCAGCGACGCATTGCCGGCGCGCTCGCCGATGCCGTTGATGGTGCACTCCACCTGGCGCGCACCGTTCTGCACTCCGGCAAGCGAGTTCGCGACCGCCAGACCGAGGTCGTTGTGGCAGTGCGTGGAGATCGTTGCCTTATCGATGCCGGCAACTTTCTCACGCAGCGTGCGGATGAGTTGGCCGTATTCCTCGGGCATGGTGTAACCGACGGTATCGGGAATGTTGACGGTGGTTGCGCCGGCCGCGATCACGGCTTCAACCACCTGGCAGAGAAACGGGATGTCGGTGCGGGTGGCATCTTCGGGCGAGAATTCCACGTCGGCGCATAACGACTTCGCGTGCCGAACCGCTTCGCGCGCCTGCTCCAGGCACTGCTCACGCGTGATGCGCAGCTTGTACTTCAGATGAATGTCGGAGGTTGCCAGAAAGACGTGGATGCGGGGGTGCGCCGCTCCCTGCAATGCCTGCCAGGCGCGGTCCACGTCACCGTTACAAGCGCGAGCCAGGCCCGCGATGATGGGACGCCGCACTGAGGCGGCGATGCGTTGCACCGCTTCGAAGTCGCCATCGGAGGCGATGGGGAACCCGGCCTCGATCACGTCCACGCCGAGGCGGTCGAGTTGCTGGGCCAAGCGCAGCTTTTCCTGCACATTCATGCTGCAGCCCGGCGACTGCTCGCCGTCACGAAGCGTGGTGTCGAAGATGGTGATGCGCGGCCGATCCATGAATTCCGTACCTCCGGAAAGATTTGACTATCCAATAACTCTATCGGCGGATCGGGGCAGAAGAAAAGCTTATTATATTTACAGTAGCATTAGCGATAATGATAGTATTAGCATAGCTTATGTAACTACTTATGATTGATAACATGCCATCTGAATTCTCGCCTGCTGAACCTCTGTGCTCGCCTGTGGAAAGGCTTTTTTCACCACCGGTGCACACTGAGGCTCACAGGTAAGGATTTGAGGGGCTGAGACCTGATCCCATGGACCTTTCTCAACTCGAAGTCTTCCTCACCGTAGCTCGCGAACGGCGTTTTTCGCGGGCGGCCGAGAAGCTGTTTCGCACGCAATCGGCGGTCAGCCAGACCATCCGGAAACTTGAGCTGGAGATCGGCGAGCCGCTCTTCGACCGATCTTCGCGCGAGGGCGTACTCACCGACGCCGGACGCGTTTTGCAGGAATACGCCGAGAAGTTGCTCAACCTGCGGCAGGACGCACAGACGGCGCTGGTGGAGATGCGCGAGTTACAGAAAGGCCAAGCTGGCCATCGCCGCCAATGAATTTACCGCACTCTACCTGTTGCCGGTACTGGGCGAGTTTCGCCGCCTGCATCCCATGATCAAGATCACGGTGCGGCGCTCGCTGGGCAGTCACATTCCCGACGATGTGCTCAAGCACAACGTGGAACTCGGCGTACTTTCCTACGATCCGCAGGAGCCGCAGTTGCGATCGGCGGTGGTTTATCTGGACGAGTTGGTACTTGATCGTTCCTCCGGGGCATCCGCTGGCCTCGGCGGGCGAAGTCAGCGTTCGGCAACTGGGGGCGGAGTCGTTCGTGGCCCACATCGTCGCGTCGCCTTATCGCGATAAAGTGATCGAAGCGTTCCACCGCCATAAGACTCCGTTGCACATGGACGTGGAACTGCCCACGCTGCAAGCCATCAAGCGCTTCGTGTGCATGGGGAATGGGGTGGCGCTGGTGCCTGAGATGAGCGTGGACAGCGAGATCAGCCGTGGAGAACTGGTGCGCGTTCCGGTGAGCGATCTGCATTTTCAGCGCAAGCTGCGGCTGGTGTATCGGCAGGAATCCGCGCTGTCGCACGCCGGAAGAGCGTTTCTAAAAGTGGCGGAGCAGGTGGCAAAAGACAGAGGCGGGCGCTATCGCTTCCAGCGCGAAAAGTAGCAGTTATGCGGAGTGAACTTCGCAGTTCATCTTTCCCTGTGAAATTTCCCCTGAGATCCTCTGTGACCCCTGTGGTTAAGGGTCAAGTTCGTTCCCACGGAGGTCACCGAGGATCACAGGGGAAAATCCACAGAGGAAACCTAACTACTTTGAGGACTGCACTAGCTCGGTGCTGCGCTCAAAGGGCAGCTCAATACGTAAAGAGCAACCGGGAATTCCGCCAAGGCGGTGGAGATCCCGATCTTTGTGTGACCATCGGTGTGACCATCGGTTTTCGCCAGTTCCTGAACTTTCCCTGTAAAGACGTTCTGACACGGTTCGCGATCCGCGCAGAACGGGAGCAGAACGTGCGTGTCCTCCCAGATTTGGGCTCCAATTGGCGGGAGATCGCTGTCATTGAGCAAACTGGCTACCAGACGCGGCACAACAACGAGTACGCTCGTGTTTTCAAACTTCCTGGCGAAGGCGATAACGTGATCGGCCTTCGCGCCCGCCACCGCCAAGGGCAGGTACTCGCCCTGCTGAAAAAGGTTGGGTTGCTGTTGACGCAAGCCTAGAGTTCTCCAGATCAAGTACAACTTGATTCGACCGTCCTCAGGCGTCTCCAGCAAGCGGCTTATTGATGACTCATCAGGAGCGCTAAGCCGGCTGCGGACACACTCGAACATTTGCTGGCGGCGGACATAGTCGACGGGACGACGATTGTCGGGGTCAACCAGACTGAAATCACATAACTCATTACCCTGGTAAATATCGGGAACGCCCGGGCAGGTCAGTTTGAGCAGCGTCTGCGATAGGCTATTCCACAGACCGATGCGAGCCACACGGCGCTGGAAGGGAACAAAATCGTGGAGAAACCGATTCTTGGCTGCAGGATACAGCAATGCCTTCACGAAGGACGAAACGGCGCCTTCGTATTCGGTATTTCGATTAACCCAACTGGTGTTCCGCTTCGCTTCACGGATAGCTTTCAACATGTAGGCTTCGATCCGGTCGCGGAAAGTTTTCCAGTCGCTGTCGTCGCCGCCGTTGTCGCTTAGGGGCTGCGCTGGCCAAGCGCCGACGAGCGTCTGATAGAGCAAGTATTCATCGTTCGGCGAAGGCGCGGATTGTTCGTTCACCAGCCGCTTGTAGCGGCGATTGAAGCGTTTCCAGTCTCGCAGGCGAAGCCGCCATAGTGCCGGTATCTCGGAGAGCACGTTGATCCGGGCACGTACGTCCTCGGAGCGCTTGGAGTCGTGCGTACTGGTGGCCAGCATGGTGTGCGGCCAGGAGCGCTGGCGTTCCTGGTTGGCAGAGTGAAACTCAGCGGCTGTGATTCCAAACCGGCGAAGATCGCCTCCAACGTCATTCAAAGAGACCAGCCGGTTGTAGAGGTAAAAGGCGGTGTCTTCCAGACCTTTAGCCATGACCGGACTGGTGAACTGCTGGAATTTCATGGCAAAGTTCATGACTGCATCGTGGTAAGCCGAGTTCTGTCCTTCGGCGATGCGGGTCAGAAGCACTTCGCCGATGAAATCGAAGATACGTAGTATCCGCGGCTGGACTTCTCCATTTGGCCGAGGCGATGGCGAGGCGGATGTAGCGTGCATCCTCCTCCGAAACGCCCGCGGGGCTGACGTAGGTGCGGTAGACGGGGAAGCTGGCCACCACTTCGGTGAGCGCTTCGCGCAGGCTATTGAGCGTGAAGTCGCAGGTGCGACGCTTGGAAAGGGCGATACGAGCCAGGTGGTTGGCAAGCACGTTCAATTCACTGGCCAGGGCAACCCGAATAATAAGTTTTCGGCTGCGGTATGCGAGGTCCGCAAAATCGATTTCGTGAGCGATAAAATTTCGGTAAATGCGCTCCAATCGCATCGCGGCTCCCGGGGTCTACAAACAGGCCGTTGACGAGATTCGCGAAATCGTAGCCGGTGGTGCCGCTCACCGGCCACTCGGCGCGCAGTCGCTCCGAACCAATAAGAATTTTCTCGATGACCACATAGTGCGAGCTTTGGTCTGAACCGTTGCTCGATCCGTTTTCGGAATTGTTCGCGGCGACGGTAATACTGCGGTGGAGGCGTTCGAAGTATTGCGCGGGATCGTAGAGGCCGTCCGGATGGTCGATGCGCAAGCCATCCACTTTACCTTCTGCCATCAGACTGAGAACGAAACGGTGGGTCGCGTGGAATACTGTCTCATTCTCCATACAAATACCGGCGAGATCGTTGGTATCGAAAAAGCGCCGGTAGTTGATGTCATCGGCGGCCACGCGCCAATTGGCTAGGCGAAAGGCCTGCGCCTTGATGAGTTCGTGAAGTTCTTCGAAACTTGCCGGGAAGAGCGGAGTTTCCGTTGATCAAGTCAACGGCTCGAAAGAGGCAGTCGGCGATCGCTGGAGCTCGGGCACAAAGCTCCGCCAGCCGGCGCTTATTGATCTCCTTGTCGCGGTTGCGCTCGGCGACACGGTCGCTGCTGAGTTCCCGCCTTGCCGGTAAGTGCCTGAAAGCGGTGATCAGGCTCTGAAACTCGAGTAGATCGGGGTTCTGTCCGGCGACCATCTCGGTCGCTTTGCTTCCGCAGTGTTCGAGAACGCGCGGATATTCCTTGGGGTCGACCGGGAAACGATGCTCCCGATAGGCAATGTCGAATTCACCGCGCTCAGGGTGAAAAGTAAGCTTTAGTTCGCCGCTCTCCAGCACCGCGCCATAATGATCGTGAAGGACAGCCACCAGCACTTTTCCGTGGAGCTCATCTTTCAGCGGCTGCCAGTCGATGTCAAAAAAGCTGGCGTAAATCGAAGATTCACCATTCTCCAGCACATCGAGCCACCAGGTGTTATCGCTGCCCATCACCCCCATATGATTGGGGACAATGTCGAGGATCAATCCCATGCCGTGCTCGTGGAGCGCGGAGACAAAGCGGTCGAAATCTTCGGCGCTGCCGATCTCGGGGTTGAAGGAGTTGTGATCCACGATGTCATATCCATGCATGCTGCCGGGGCGAGCCTTCAGGCAGGGAGAGATATAGCAGTGACTGACGCCAAGTGCGGCAAGATAGGGAACAACTTCGGTTGCCTGCGTGAACCTGAAGTCGCGATTGAGTTGCAGGCGATAGGTCGCGAGCGGGATGTGTGAACGGGGCTTCATGATTCCAGAAACCACACGACCGACCAAGCTGGCAGTGTTCCTGTTTGCAGAGCGTCAACACTTGCTTCCGCGCTGGCATAGATAATATGTGACGCAGAGGACTTCAGGCCAGAAAGCGGAACCGTTCCAAGATTCGCCAACAGAGTGAGTTCGGAATTGTCTCGGAACCTCCAACGCGCGCTGAGGCCACGATCTCCATGGACCTCGTAACCCGCCTCGATCCTGCATGCATTGGAAAGACGGGGGACAATGTATTCGGACCTTAATTTCAGCAGCTGGCGATAGAAGCCGAGCCATTCTTTATGGTGCGGTTGCGCAACCACGCTCCAGTTGAGGCGGGAGGCTGCAAAGGTTGTGGCCGCGTTCGGATCGGGGATCCGCTCGCGTTCGGCTGGGTCACTGAACTCAGCGAAATGAGCGAACTCATTTCGCCGGCCGGCGGTAACGGCCGCAGCCAGATCCTTCTCGAAATCACAAAAAAAAAGAAACGGCGATTGCGCTCCGAACTCTTCGCCCATGAACAGCAGCGGTGGCGAAGGGGCAAGCAGTAGAATTGCCGACGCCGCACGAACGGCACGTGGATCCGCAAGTTGGGTGATCCGCTCGCCGAACGCACGGTTTCCGATCTGATCATGATTCTGAAGGAAGGAGACAAACGCGCTGAGCGGCAAGCCCTGGGTTGTCTCACCGCGGGCTTCGCCGTTTCTGTGAAGGGAAGTCTCGCCCTGGTAAGCGAATCCTTCGACCAAACAACGGCCCAATTGGTCGAGAGGATGTTCGGCGTAGTCCGAGTAGTATCCATCCTTCTCATCCGTGATTAAAACGTGCAATGCATGGTGGATATCGTCGTTCCACTGGGCTGTGTAAGTTCGAGGGCGGCAGCGCTCTTTAGGTGTTACCGTCCTTTGAAGGTAACGTGACTGATTGCGGTCGTTTTCCAGGATGAGATGAACATGGCGATCCGGTGCAACGGAACTCCGAACCGTATCGGCCAGCTCGGTGAGGATGTCTGGAGTGGAATCGTCAGCAATGGCGTGAACCGCATCCAGACGCAGTCCATCGAAATGATATTCGGTCAGCCAATAGAGTGCATTGTGGATAAAAAAATCACGGACTGCCCGGCTTTCAGAGCCGTCAAAGTTGATACCGTCGCCCCAAGGAGTATGGTGACGATCGGTAAAGAATTGTGGAGCGTAACCACCGAGATAATTTCCTTCCGGGCCAAAGTGGTTGTAAACGACATCCAGCAAAACCATAATTCCGCGGCTATGGGCGTTTTGAACTAGCTCTTTGAGATCCTCGGGTCGGCCATAAGTGCTGTCGGGAGCGAAAGGGTAGACACCGTCATAACCCCAATTTCGCTGTCCGGGAAAGTCGCTAACCGGCATCAGTTCCAGCGCAGTGATTCCGAGATCCGCGAGATAGTCGAGTCGCTCGCATGCGGCCAGAAAAGTACCGCGGGGCGTGAAAGATCCAACATGCAATTCATAGATGACAGCTTCTTCCCACTTACGGCCCTGCCAAGCGTGATCGAGCCAGAAGAAAGAATCGGGGTCGATAACTTCGCTCGGGCCGTGCACGTCACGGGGCTGAAACCGTGAAGCTGGATCGGGACTTTCTGCGCATCATCAATCCGGAAGCGGTATTGTGTCCCGGGCTTTACCGCATCAGTTACTAACTCGAACCAACCGTTATCGCGCTGGTCCAGAGGGAGGTGAGCCGGTCGGTTCACATCGCCAAGGCAGAGTTCCACCTGGCGAGCCGCAGGGGCCCACAAGCGAAAGCGCACGCTTCCGTCCTCACGGCACTGGGCGCCGAACGGCATGTCATGACGGCGCTTCATTCGGATCTTCCTTCTTGCCGTTCTTGCGGCGCTCCAGCAAGACGACCAGGGAGCGCGCCTGCAACGGATAGACTGCGCCTGCGTTATAGGTATCGGCGGGGCGCAATCCGCCGTCTCGAGAGGTGTCCATCCATGCGCTCCAGCGAGTAGAGGGAACCGACGCTGGCAGGGTGAATCCCACATCCTCATGATGAGCGTTGAGAAGCACGAGAAAGTTTTCGTCGCCGACTTTCCGGCCGCGTTCATCAGTTTCGTCCAGTCCCTGACCAGAGAGCAACATTCCCAGGCAGCGAACCGAAGGATCGCGCCACTCGTCTTCGCTCATCTCCTTGCCGCCAGGACTCAGCCACAGCAGATCTTTTACATTGGCGCCCTTGATCGGGCGGCCCTGGAAAAAACGCCGGCGGCGGAAGACGGGATGCCGCTTGCGCAGATTGATCATGCGCTGAACGAACGCCAATAGGTCGCGATCTTGGGGCTGCAAATTCCAGTTCAGCCAGCTTGTCGGATTATCCTGGCAATAGGCGTTGTTGTTTCCCATTTGAGAATGCCCGATGGGATCTCCCGCATAGATCATCGGGACGCCCTGAGACAGGAGCAGGGTTGCCAGCAGATTCCGCTTTTGTTTTGCCCGCAGAGCCTGAATGTTAATATCTTCAGTCGGACCCTCTACGCCGCAATTCCAGCTGAGATTATTGTTGGAGCCGTCGCGATTTTCCTCGCCATTAGCTTCATTATGCTTCTCGTTGTAACTCACCAGATCTTGCAACGTGAAGCCGTCATGCGCGGTGACAAAATTAATGCTGGCGTAGGGACGCCGGCCGCTGTGCGCATAGAGATCGCTGGAGCCAGTAATACGGTAGGCTAGGTCCCTACGAGGCCGCCGTCCCCTTTCCAGTAGCCGCGCACGGTGTCGCGATAGCGATCGTTCCATTCCGCCCAGCCGACGGGAAAATTCCCCACCTGATAGCCTCCTTCGCCGAGGTCCCAGGGTTCGGCAATCAGCTTTACCTGCGAAAGCACGGGATCTTGATGGATGATGTCGAGAAATGCCCCCAGGCGATCGACTTCATGCAGTTCGCGGGCGAGAGTAGCGGCGAGGTCGAAGCGAAAGCCGTCCACGTGCATATCGAGAACCCAGTAGCGCAGACTGTCCATGATCAATTGCAGAACGCGTGGATGCTGCATGTTGAGCGTGTTTCCAGTGCCGGTGTAATCCATGTAATAGCGGGGATCGTCGGGTATGAGGCGGTAGTAGGTGGTGTTGTCGATCCCCCTGAGCGAGAGCGTGGGACCGAGATGATTACCTTCCGCTGTATGGTTATAGACGACATCAAGAATCACTTCCAGTCCCGCCGAGTGCAGGGTCTTGACCATGGTCTTGAATTCGCGAATGGAGTTGGTCGAAAGGTAACGAGGCTCGAGCGCGAGAAAACCGATCGAGCTATAACCCCAGTAGTTACGGAGGCCGCGGTCAACGAGTTGGCGGTCGTCAACGAAGCTGTGCACCGGCATGAGCTCGATTGAGGTCACTCCCAGACGGGTAAGGAATTCTATTACAGGGGCGGTTGACAGAGCCGCATACGTTCCCCGCAAGTGGGCCGGAAGATCGGGGTGACACATCGTGAACCCCTTGACGTGAAGCTCATAAATCAGGGTCTCGTGCCAGGGAATCCTGGGCGGGGCATCGGCTCCCCAGGTGAAGGCGGAGTCGATCACTCGGTTCTTCGGCATGCCAGCAGCATTGTCACGGCGATCAAAGGACAAGTCCTCTTGCTTGTTTCCGATCCTGTAGCCAAAGTGCGAGTCGGTCCAGTTCATGGCGCCTTGAATTTGCTTGCCGTAGGGATCAAGAAGAAGTTTGTGGTGATTAAAACGATGGCCCTGCCGCGGCGCATAAGGGCCATAGACCCGGTACGCGTACAACTGGCCGGGACGAATTTCCGGCAAGTAGCCGTGCCAGACCATGTCAGTTTGCTCGGGAAGCGGGACGCGAAGGGCCTCCCGTCTCCCCGAAATGTCGAACAGGCAGAGCTCTACTTTCTCCGCGTGCTCTGAGTAGAGCGCGAAGTTGACCCCCTCGCCGTCCCAGGTCGATCCCAGGGGATACGGCCGGCCAGGCCATACAATGGTTGGAGACGGGCTGGGCATTTACTTTGGATTCATGCGACCTGACATGGCGAGCCTCCTGGAACGAGACGCACTCGGTGTCCGAGTCACTATACTCGCCCCTTTGATCTGCTGTACATAGG
>CAWCDV010000003.1:0-36972 GCA_963794365.1 uncultured Acidobacteriaceae bacterium
CGCCACGACGCGACAATGACCGAGAACTTGGCCGATCACAGGTCACTCCTTTTCCCGCCCCATCCTAGGCTGCGCTTGGGACCTGCGTCAACGAAGCTGAGCCTCTGTCCGAGTACGGACTGCAAAGGCTGCTACAATCTTGGCAAGTCGTCTTCTTACGGTATTAAAGCGTTTCTATGCTGGCTTTTACTGCTGGACGGCTATTGACTCCCAGGAATGCCGTCGAGCATCCTCTCGTGCTCGTCGAGCAGGGACGCGTCCTCGAAATTTCCGCTCGGAGCGGGCGACAGGCTCCCGCCGGAATTGCGGTGTCCGATTTCGGCGATGGCGTGATGGCGCCGGGTTACATTGATCTTCACATCCACGGCAGCGCCGGATACGACGTCATGGACGATAACGCCGAGGCGCTGCCGGCGATCGAGCAACTGCTCGCGCGGCATGGGGTCACGAGTTATTTCCCAACCACCGTCAGCGCTCCGATGGATTCGACTTTGCGCGCACTCGAACGGCTGGCGGATGCGATCGAAAATCGCGAGCAAAATAATAATAAGAAGGATGACGTCAAGGGTCGATCCCTCCCGCTCGGAATTCATCTTGAGGGGCCATTCATCAGCCATGCACGCCGCGGGGTGCATCCGTTGGAAAATTTGCTGGCTCCTAAACTGAGCACGTTCGAGCAATTCTGGCAGGCGGCGCGCGGACGGATTCGCATGATGACGATTGCTCCTGAATTGGAGGACGCGCCCGAGGTCATTGCCGAGGCGGCGCGGCGCGGCGTGTGCGTTAGCCTGGGACATTCCGACGCCGATTTTGAGGCGGCCGGACGCGGAATCGCGGCGGGAGCGCGGCATGCGACGCATACCTTCAATGCCATGCGTCCGCTGAGTCATCGCACGGTGGATCATCGCAGTCCCGGAATTTTGGGCGCGGTGCTCACGGATCGTCGGGTGAGCGCGGACATTATCGCCGATGGCGTTCATCTAGATCCGGCAATCGTGAAGCTCTTTGCTGAGGTCAAAGGCTCGGAGCGAACCGTGCTCATCACGGATGCTACCTCCGCAACCGGAATGCCGGATGGCCGCTATCGGCTTGGATCCTTCGAAGTGGATGTTCGAGATGGCAAGTGCATGGCAGACGGCAAGCTGGCTGGAAGCGTTTTGACCATGGACCTTGCGGTACGGAATCTGGCGCGTTTCGCGGAATGGGATCTGTCGCAGGCGGTGGCGGCGGCCAGCCGAAATCCGGCACGGGTGGCACGAATCGCCAATAAGGGCGTTCTCGCGGCGGGAGCCGACGCGGACTTCGTGGTCCTGAGCGCCGCGGGCGAAGTGTTGCGGAGTTTTATTGGCGGGGTCGAGTGCTCCCGGTAAGGATCTAGCAGGCTGAGACGCACAGCCCCTAAAGGGGCGTCTGCTTCGAGAAGACTACGGCATGGCTAAAGCGATGCCCCGATACGAAGCGAAACCTGCAGGAGAGAGATGGCTGAAACGCGCAAGTTTCCGCACCATCTGATTCGGGAGATTTTTGAGCAGCCCGACGCCTTGCGGCGAACCATTGAACCTCGGGTCTCGCTGGCCGAGGGACGGGTTCATCTTGACGAAATCCATATCTCGCGCGAGGAACTTCGCGCGCTGCGGCGGATTAACATCGTGGCTTCCGGGACCAGCCGTCACGCGGGGATGACGGGCCAGTACATGATGCAGGAACTGGCTGGCGTGCCAGTCGATGTGGACTACGCGAGCGAGTTCGAATACCGCAACCCGATGATTGGGCGGGGCGAACTCAGCATCTTTATTACTCAGTCGGGAGAAACCGCCGACACGACGGCAGCGCAGCGCGAAGCCCGGGAGAAGGGGTCGCGCACCATCGCCATTTCGAATGTCGAAGGCTCGACGATTGCGCGGGAAGCCGACGGATTTATCTACACTCACGCTGGTCCGGAGATCAGCATTGCCTCGACCAAGGCATTCACCGCGCAGATGGCGTGTTTGTTCCTGTTCGCGCTGTACCTCGGCGAGATCAAGGAGAAAGTTTCGAAGGCGCTGGCCCAGCGCTACATCGGAGAACTTCTCGCGCTGCCGCAAAAGACGGAAACGATCCTGGCGGCCTCCGATCGAGTGGAGAAACTGGCCGAGCTTTACTATCGCGTGGATGATTTCATGTTCCTCGGCCGCGCCATCCACTATCCGATCGCGATGGATGGAGCTCTCAAACTGAAAGAAGTTTCCTACATCCACGCGGAAGGCTATCCCACCGGAGAAGCCAAGCATGGGCCGAACGCGCTGATCGATTTCCGCTTGCCGCTGGTCATGATCGCGACCTGCGACCGCAATAGTAATGATCCGGGCTCCGTGCTGCGCTACGACAAGAACGTGAGCAACATGGAAGGGTTCAGGAAGCAGGGTGCGACATTGATCGCGCTGGCGACCGAAGGAGACACTACCGTACCGCAGCTCGCGCACCATACCGTCTTTATTCCCGCAGCGCCGGAACTATTGTCGCCGATCCTGGAGATCGTTCCCCTGCAGTTGTTTGCGTATTATGTCGCCGCCAAGCGCGGGCTGGACGTGGACCGTCCGCGCAACCTGGTAAAGGCGGTGACGCTGGAGTAGGAGCAGCCTTTCGTCGCTGATCGGTTGATCGCTCTATGGCGAATCCAAAACTGCAATAGCGCTGGCAGCAGCCGAGCTACGCTCGGCTTGGACGGGCGAGGCGCCCGTCCGCACACGAGCACCCACCGCCCCAGCAAAATTCTTCCCGATTGCTTATGATGGGGAAACTGCATTATTCGTGGGGGCGGTTGTGGCTGAGACGCAACAAACGAACGGAATCGAAGTATTGGAAACGCGGGAGTGGCTGGACTCGCTCGATTATGTACTCTCGCACGGCGGACCGGATCGCGCGGGGCGGCTTTTGCAGCAACTGGCGCTGCATGCGCGGCGTGAGGCTGGCATCAACCTGCCGTTTTCGGCGACGACTCCCTACCAGAATACGATCCCTTCCCGGCAGCAACCGCCGTTTCCCGGCAGCCAGGAAATGGAGCGCCGCATCAAGAGCCTGGTGCGCTGGAACGCCCTGGCCATGGTGGTCCGCGCCAACAAGATTCAGGAAGGCATCGGCGGACACATTTCCACGTTTGCTTCGGCGGCCACGCTCTACGAAGTGGCGTTCAATCACTTTTTTCAGGCATCCACGGAATCCGGCGACCGCGACGTTGTCTATTTCCAGGGACACGCCGCTCCCGGAATGTACGCCCGCGCTTACCTCGAGGGCCGCATCCCCAAAGAGAAATTGGAGAACTTCCGGCGCGAGTTGAAACCAGGCGGCGGACTCTCGTCGTATCCGCATCCCTGGCTCATGCCCGACTTCTGGGAATTTCCCGACCGTGTCGATGGGGCTGGGCCCGATTCAGGCGATCTATCACGCGCGCTTCATCAAATATCTTGAGAATCGCGGGTTGAAAACTTCGACCGGCGGCAAAGTCTGGGCGTTCCTGGGCGATGGCGAAATGGACGAACCGGAATCGCTCGGCTCGATTACGCTGGCTTCGCGCGAGCGGCTCGACAACCTGATTTTCGTCGTCAACTGCAACCTGCAGCGCCTCGACGGACCGGTGCGCGGAAATGGCAAGATCATCCAGGAACTGGAAGCGATTTTCCGCGGCGCGGGATGGAACGTGATCAAGCTCATCTGGGGCACCGATTGGGATCCGCTCATTCAGAGGGATCGCGATGGCCTGCTCGTGCGGCGCATGGGCGAGATCACCGACGGCCAGTATCAGAAATATTTCGTCGAGAGCGGCGCGTATTTCCGGCAGAATTTTTTCGGCACCGATCCCCGGCTGCTGAAGATGGTGGAGCATCTTTCGGACGAGCAACTCGCCCGCATGCGGCTCGGCGGTCACGACCCGATCAAAGTGCACGCCGCGTACAAGGCGGCGGTTGAGCACACGGGAACGCCAACTGTCATTCTTGCCAAGACCATCAAGGGCTACGGACTGGGCGAAGCGGGCGAAGGCAAGAACATTACGCACCAGCAGAAAAAGCTGAATGACGATGAGTTGCAAATGTTTCGCTCGCGCTTCGGCATTCCGGTTGCCGACGGCGAACTGCACGATGCGCCCTTCTATCGTCCCGCCGACGACAGCGCGGAAATCAAGTACATGCAGGAGCGCCGCAAACAACTGGGCGGCTACATGCCGGTGCGGAAAGTGCGGGCTACGCCGCTGAAGCCGGTTTCCGATGCGCTCTTTGAGGAGTTCCACAAGGGCACCGAGGGCCGCGAAGCTTCCACCACCATGGTCTTCGTGCGCATACTCGCCAAGCTGCTGCGCGACCCCGAAGTGGGCCGCTTCATCGTGCCCGTGGTTCCCGATGAAGCCCGCACTTTCGGCATGGAGGCGCTCTTCCGCCAGGTCGGGATCTATTCGAGCGTCGGCCAACTCTATGAGCCGGTCGATATGGATATGCTCCTCTATTACAAGGAGGCGAAGAACGGACAGATTCTGGAAGAGGGCATCACCGAGGCGGGATCGATGTGCTCGTTCATGGCCGCCGGTACCGCGTATGCCAATCATGGCATCAACACGATTCCCTTCTTTATTTATTACTCGATGTTCGGATTTCAGCGCATCGGCGACCTGATCTGGGCGGCGGCGGACATGCGCTGCCGTGGTTTCCTGATCGGCGGCACGTCGGGAAGAACGACGCTGGCGGGCGAAGGGCTTGCAGCATCAGGATGGACACAGCCACGTCCTGGCTCTTCCGGTGCCGAACCTGCTGGCTTATGATCCGGCCTTCGCCTATGAGATCGCCATCATCATTCAGGACGGCATCAAGCGCATGTACGTCGACGGCGAATCCATCTTCTATTACTTGACGGTCACCAATGAGCCGCTGCCGATGCCCGAGATGCCCAGCCAGCCGGGCGTCCGCGAGGGCATCCTTAAAGGCTTGTATCGCTACCGGACTTCCGAAAAGAAAAACGCGAAGCTGCACGCGCAGTTGCTGGGCAGCGGCACCATCATGTTTGAGGTGCTCAAGGCGCAGGCGATTCTGGAAAAGGACTATGGCGTAGCGGCGGACGTGTGGAGCGTGACCAGTTACAAAGCCCTCTATCGTGAGGCGACCGACTGCGTGCGCTGGAATATGCTGCACCCCACGCAGAAAGCTAAGGTGCCGTATGTCACCCAGACACTGAAGGGCGCGTCCGGCCCGGCCCATTCATCGCGGCATCGGATTACATGAAGGTTCTGCCGGACAGTATTGCCCAGTGGGTTCCGGGCAAGCTGGTGTCGCTCGGCACGGACGGTTTCGGGCGCAGCGAGAATCGCGCCTCGCTGCGAGATTTTTTCGAAGTGGACGCAAAGCACATCGTGCTCGCCACGCTGCATGCGCTGGCGGGCGAAAAGTCCGTTGACAAAGATAAGAAGGACGGCGGCGACGGCGTCAATGCAAAACTTCTGGAGAAAGCAATCCGCGATCTTGGCATCGATCCGGAAAAACGCAACCCGGCCAACAGCTAGAGAAGTCGTGTATGCGGTTTGCCAGTTAATTTTGACAAATGTGAAATTGTGACATTAACGAGCTAGAGGGAAAGCGCAAGCATGGCAACGGAATTCAAACTGCCCGAACTGGGCGAGAACATCGAGAGCGGCGACCTGGTCCGCTTGATGATCAAGCCCGGCGCCAGCATCACCGAAGGCGAGCCGGTGATGGAACTCGAAACCGACAAGGCGGTTGTGGAAGTGCCTTCGTCGGTGACTGGCACCATCGGGGAAATCCGCGTAAAAGAAGGCGACAAGCTGCGGGTGGGGCAGGTCATCTTCACCGTCGAAAACGGATCCGGAGCTGGAACGACGCCTGCTTCGAAAACGGAAAAACCGCCGTGCAGCCCAGCTCAGTTGCCGTGACCCCAGTTCCCACGACCCCAGTTCCCGCAACCCCAGTTTCCGCAACCCCAGCGAAGCCAGCCCCCACGGCTGCACCTCAGCCGGAGCGCCGAGCAACGCCGACGCGTCGTCCGCCACGGCCAGCGAGTTCAAGCTGCCGGAGCTGGGAGAGAACATCGACTCCGGCGATCTGCTGCGGCTGATGATCTCGCCGGGCGCGCGCGTTTCTGAAGGCCAGCCGGTGATGGAACTCGAAACCGAAAAAGCCGTCGTCGAAGTTCCTTCCACGGTCAGCGGCGTGGTGCGCGAGATCAAGGTCAAGGTGGGTCAGAAGGTCAAGGTTGGCGAGGTCGTCTTTACGCTGGAGGGCGGTGCAGTCGCCGAGGCGGAACCTGCTCGCAGGCACGAACCGGTGGAACACATTTCCGGACAGCAAGCGGCGCGGCTCGGGTTTCACCTGGCCATGCGCGCCGAGGGCAAAACTGAAGAACAGGCGCTGCCCCCGGATCAACCGCAAGCCCCGACACCGGGATTCAGCATGCCCGTGCAACTGGCCAAGGTGGCGGGCACGGAACACCGCGATCCGGTGCCGGCGGCGCCGCACGTGCGTCGTCTGGCGCGCGAAATCGGAGTGGATATTCACAGCGTGCAAGGCAGCGGTCCGGGCGGGCGCATCAGTGAAGACGACGTGAAGCTGTGCGCCAAGAATGCGCTAATGGCGGCGGCCGCAGCGGCGCAAACTCCACGCGGAAGCTTCGCGGAGCCCGAACTGCCCGACTTCGCCAAGTGGGGCAAGACGGAACGGGTTTCGATGCGCGGGGTGCGGCGCAAAACCGCTGAGCACCTTCGTCAGGCATGGAACACGATTCCGCACGTCACCCAGCAGGATCGCGCCGACATCACCGAACTCGAACAACTGCGCGCCAAGTTTCGCGCCGCGAGCGGAAGAAGCCGGCGGCAAGATGACCGTGACCGCGATCGCGCTGAAAGTCTGCGCGTCGGCCCTGAAAGTCTTCCCCCAGTTCAATGCCTCGATTGATATGGGGAAGGAAGAGATCATCTACAAGCAGTACATCAACATCGGCGTAGCGGTGGACACCGATCGCGGGCTGCTGGTGCCGGTGATTCGCGACGTGGACAAGAAAAATATCGTCGAACTGGCGGCGGAGATGACGCAGCTGTCGAAGAAAGCGCGCGACCGCAAGCTCACTCCCGAGGAGATGGAAGGCGGGACTTTTACCATCACCAATCTCGGCGGAATCGGCGGCACCGGATTTTCTCCGATCGTGAATCATCCCGAGGTCGCGATTCTCGGCCTGTCGCGTTCGCGGATGGAGCCGGAGTGGGTGAACAACTAAATTCGAGCCGCGCTTGATTTTGCCGCTCTCACTCTCGTACGATCACCGGTTGATCGATGGCGCCGACGCCGCGCGTTTTCTGCGCTGGATCGCGGAAGCCTTCGAGCAGCCATTCTTGCTGTCGGTGCAGGGATAGCGCCTGGGAGAAACTAATGGTTAACGGCAGGCTGTTCTTGACGTTGAGTCTGACTCTCGCCATGGTCGCTAACTGCTGGGGACAGGGGCGGGTTGAGATCGCTGGCGAAGATTCACGATCTTCGATAACCGATGTTCTCAGTAAAGCCAAGGTCTCGGGATCTCTCGCTTATTGGGGCCGCTGCGGCAATCATGAAGCGCGGTCGGACCTTCCGAACGTACGCTCGCGTCCAAAAGATTCGGGGAGCGCTTCCCCGGTTCAGGCTTTGCGTGAGATGTTCGCTGATGATCCCAAGATGCACGTGACGCAAGAAGCGGACGGAATGATTCGAATGTTCGAAAGCGACGTTCCGCGCGATCTATTGGATGTAAGAATAAATCACATCTTATTCAAGGGCGCGGAGGGGCGAAACGGCATCTGGCATCCTCGCGAAGCTCGGCGAATGCTCGTGGGCGAGCCCGAAGTACGCGCTTTCATGCGTACTTACAACATAGGATGGGCTGCGGATGTCGAATCCATAAACGATATCTACGCGCCTTTTTCAGATAGACCTCACGTCTCAGGAGATCTCTACGATGCGACTCTCGCCGAGGCGATGGACTGCGTACTAAAAAGCTTCCCCGGTTTTTGGGTCTACGAGAACTGCCGAAAAGAGGACGGGACGCGTGTCGTCTTTTTCGAAATTTTCGGGTCAATGTTAAGAACTGACAAGAAAAGTAATCAATGAATTCAGCTCGGTTCTGACTTGGCGCGGGACGACAAACTTTGGCGAATTAAGGATAAATAACGAAATGGCGAACACTTCGAATCTCCGTGTGGCTGTAATCGGCGGCGGGCCCGGCGGCTATGCCGCCGCATTTCTGGCTGCCGATCTGGGCATGAAAGTTACGCTGATCGATCCGGAAGTGAATCCCGGCGGCGTCTGCCTCTATCGCGGCTGCATCCCGTCCAAAGCCCTGCTGCATGTGGCCAAGTTGCTCGAAGAAGCCGAACAGGCCAAGAACTGGGGCATCGAATTCGGCGAGCCCAAAGTTGACCTGGACAAGCTCCGCGGATGGAAAGAAGGCGTCGTCAAGAAGCTGACCGGCGGACTTGGACAGATATCAAAAATGCGCTCGGTGCAGTTCGTGCAGGGCAAAGCGGCATTCGTGAATTCCACGACGCTGAAAGTAACAAAGACCGCGGCCGGCGGCGAAGAGAACCTGACTTTCGATCGCATCATCATCGCGACCGGATCGCGTCCGACCGTGGTGCCGAGCCTCAAACTCGACAGCCCGCGCCTCATGGATTCTACCGGCGCTCTCGACCTGCCCGACATTCCGAAAACGCTGCTCGTCATCGGCGGCGGCTACATCGGATTGGAACTGGGATCGGTTTACGCCACGCTCGGCACCAAGGTGACCTGCGTAGAAATGATGCCCGGCCTGCTGCCCGGCGCCGACCGCGACCTGGTGCTGCCTCTGCACAAGCGCCTGGAAAAACTTTTCTCCGCGATCCTGCTGAATACCACGGTCAAGTCGCTCAAGGACGAGAAGACCGGCATTCGCGTAACCCTCGACGGTCCGAACGTAAAAGAAAAAGAGCAGGTTTTCGACCGCGTGCTGATGTCGGTGGGACGCCGGCCGAATTCCGAGATTCCCGGCCTCGACAAGACGAAAGTCAAAGTCAACCAGAAGGGATTCATCGAAATCAACGAGCAGCGCCAGACGGCGGATCCCACAATCTACGCCATCGGCGACGTCGCCGGCGAACCGATGCTGGCCCACAAGGCGATGCATGAGGGACGCACCGCGGTTGAAGCCATCGCCGGCCACAAGGTTGCTTTCGAGCCGAACGCGATTCCCGCGGTCGTGTTTACCGATCCGGAGATCGCGTGGGCTGGACTGACGGAAACGCAGGCGAAGGAACAAGGACGCGAGATTACCGTCGCCAAATTCCCGTGGGCTGCTTCAGGGCGCGCCATCACGCTCGACCGTCCCGAAGGCCTGACCAAGCTGCTCATCGATCCGAAGACGGAGCGCGTGCTCGGCGTCGGCATTGTGGGCGCGGGCGCGGGCGAACTGATCGCCGAAGGCGTGCTGGCCATCGAAATGTGCGCGCTGGCGGCCGATGTTGGCATGACGATCCATCCGCACCCAACGCTATCGGAGACGATGATGGAATCGGCGGAAGTCTTCTATGGGCAGGCCACCGACATCTATCGTCCGAAGAGGTAGCATTGTGACCACGTTGTAGCGCCGCCGTCCCGGCGGCTGTTCCGGCGGGACGTCCTCGCTCCGCTCGAGAGCGAGGACGCTCTCGGAACAGCCGGCAAGATGCCGGCGCTACGGCGCTGGCACTTGTCGGAACCTTGTTGGAACAACGATGAAAAAACTGGCTCTCTTGATTCTTGCCGTTTCTCTTCTTCCTGCTCGGTGGCCCAGTCGGTGCCCAGTCCGTGAACAGCCTGCTGAAGTCTGGCACTCAAGCCTCAGGCACCGAGTTCCGCATCCGCCGATCCACTGGGACGCGACTACGCCTTCGGGAACGGTGCTCGGATTCCTGAAAGCCGCGCAAGACGGAAACGAAAGGGCTGCCGCCGACTACCTGCAAATGAGCGCCGCGCGCCGCCAGTCGCAGGGTCCCGACATCGCCGGCAAACTGAAAGTGCTGATGGACAGCGCCTTCGTGGGCAGCGTGCGACGGATCAGCACCAGTCCCGAAGGCGATCCGAATTACGGCACCTCCGATCAGCAAACCATCGGAAATTTTTCCACCCGCGATGCGGATGTTCCCGTTGTCCTCGTCCGGGTCACAGATCCAAACGCTGGGAACATTTGGCTGTTTTCGGCGGACACGCTCAGCAAAGTCCCCGAACCTGTATGAGAACGTGGAGGCTCACCAGGTCGAAAACAAGCTCCCGCAGAGCCTGGTGCGAAATGTTTTTCTGGGGATGCCGCTCTGGCAGTGGCTGGCGCTTTTCATTGCGATTCCAGTAGCGTTCGCGATCGGATGGGCGATGGTTCTGCTGCTGGCGATTCCGCGCCGGCTTTGGCTCAAGTTCAGAAATCGCCCCAACCTGGATTCTTACAGCCGCCTGTCCGAGCCATTGCTGGTCTCATTCAGCGCGCTTGCTCATCGCGTAATTGCCGCCTACCTCGGCCTGCCGCTGCTGCCACGTGTTTATTACTATCGGACCATCGGCGTGCTGTTCAGCATCGGCTTCTTCTGGTTTCTGCTCCGCCTCACCGGCCTAACCATGCAGCGCCTGCGTATGCATGCCATAAGCCGGGGCCGCATCGGCACGGGAACCCTGATGGTGCTGGCCGAGCGGTTGCTCACAGCGCTGGTGGTGGTGATCGCCACCCTGGCCATATTCGGCATCCTGGGCTTCAACCTGACCACCTTGCTCGCCGGCCTCGGCATCGGCGGCCTTGCCATCGCCTTCGCCGCCCAGAAGACACTCGAAAATCTTTTTGGCGGAATTTCCGTACTGGCCGACGAAGTCATCCGCGTCGGCGACTATTGCCGCTTCGGCGACCGCACCGGAACCGTAGAAGACATCAGCCTGCGCTCTACTCGCGTTCGCACCGACGCACGCACCGAACTCTCCATTCCCAACGGTGCCCTCGCCACCATGAGCATCGAAAATTTCACCCGTCGCGACAAAATTCTGTTCAATCCGGCGCTCGCGATCAGGTATGAGACCACGGGAGACCAATTACGCTATCTGCTGGCTGAAATCCGCCGGATGTTGTACGAACACCCGAAAGTCGAAAGTGACAGCGCCAGCATCCGCTTCGCCAATTTCGACAACAGCGCCTTGCGCCTTGAGATTTTCAGCTACGTGCTCACGCGCGACGCCAACGAATTCAACGCGATCCGCGAGGACCTGTTGCTGCGGATCATGAGTATCGTCGAGAAATCGGGCAGCGGCTTCGCCTTCCCGTCGCAGACCATGTACTTTTCGCGCGATTCCGGCATCGACAAGGAGAAAGCCGGCGCCGCCGAGCAGCAGGTCCAGCAATGGCGAGACCAGCACAAGCTGCCCTTCCCTGATTTTGCGGCCGCCGACAAGTCGGCCTTTCGGGGTTCGATTGCCTATCCTGAGCCTGAGTCGGCGACCGGAGGAAACCAGCGGCCTCCATGAAAGTATAGAGGTCGATCTTCAGCCTGCTTGCCAAATCTTTTACAGCGCGGTGTTGCCGCGTTCCTCGTTGCGAATGCGGATGGCATCGTCAATTCGCGAGAGGAAAATCTTGCCGTCGCCGATCTTGCCGGTGCGAGCCGCGGCAATGATGGCCTGCACGGCTTTCTCCACCATGTCATCGGCCAGCACCATCTCGAGTTTTACCTTGGGGATCAGGTCCACGGTATACTCGCGTCCCCGGTAGAATTCGGTGTGTCCTTTCTGACGGCCATGCCCTCTGGCTTCGAAAACGGTCATGCCTTCGACGCCAATCTCGTGCAGAGAGTCTTTCACTGCATCCAGCTTTGAGACCTGAATAATCGCTTCTATTTTCGTCATTGTCGTCAGTTTTGCGACCGCATCGTTTGTAGGAGCCTGTGGTGAAACTCTAATTTCGAAATCCAGCGCCTAAAGGCGCGCTGCTGCCAATGCACTTGCGGCATGCCTGAAGGCATGCCCTGATACGAATCTCACTTGCACGACGGGCTGCTAGGGCTGGCTGCAACTACTCTGGCGCTTCCCAGTTATAACCTTCCTCGCCGTGCTGGGAGAGATCAAGGCCCTGGACTTCATCGTCTTCCTTTACTCGCAGCCCGATTGTAAGATCGACGACTTTCAAGATCACTAGGGTCCCCACGATGGCCAGGACCCAGGCAATTACTACGCCGGCAAACTGGTTGAGCAATTGATGAGCGTTGCCCTCCAGCAATCCCGATGCGAGTGTGTTGCCCTGGGCATCCTTGAAGATGGGATTCACGGCGCTGGAAGCGAAGACCCCGGTCAGCAGAGCGCCGAACGTGCCGCCCGCGCCGTGGACGCCGAAAGCATCGAGCGAATCGTCATAACCGAAGCGCATCTTGACCTTGGCCACCATGAAGTAGCAGCCCACTCCCGCCAGCAACCCGATGACAATTGCCGACATCGGCGACACGAACCCCGCGGCCGGTGTAATCGCGACTAATCCCGCCACCGCTCCTGAGATGGCGCCCAGAGCACTGGGTTTTCCGTTCCGCAACCACTCAGCGGCACTCCACCCGAGAGCGGCGGAGGCGGCGCCAAAATGCGTGGCGACGAATGCGCTGGTCGCCAGACTTCCCGCCGACAGCGCGCTCCCAGCGTTGAATCCGAACCATCCCACCCACAGCAGACAAGCGCCAATAAAGCTCAGCACCACACTGTGGGGAGGCATGTTCTGCTTGGGATATCCAATACGACGGCCCAGGTAGAGGGCACAGACCAAGGCCGATACGCCCGACGTCACGTGAACCACCGTGCCGCCGGCAAAATCCAGAGTCGGGAAGCGCCCGCCCAGCGCGGCATTCAAGAAGCCGCCCTTGCCCCAGACCATGTGGGCCATCGGGGCATAGACGATCAGCGACCAGAGAATCATGAACAGGGTCATGGCGCTGAACTTCATTCTTTCCGCGAAGGCTCCGGTGATAAGCGCCGGCGTGATGATGGCAAACATCAACTGGTAAATCATGTAGGTCTGCAGAGGGATGGTCGCGGCGTAGTCGGGATCGGGTTGCGCGCCTACGCCGCGCAAAAAGACGTTGTGCAGCCCGCCAATAAAGCTGTTGCCTGAACCAAACGCGAGGCTGTACTCAGCTAACCCCCAGAGCAGCGTCACGATCGCCATCAGGGCGAAGCTTTGCAGCATGGTCGACAGGACGTTCTTCTTGCGCACCAGGCCGCCGTAGAACAAGGCCAAGCCGGGGCCGGTCATCATGAGGACGAGGGCGGAACTGGTCAGCATCCAGGCGTTGTCGCCGGAACTCTTGGCATCGGCCACGGCCTGCTCGAGTTTTGCGATTCGCTCCGATTGGGCGTCGCTTGCCGCTTTTGCGCCGCTGGGGTTCGGGTTCGCGCTGGAAGTCTGGGCCAGCGCGCAGAGGGGAAACAGGCTGACCATCGCCAGCAAGAGGCAAACCGTCAGGGACCTTCGCATTGAGAGCTGTTGACTCCTTGTTACTTGATCGAATGATTGCGTCATAACGCTAATCGTTGGGTAGTCGTAAGTAAATCGGAATTATTTATTCGTGTCATCAGAAATTTTTATGCGCTAGGACGTCTGGGGCGACCTACGGGCTGCCGGGATATTAAGCCAGGCGAGATTATTGGAAGGCTCCCGGAACGACTCAACCGTATTCGATACGACAGGCCATAAATTTCGAATAAACCCTTCATAAAAACTTCGTAAAACAAACGTGCTGGTTACGAATCTTTTTCGGGTTTTTCGCTTGGTCGGCAATGGTGAAATACGTAGCGCGAAGAAGAAACGTGTAAGCGGCCACCATCCGCGAGGACGGGGCCCCTAAAGGGGCATCTGATTTCGACGACCTTGCGGTATCGCTAAAGCGATACCGTAATACGAATCCGGCGTCGCTAGAGCGGGGAAACCTGATTCGAATCCGGCGTCGCTCAGGCAGCGATGCCCCGACATGAACCCGAGTTTTTCCGCAGGTTGCCCGAAGACCATGCGCTAGGACATGCACTCGAGGACATGCACTGCAGGATGCACGTAATAGTTTTGTAATGTAACCAGGTAATAGTTTTGTAATGTAACCATGATCACGGTGCAGAATTCTGCCGAGCGCATATCCTCAGAGCAACAAATCTATGAAATCCAAACAAGTGGAAACTCACCCCAAGGGTAGTCACGCTCGCATTCTGCTGAGTTCGGTGTTCGGGCCTTATGCCCAAGACGACGAATTTGGCAGCCGGACCATCAATCCGATGGAGCTCTATCACAACCAGGTCACGCGCGCGCAAGGCAGCTTCTCGCTGCGCATGTTCCATCGCTCCTGGGGCATCATGATGATTCAGGAAAATATTTCGGCGCCGTGCAGCGTGCTGGATTTTCCTACCCGCAAAGCCTTTGCTAATGAATTGACCAAGAATCATTACGATATCGTCGGGATCTCTTCGATCATCGTGAACGTTGGCAAGGTGCGGGAGATGTGCCGCATGGTGCGCGAACTGTCGCCGGATTCGGTGATCGTGGTGGGCGGACACGTGGCCGCGATTCCCGACGTGGAGACGATGATCGACGCCGACCACATCGTGCACGGCGAAGGGATCTCGTGGATGCGGCGGTACCTGGGAGAAGACGAGCATGCGCCGATCCGCCATCCCTTAATTGTTTCGGGTCTGGAGACCCGCATCATGGGAATACGCCTGCCGAATCGAAAAGGCGGGACCGCGGCAACCATTATTCCGTCGGTGGGTTGCCCCATGGGGTGCAACTTCTGCACCACGTCTTCTTTTTTTGGCGGCAAGGGAAAGTTCATCAACTTTTACGAGACCGGCGATGAACTGTTCGAGGTGATGTGCGGGATCGAAGCGAAGCTCAAAGTAAATTCGTTTTTTGTGATGGACGAAAACTTCCTGCTGCACCGTACGCGGGCCATGCGCCTGCTGGAACTCATGAAGCAGGCCGGCAAGAGCTGGGAGCTTTCCATCTTCGCTTCCGCCAATGCGATTCGCAAATACACCATGCTGGAACTGGTGGAACTCGGCGTTTCCTGGGTATGGATGGGATTGGAATCTCCCAAGGCCGGCTATAGCAAACTGCAGGGTAATGACGTGCGGCAACTCACGCGGGAACTTCGCGAACACGGCATACGCGTGCAGGGCTCGACGATCGTCGGACTCGAACACCATACCCCCGACAACATCGTCGAGGAAATCGAAGCGGCGATCGCCCACCAGACCGATTTTCACCAGTTCATGCTCTACACGCCGGTTCCGGGGACACCGCTTTACCAGGAAATGGCCGACCAGGGCCGTTTGCTGACGGACATGGATCCCGCCGATATCCATGGTCAATTCAAATTCAACTTCCGGCACGCGGCCATCTCGCGCGAGGATTCGAAGCGCTTCCTGGATTGGGCGTTCTGGCGCGATTTCGAGAGCAATGGCCCGAGCCTTTATCGCATGTGCCGGACCGTACTAAAGGGCTGGCAACGCTATAAGGATTATCCCGATCCACGCGTCCGTGAGCGGTTTGCGCGAGAGGCGAAAAAGCTGAACAGCGCTTACAACGCGGCGCTTTGGGTGATGGAGAAAGAATTCGAGAAGGTCAATCGCAGCGTGAGTGAGCGCATTCACAAACTGCGCCGCGAAGTCGAGAAGGAGTTCCCGGTCGTCGCCCGCCTCACTGCGGCATCGCTCGGCCCTATCTTGTGGTGGTCCACGCGCCGGGAAGAACGCCGGCTGGCGAAAGGACGCACGTACGAACCTCCGACCTTTATTGAGCGGCGGAATTGGGTTCCGGCTTCGTAATGCTCCGCTTCAAGTTGTCGGTGAACATTTTCCGACATCTGGACGGCGTTTGTGTAAGGTCAGCAATCGTTGCCAAAGACCGCCGATCTGCAGCCCGGTTCGCTTGAGATTTCCTCAGGCAATGGCGAACCTCGCCTGGCATGTGATAACTCCCATTAGCAATACATAGGCCAGTTGCGCCGCAGGTGTCCGAAGCCCGCACGGATATCGTAAACCTAAAGAAACCACCAAATGTGACCGTTGATATCTCGACATCTTGCGCTTCCGAGAGAAACAATGGTTAGAACGATTTCGCGACGCGATTTGGCGGAGGTAGTCTGAAATGGAACCGTCGCAGCCAAGGTCGATTCTGCTGGCCACTTCTGATGCTGAGAATGGCCGTGCGTTGCTTGACCTAATCTCACCGTGCGGCTTGGCGATTGTTCAAGCGTCCAGCGTGCCAGAAGCAGAGGAATCTCTGTCAGACGGGATATGGTTGGCGTTCTGTGAGGATCGTCTCCCCGGAGGGGGATATGGCGAGTTTCTTCGCAGGATCAGGCTGGCAGGGCTCCAGGTCCCTGTCGTAGTTTCATCTTCATTGGGTGGCCCCGAGCAATACCTCGAGGCAATGCGCTTGGGAGCACACGACTACATCACTGTTCCATACCAGCGAAATACGATCAACGAAATCCTGCAGCGCCGTTGCGAGGAGAGGCGCTCTCTAGTATTACCCGTTCAGTTATATGGGGTAGACGCCGCAGGGTTCCCTTTTCTCGACAACGTGCACACACTGGACGTCAGCTCGCAAGGGGCTAAGCTCGGCGGTATTCGGCGCAAACTCCGCCTCGGCGATCTTGTAGGAGTGCTGTCTTGCGAAAAGAGCAGCGTCTTTCGAGTGGTGTCGGTGCGAAGTGTAGAAGAGTCCAGCAGCACCTCGGAAGTCGGCATTCAGATCCTGAACTCGGCTAGCTGTCCCTGGAATTTTCAGTAGTTTTCCCGGCACATCAGTGATTGCGAACGAAAGTCTGCCAATGTTGGCAGGGAGTCCTCTTCGCCCCTTTGGGCTCCGGAGCAGACATGCCCTTTCAAAGCTACGAATTTATTAGCCACACATTATTGCTTCGCGCGCGATGCTCCTTTTGTGTGGCGAATCATCCTACTAATTCTTCCTTGGGCTAGTTTGCGGTAACCTCGAATTTTCCTTAGCGGCGGAGAGTTCGCGGGCGGGGGCGCCCGCGCCACAAGGCAATGGCCGAGGCTTTTGAAATCCGGGAGGCGTCGCTGGGGGAGATTGCCCTGGTGTTTCTGAAGCTGGGCACGATTGCGTTTGGCGGGCCAGCGGCGCATCTGGCGATGATGGAAGAGGAATTCGTGCGGCGGCGGCGGTGGATCACCCAGGCCGATTTTCTGGACCGGCTGGCGACAGCGAATTTGATTCCGGGACCGAGTTCGACCGAAGTCGCGATTTTTGTGGGGCAGTTGAAACGCGGCTGGCGCGGACTGATTGTAGCGGGGTGTTGCTTCATCATTCCGGCGGCGGTGATGGTTTCGGTGATTGCGTGGGCCTATGTGCGCTTTGGCTCGCTGCCGAAGGCCGAAGGCGTACTGTTGGCGATCAAGCCGGCGGTGGTCGCGATCGTGATTCAGGCGCTTGGAAAGCTGGCGCGGACGGGAGTGCGGACGACTCTGCTGGCGGTGATTGCCGTGCTAGCGGTGGGGCTGAGTTTCGTGGGAGTCGGTCCGGTGCTGGTGCTGGTATTTGCGGGGGTGGCATCGGCGTCGGCTTGGGCAATGAAGAATCGGCTGCTGGGTGCGGTTGGGTTTCTGAAAATAGCTGGGCTTCAGAAAGTTTTGGGGCTTCCGAAAGTTGTGGCTGGGGCGATGGCGGTGGCGGCTGTGGGCGCGGCTTTTCCGGTCGGACTGGTGCGGTTGTTTTTGTCGTTTCTGAAAATTGGGTCGGTGGTGTTCGGCAGCGGATATGTCTTGCTGGCATTTCTGCAGACCGAGTTTGTGGAGCGGCTGCACTGGCTGACGGAGAAGCAGTTGATTGACGCGGTCGCGGTGGGGCAGTTTACGCCCGGTCCGGTGTTTACGACCGCTACGTTTATCGGCTACGTGGTGGCGGGCTGGGCGGGCGCGGCGGTGGCGACGGTCGGAATATTCCTGCCGGGGTTCGTGCTGGTGGCGGTGAGCGGGCCGCTGATTCCGCGGCTGCGAAGATCGGCAGTGGCGGCGGCAGCGCTCGATGGAGTGGTGGCGGGCTCGCTCGCGTTGATGGCGGTGGTGACGTGGCAGTTGGGGAAGGCATCGCTAGTGGACTGGACAACGCTGGTCGTGTTCGGCGTGAGCTTGATTGCTTTGCTCCGGTTTCGCGTGAACTCGGCCTGGCTGATTGCGGCGGCAGCCGTCGTAGGATGGGTCATGCGGTAGACGGCGAAAAAAATGCGTCACTCCAAAGATTCGAAGTGTGGGGATTGAATGCCGAGTGCCGCCAAGGCCTCGTCCACAGTATGTACGACTTCCAACAGGGGCCGGGTCCCCGCTCCCACAATCTGAAACATGCGGGCTAGACCATATCCACTTGGGGCTCTTGACCGCAATAATGCGAGGGCGTGCAGTCGCGTCTGGCATGGCTGGCTCCTGTCTTGCCAAGCGACGGACAGTTTCAGCGGATATCGCAAACTCAGTCACGGATGACAAGTCAAAAATACCTGCACGGGCATCGGTCGCGGTCGAATACTTTCGAATCGCGCCATAAACCTCTGCGAAGGATTCATCCGTGAGCCGACCCTCAGGCCTGGCAAGCAGGATTTTGTTCACCGCGTCGAACTCAAATCGGAGCTCCATAAATGGAACAGGGTGTCCTTAAGAGCGAAAAGTCTGGCGAGATAGCTGGCATTTTTCAGATTGAACCCGAATCGTAGCCTTTGATTGAACCTGATGCGAGGGAGCGATTCAAGTGGGCAGCAGTGGTCGTCGGGTAAGCAATGCGGTAATTTCGGAATAGAGAATCGAGGCGAGCGCATGAGTGAGATGGGAATTCGGACGGCGGAACGTAGAGATCTGGCGCGGATCACCGAGATCTATAACTATTACGTTCTGAATACTCCGGTGACTTTTGACGTTGAGGCTTACACGGTGGAGGGGCGGGAGGCTTGGTTTGCGCAGTTCAGCGCGACGGGACGGTATCGGCTAGTGGTGGCCGAGGAAAATGGGGTGGTAATGGGATATGCGGGAACGACGCGGTTTCGTCCGAAGGCGGCGTATGAGACGACGGTGGAGACGACGATTTATTGCGCGCCTGAAGCGGTGGGGAAGGGCCTGGGGAGGCGGTTGTACGCGGAGCTGTTTGAAGGGTTGAAGGGCGAGGACATTCATCGTTTTGTAGGGGTGTATGTGTTGCCGAATGCGGCTACCGAAGCGCTGCATCGGCGATTCGGATTCAAGGTGGTGGGAGTGTTCAGCGAGAATGGGCGGAAGTTCGGGAAGTACTGGGACGTGTGCTGGGTGGAGCGGGCGGGGTGACATAGTTCTTCTTCGTCCTTTGCAAAGGAGAGGTTAGAATAGGTGATTGCGCCCGGATTCCCGGCGGGGCAGTGTAAGGCGGGAGATAGTCCTCTGGTAACGTTGTCTCGGGACTTTAGTTTTGCAATCAGGCGTCTTGCAACGAGGCGCTGCCGGCTAGTGATTTGGAACCAGTCAACCATCTCGAAGGAGTGCGGGCGCGGACGTCGCTGGATGCCAGCGCTTTGCCTTCTGGGCGTTCGCGGCCTTCGTCGCCGGTCTATTGGCGAGTGGAAGGAAGCCTGCTGGAGCTGACCACGGTCCGGCCGATCGCCTTTTTTACCTGGAACAGCCAGACGTATATCGCGCGGGCGGCGCGCCGCAGCCTGGTGCTTTTGATGGCGTTACTGCGGCCATTTTTGTATGCGGCGAACCGCGTGGCGGCGACTCGGATCGTGCACGCCGTGCTGCGCGGGATTACTCGCGACCGGCTTGATCTGTTGGGCGAAGAAGAATTCGAATACAAGCTGAAGCCGCTGCTCAAAGAAGAAGGAGTGCGGCAACTGAAGGCGTTGCAGGCGACGGGCGTGGATGTGGTGCTGGTGAGCCAGGGGTTGGAGCATGTGATGCGACCGCTGGCGCGCCATTTGGGAGTGCGGTGGATTATTGCGAACCGCCTCGATTTCCGCGATGGAGTTGCGACCGGGACGGCTGCTGAGTCCGGTGATCCGGCCGCGGGGATTGTTTGCGCGGATTCGCGAAGCGGGGCCGGACGGGCAGCAAAGTCCGGCGCGATGGGTGCGGGCGCTTGGTCTGCGTGGTCCGAAGGCGCTGGCCTCGGCGATTGTGCCGGCGGTGCGGGTGGAGACGCCGCGGGTTCGCCCGATGGTGTATTTCGACGAAAAGCGGCATCCGGAGCGGTTTTCGGTGCGGAAGGCGCTGGGCGGAAAACGCGTGATGCTGATCGGCGTCACCGGATTTATCGGCAAGGTGTGGCTGGAAAATACGTTGATGGATCTACCCGAGATCGGGAAACTCTATCTGCTGATCCGGCCGCAGAAGTCGAGTCCGGCGCAAGAACGCTTCGAGAAAATGATCGAAGGATCGCCGGTTTTCGATCCGTTGTTTGAAAAATACGGTGACCAACTGGGCGCTCTGTTGGCGGAAAAAATTGAGGTGGTGGAGGGCGATGTTTCGCAGCCGGGCTTGGGGCTGGACTCGGAGACGGCGACGCGGCTGCGCGCTGACCTGGACCTGATCATCAACAGCTCGGGGCTGACGGATTTCAATCCCGATCTGCGGGACGCTTTGGCGGCGAATGTGGATTCGGCGTATCACCTGATCGAATTCATCCGCGGGTCGGATCATGCGGCGTTACTGCATCTTTCGACGTGCTATGTGGCGGGGCGGCGCGATGGGCGGGTGAGTGAGCAGGTGAGTCCGAATTACACGCCGGCGGGCGTGGCCGACTTCGATGCGGAAAAAGAATGGTATCGCCTGCATGAACTGGTGGAGTCGGCGGAAGCGCGGGTGGAAGGGCCGGAAGTTACCGAGGAATTGAAGAAGCGGGCGTTGAACAAAGAGCATGCGGCGAAAGGTTTGAGCGGGCAGGCGCTGGAAAACCAGATCCGCAAGAATAAGGTTCGCTGGCTGAAGAATCATCTTACCGAAGAAGCCACCCGGCGCGCGCAGGAGTTAGGCTGGCCGAATACTTACACGTTCACCAAGAGCCTGGCGGAATCGCTGATCGCGAAACATATTGCGAGAGATGGCGCGGGGCTGCCGATTGCGATTGTGCGTCCGTCAATAGTCGAGACTTCGGTGACGAAGCCGTTTCGCGGGTGGAATGAGGGGATAAATACTTCGGCGTCGCTTTCGTATCTGCTGGGGACGGCGTTCCGGCAACTGCCTTCGAACGAACGCAAGCTGCTGGACATTATTCCGGTGGATGCGGTGTGCGCCGGGATGACGCTGATTAGCGCGGCGCTGGTGGAGCGGCGGCACGATCCGCTGTATCAACTGGCGACGTCGCGCACGAATCCCTGCGACATGGGGCGGTCGATTGAGTTGACCTCGCTGGGGCACCGGCGGCACTATCGCGCACAGGAAGGTTTGGAATGCTGGTTGCGCTTGCGCATGGATGCGATTCCGGTTTCGAAGGAGCGTTATAACCGCATGTCGGCGCCGGCGCAGAAGATGATTATCAAGTCGATTCAGCGGGTGATGTCTCCGCTGCCATCTGCGATGACGAAGCCGCTGGCGAAGACTGAGCGCAATCTGGAGCGGGTGGAGAAATTGGTGGAACTGTTCGAGCCGTTTATTCTGCACAACGAGCACGATTTTGCCGCGGATAATGTGGAGAAGTTGTCCCAGGCGCTGACGCCCGAAGAGAAGGAAATCTTCGGCTACGATACGGCGGGACTGGATTGGTGGGAGTATTGGATCGACATTCATATTCCGGCATTGCGGCGGTGGACGTATCCGCTGATTGAAGGACGTCCGCTGGAAGCGCGGGCGCCGCGAGTGCTGCAGATGCCGCCCTCGAGGACGACAACGACAACTTCAACACGCGAAAATGGCGATGCTTTGAAGACGGGGACGAACGGAGCAACGTGGCAATATTCCTGACCGGTGGGACTGGATACATCGGCGCGCATGTCGCCGCCAATCTGCTGGAGCAGCATGACGCGACCTTGAATATGCTGGTGCGCGGCCGCGATCCGCGTGACGCGGAGCTGCGGCTTTGGAATGCCCTGCAGCTGCACCTGCCGTTTCCGAAATTCTATGAATACCTGCAGGCGAAGATCCGGATTTTCCGCGGCGATCTCACTTCGCCACAGTTCGGGCTCGAACCTGGCGATTACGACCGGCTCGTGCACACCACCGATTCGGTGATCCACTGCGCGGCTTCGCTGAATCGGAAGTCGGAAAAAAGTTGTCTAAATGTGAATCTGCGCGGGACTCTCGAAGTGCTGCAGTTGGCGCGGCAATCGCAGTACTATCACGGACTGCGACGGTTTTCGACCGTGAGCACGGTGGCGGTGGCGGGGAAACGCAGCCACGAAATTGTTTTGGAAGACCGGTCGATTGAGTGGGAACGATCGGATTACGATCCGTATGCGCGGACGAAAAAATTCTGCGAGCACATGGTGCGCGAGTTGCTGCCGGATGTACCGCTGACGATTTTCCGCCCCAGCATCGTGTTGGGGGACAGCCGGTATCCGCAAACGACGCAGTTCGACATGGTACGGTCGTTCGTATTTCTGGCGGGATTGCCGGTGCTGCCGTTTCGTCCGCATGACAAGATCGACATTGTGAATGTGGATTTCGTGGCGGACGCGATTTCGACTTTGCACATGAAGGCGAATCCTGAGCACGATACCTATCATCTTTCTTCGGGCAACGATTCTCAGACCTTTCGGGAATTGACTCGGGCGCTGGCGGCGGAGCAGAACAAGCGCGGGCCGCTGTTCTTGCCGGTCTTGGAAAAGCCGTTCGGCTCCATCGTCAATACGCTGGCGAACCGCAAAGGACCGGTGGGGCTGGGAGCGGCGCTGTTGCAGGTCTTCTTGCCGTACTTGACCTGGAATACGGTGTTCGACAACACGCGGGTCACAACGGAAATGGGACGCAAGCCCGCGCCGTTTTCGCGGTATAGTTTTGCGCTGCTCCGGTTCAGCCGCGAGCACGATTTTGAGTATCCATATCAAGCCTGGCCGGAGAGCACGAAAGCAGGAGGGTCCGCCGCATGATGGACTTCGTTCTGGAAGCGTGGGTATCGAGCATCATCGAGGGCAAGAAAGTTCAGTGGATGATGGGCAAGCGGGAGCCGTGGCAGCCGGGCGAGAAACTGAAGTTGCTGTTTGCGGGCTACAACGGCACGCGCAATACGGGGTCGGATGTGCGCGTGGAAGAAATGCTGCGGCAGGTCCGGCGGATTCTTGGGCCGGAGAACGTTGACCTGAGCATGATGACGTTTAATTTTGACCGGTCGCGCGGATATTTTGACGGGACATCGCAGGTGCGGCTGCCGGATATTTTCCCGCCCTTTCTGGCGAATGAAGTACCGAAACATCATGGTGTGGTGGCGTGTGAAGGTTCGATGTTCAAATCGAAATTTGCGAATGCGCTGACGACGATGATGATCGGGTCGCTGGGAATTGCGGCGGCGGAGAACAAGTTGTCGATCGGCTACGGCGCCGAGGCGGGACACATGGATCCGCTGGTCGCGAAGATGTGTGAGCGCTATTGCAGGAATTCGCTGGTGATCACGCGCAATGACGAGTCGCGGAAGATTCTACGCGAGATGGGCGTGCCGACGGAATTGGGTACGGACACGGCGTGGACTTTTGAGCCGCTGGGCGCGGAGTATGGGCAAAAAGCACTGCGCGATGTGGGTTGGGACGGGAAGACTCCGGTGCTGGTGGTGTGTCCGATTAATCCGTTTGAGTGGCCGGTGAAGGCGTCGGTGGCGAAGGCCGCGCTGCACAGCCTGACGGGCGCATACAAAGAGAGCCACTACCGCGGGCCCTACTTTCATCATGCGGGGCCGGAGGCGGAGCGAGCGTACGAACATTACTTGAGTTCGATTGCAAAGGCGGTGGCCGCGTTCCGGCAGAAAAGGAATGTGTTCGTGATCATGGCGGCGACCGAGCGCATGGATGCCCGGCCTTGCCGGCGCATCTCGGAGAAGCTGGGCGGAGTTCCGATCCTGACCTCGGACGATTACAACATGTACCAAATGGTCAGCATTCTGCGTGCTTGCCGCATGATGGTGTCTTCGCGCTATCACGGGATTGTGACTTCGATGCCGGCGCTGGTGGCGTCGGCGGGCATCACGATGGATGAGCGCATACGGAATCTGATGAATGAACGCGGGCATCCGGAGTTGCTGATGAATGTGGACGATCCGTGACCTGGAGGCGAGGACTCTGGCGGCGATCGAAATTCTGGATCGCGACGTGGAGCGGATTGCCGATGGGATCGCGCGGAGCGTGGTGCGGAATTTGAAACTGATGGCGCGCATGGGCGTGTATTTCGAAGAAGCAGTGCAGCGGCGGTATCCGGATTTTCCCACTCGGCGCGGCGAATGGAGCTGGGAGGATTATTTGCCGCTGATGAGCGAGAGCTTGCTGCGGGCTGGTGGCGGCGTACGGGTAGACGTCACGGGGAGAACGCCTTGCAGCGACGGTGCCGAATTTAAAGGTGCAGGGGTCCTTCGACTCCGCAAGAGCTTCACTTCGTGAAGCTCTTGCTGCGCTCAGGATGACAATTTGAAGAGCCGATGACATTTCTTGAACAAATGTTTGCGAGCCTGGAGCGCAGCGGCGATGCCATCGTGCTGCAGGAAATGCGCGACGGTCGAGCGGTTCGGCTCACGGCGCGGCAGTTGCTGGCGCAGGTACTGGTGGCGCGGGCTTATCTGCGGCGGTTGCGGCTGAAGAAGGGCGACCGGTGCGCGCTGCTGGCGCATAACTCGCTGCAATGGGTGGCGATGGATTTGGCCATCATGGCGGAGGGGTTGACGGTGGTGCCGCTGTACGCGCGACAGGCGCCGGCCGAACTGGTCGCGATGATGAAGGATTGCTGGCCGGCGGTGATTGCCTGCGGCGAGAGGTCGTTGGCCAATGCCATCGCGGAAGCTTGGCCCGAAGCGCCGCCGAGTTTCTGCTTCGAAAATGTTTTCACAGCAGGGCGCGAGCCGGCGGAGGATCCGGCGCTGGAGGTTGCGGAAGAAGATGTGGTGACGATCATCTACACCTCGGGCACCTCGGGCGAGGCGAAGGGCGTGATGTTGAACGCGGGCAACGTCGGGCACATGCTGGGCTGCACTTCGGGGAGAGCTGGATCACCTTATGAAGGGTCGCCCGATACTGGGGGACACGGGGAAGACGCGGCCGGGGCAGGACGCGGTGTTTCATTACTTGCCGCTTTGCTTTGCCGGTTCGTGGATCATGATGCTGACCTGCCTGCTGCGCGGAAGTAAGCTGACGTTGAATACGGACCTGGGAAAGATTGCTACCGAGATGCGGATGGCGGCGCCGGATTATTTCCTGAATGTTCCCGCGCTTCTCGAACGCATGCGCAAAGCGGTCGACGAGCAGCTTTGGAGTACGGGCGGATTTCCGTTGAAGGTGTACACCAAGGCAAAGGGCGCGTGGGTGCGGCGGCAGGAGGGACAATCGCGTGCCGGGGACGGGGTCTGGCTCGGGCTGGCGAATCGGCTGGTGTTTCCTACCATCCGCAAGAAGATGATCGGCGGAAAACTGCGCGCGCTGATTTGTGGCTCGGCGCCGCTGAGTGTGGAGACGCAACTATTTTTTATGATGCTGGGCATTCCCGTTTTGCAAGTGTACGGCCTGACCGAGACGACGGCGATCTGCACCATGGATGATCCGGATGCGCCGGTCATTCCGGGCCGCGCGGGGCCGGCGATTGCGGGCGTGGAGATGAAGATCGCGGAGAATGCGGAGATCGTGGTGCGCGGGCCGAATATTTTCCCAGGATACTGGAATCGCCCGGAGGAGACGGCGAAAGTACTGCGCGACGGCTGGTTTCGTACCGGCGATCAAGGCGAAGTGGACGCCAACGGAAACTGGAAGATTGTCGGGCGCATCAAGAACCTGATTATTCTTGGGTCGGGGCATAACATTGCGCCCGAGCCGATTGAGGACAAGATTCTGCGCGAGTTGCCGGGCGCGAGTCAGGTGGTGCTCGTGGGCAACGCGCGCGGATATCTGGCGGCGCTGGTCACGGGCAAGGTGAGCGGCGAGAAGACGCAGGCAGCGTTGGACCTGGTGAATCAGGACCTGCCGCATTACAAGCAGGTGCGGGCGTTTCATCTGGTGAAGGAAGCGTTCACCATCGAGAGCGGCCTGCTAACGGCGAACGGGAAGCTGAAGCGCGACTTGATTGCCGAGCGGTTTCGCAACGAGATTGACGCGATGTACCTGACCTCGCAGAACCAGACCCCGAAGAACCTGGCCCCGAAGAACCAGGCGGCGAAGACGGCATGAACGACTTCAAAGGGCAGACGCTTTCGTGGCAGATGGTGAACGGAGCGATTGAGCTGGCATTGCATCGCGATCCTTGCAACGAGATCGGGTCGCTCACGCTGGACGAGTTGGAAAAGTTTGCGGCGGCTCTGCCCGGGCTGGCGAACGAAGCGCAGGCGTTGATTGTACATTCGACGTTGAAGGCCGGGTTTTCAGCCGGAGCGGATTTGCGCGAGCTGTTTCAGCGCGGACAAGAAATGGAAAGGACCGCAGCCCTGCGCGGGGTGCGGGAATTTTTGGAGCGCATTCACTCCGTGATGAACGCGCTCGATGCGGCGCCGCTGACGACGATCGCGGCGGTGCACGGCGTGACGTTTGGCGGCGGGTTTGAGCTGGCGCTGGTTTGCGACATTATTATTGCGGACCGCATGGCGCGATTTTGCTTCCCCGAGCTGCGGCTGGGGCTGATTCCTGGCTTCGGCGGGATTCCGCGGCTGAAGCGGGATTTGGGCAATGCGGTGGTGCGCGATCTGCTGCTCACCGGGCGCAGTTTCAATGTGATGAAGGCGCAGCAGATCGGGCTGGTGAGCCAGATTGCCGCCGAAGGGGAGGCGCTGCGGGTAGCACGCGCAACGGCCAGCCAAGTCGGAAAATTTGACCGGCGGACGGCAGCGACGGCGAAGGAATTTGTGAAGCCGATTCCGTATGAAGAGTTGAAGCGGGAGATTGATATTTTCTGCGACCTTTATTCGCGTCCAGCCGTCGAAGAAGGGCTGCGCAAGTTTGTGGAGAACGAGGGAGTGCAGCCGTATTTGCCGTGAATTGGTAATTTGTAGTTGGTGATTTTAGAGGCGCACGTATTCATGCCGGCGACCGATCACACACTCGACCAGATTCTCGATCTTGCCGCGACCCACTTTAAGGTTCCGCGGGAGAAGCTTTCTGCCGACGACGACTTTTTCAAGACGCTGGGAATCGATAGTTTGCAGGCGCTTGATTTGCTGACGCGACTGGAGCATCACTTCCGCATCGAGTTGCCGGACTATGAACTGCAGGGCGTGTCGGATTTCCGGACGCTGGCGAATCGGATTCAGGCGCGGCTTTAGAACAAGTGTCCAGTGGATAGTCGTCGCGTAGGTGAAAATCTAGGGCTGTTTCTGATCAGGTCGACGGGGACAGCAGCTTCTCAGAGGCTAAGCCCTCGTTTCGCTCGGGCTCGGCTGAAGCCGGGCAATTAACGAAATCTTGGAATGCTTGATCTCCGCCAATATGCCAGCCTGGGTGCAGCGCTCAAGGATGCGCTGGAGCGCTGGCCGAACGAAACCTGCCTGATTGAAGCCGATCGCGACCGCGAAAAAGTGCGGCTTACTTACTCTGATTTTAAGGAAATGGCGCGTCCGCTTTGCCGGGCGCTTGAGGACGCCGAGTTTAAGGCGGGCGACCGCGCGGCGATCATCATGACGAATCAGTCGAAATGGCTGATTTCGGCATACTCGATTTTTTTCTGCGGCGGGGTGCTGGTTCCGCTGGATTACAAATTAACCGCGGCCGAGCATCTGCAACTGCTGGCGCATTCGAAGTCGCGGTTTCTGGTTGTGGAGTATTACTTGTGGCGGGCGATCACGCAGTCGCCGGAGTTCGCAAAACTTAAGGTTGAGATTGTGCTGGTGACGGAAGCGCCGGTGGGAGAAGACTTGCACGGCGCTTATCGCTGGGAAGAATTCAAGAGGAAGGGCGATCCGCAGGTTTGTGGCACGGCAGCGCGAGGACACGGCCTGCATCGTCTATTCGTCGGGCACGGGCGGGCGTCCGAAGGGATGCGTGCTCACGCATGACAGTTACCTGGAGCAGTGCGCTTCGCTGACGGCGTGGTATCCATTTTGGCCGGGCGTGCGCTATTTGAGCATTCTGCCGACTAATCACGCGATCGATTTCATGGTGGGATTCATTGGGCCGTTCGTGTGCGGAGCTTGCGTGGTCCATTTGCGGACGCTGCGTCCGGAGTTTGTGCGCGATGCGTTTGTGCGCTATCGCATCACCTATGTGAGCCTGGTGCCGATGGTGCTGAAGAATCTGGAACGCGGACTGCGCGCGAAGTTTGACGAACTGAAGCCGCGCGAGCGCTGGATGCTGGACCGGCTGATCGGGCTGAATAAAATGTTGACGCGAGGGCGTCCGCGGGTGGAGTTGAGCCGGCGTTTGCTGCCGCAAGTACACAAGGCGTTTGGCGGGGAACTGCGAGCGTTGATTGTTGGCGGGGCTTTTACGGATCCTTCGACGTTGCAGTTCTTCTACGATCTGGGAATTCCGGTAACTTGCGGGTACGGGCTGACAGAGGCTTGCACGGCCGTGACCCTTAACGATCTGAAACCATTTCGCGCCGATACGGTGGGCAAGCCCCTGCCCGGAACCGAGGTGCGCGTGCTGAATCCGGATGGCGATGGAATCGGGGAAGTGGCGGTGCGGAGCCGCGCGGTGATGTCGCATTATCTGGACGACCCGGAACAGACGGCGCAGACGATCGTCGAAGGCTGGCTGCTGACGGGCGATCTGGGACGCTTTGATGGGCGCGGGCACTTGCAACTCGTCGGGCGCAAGAAAGATATGATCGTCACCGAGGGCGGGAAGAATATTTATCCCGAGGACATTGAGGCCGTGTTTGATGGCCTGCCGGTGAAGGAATACTGCGTGTTTGCGGCGAATTATTTATGGCCACAGAAGACTCTCGGTAACGAGATGCTGATGCTGGTGGTGCGACTGGAACAGAACCAGCAGTTCGACGACCGTTTGCGCGAAGAGATTGTGGCGCGGAACCGGCGGCTGGCCGACTTCAAGCGCGTGGGCGGATATCTGGTGTGGGAGAAAGATTTTCCGCGGACGGCGTCGCTGAAAATCAAGCGCGGAGAATTGGCGGCGGAGATTGGGGCGGGCGCTGCGCGGGCGGGAGTGGTGGGGATCTAGCTTTTGGCCTCTTAGCTCCCAACTTTCAGTCGTTCGGAAGAATCGCCAAGGGCCAAAGGCTAAGAGCTAAGAGCCAAGAGCTAAGTGTGAACGAAACTTTTCTTGCCATTATTAATCCGGCGGCGGGCGGGGGACGTTGCGGCGAGCGCGTGACAGCCGCGCTTGATCGGTTGCGGGGTGCGGGCATTGCGATTGAGGCGACGAAGACACGCGCGGCGGGCGAGGCCACGCACATTGCGCGCGAGGCTTATGGGCGCGGCTTTCGGAAATTTCTTGCAGTGGGCGGGGATGGGATTTCCTATGAGATCGTCAACGGGCTGTTCCCGGAGAGCAGGTCTCAGGCTTTAGGTCTCGGGTCTCAGGAAGTTCCAAGTGCGGAAGAACAGATTCCTACGCTAGGATTTGTTCCGCTGGGCACCGGGAATTCGTTTTTGCGGGATTTCGAGGATGTCACTTCCGGAGAGAGCGGTTTGGAGCACGCTCTTCGGGCGCTGGAGGCGCGGCGTTCGCGGCCTTGTGATGTTTTGCGATTGACGCACAAAGACGGCGCGATCTACTACACGAATCTGTTGAGCATGGGGTTTGCAGCGGACGTGGCGGCGCTGCGGCACCGGCGGTTTCAGGGCCTTGGGCAGTTCGGGTATCTGCTGTCGATTTTTCTTGCTCTGGCGCGGCTTGATCGGCGGCCCGTTTCCGGTGAGGTTCGACGAACAGCGAGAGTTTGATGCGCGACGCTGTTTGTTTCTGACATTCAACAACAGTAAGTTTACGGGTGGCACAATGATGATCGCGCCCGACGCGGTCACGGATGATGGATTGATCGAGTATGTGCGGTGGGGGCCGATTGGGCGATTGGGGCTGATCCGGAATTTGGCAACGCTTTATGATGGCACGCACACACGGCACCCGCTGGCGGAGCGGCGGGCAGTTAGGCGGGTGGAGTTTCGCCTCGACGGTCCGGTGGCTGTGATGGTGGATGGCGAGGTGCTGACGCTGGAGTGCCGGGCGATCGACGTGCTGCCCTCGGCGCTCCGGGTGGTGGTTTGAGACGGGGCAAGCGCCCGGCTCCACTCTCAGCCGTCGTGATATAAAAAATCCATGTCGCAAGAGCGAAGAGAACGGCAAAAGGAAAAATTCGGGATCAAAACCTCCAGCCGGAATTGGAGGCGCGTTGCGATCTATGCCGTGCTGATCGTTGCGGCGCTCGGGGTGGCCTACTATGTTGACCACCGTACCCAGCACAAGCACGATGCGTTCGCGCGCTGTCTGACCGGGCGCGGCGTGAAAATGTACGGGGCGTGGTGGTGTCCGCATTGCGTGGAGCAGAAAGAAAAGTTCGGTGCGTCGTTCGAGTACGCTCCTTATGTGGAATGCGGCATAAAAGGCGACCTGCGCGGTCTTTCGCAGGTTTGCAAAGACGAAGACATCAAGCATTATCCGACTTGGCAGTTTCCGCCTACGGGTGAAAGAGTGGAGCGCGTTTTTACTCTGCAAGAACTGAGCGACCGCACCGGGTGCGCACTGCCATGACCGATCTGAGCGCAGCGTTTGATGAGCTTTGTGGCCATTCTGGCGGTGTGCGGAATCGCGGTGTCGTCAGTGTCGTTACAGCATCATTACGCGACCTCAAAGACGGCGTATTGCGATATCGGGGAAACGTTCAATTGCGACATCGTGAACCGCAGCGAATATTCGTCGATTCTGGGAATCCCGGTCGCGCTGATTGGGATGCTCGGGTATGCGGCGCTGGCGGGGCTGGCGACAGTGTATCGCGAGCGGCGCGAGACTCCGGCAATGCTTTTCGGCGCTGCTGCCGCGGGCCTGGCGTTTGCTTTGTATCTGACCTACATTGAAGCGCGCGTGCTGGGAGTCTGGTGCATTTTATGTTTGAGTTCGCTGGCATTGATTGCTATGACGACGATGTTGACAGCGGTGATCTGGTGGACGCGAGACCGTGGCAGTGAGTAGCCAGTGGCCAGTGGCCAGTACCCAGTACATAAGGGCCGGCCCGAAGGTTTTTCGAAAGCTGAGAGCAGACAGCCGACAGTTCGATTCACTCCATGTCCCGGCCCACAACGCGAAAACTAAAACCGAAGACGACGCCTGCGCCCATCGCTGCCATGCCGGTCGCGGCCGGCAACCTGTGGTTGCATGAGCTCCGCAGCGGTATCTTCGGGAACACGCGACTGTTGCGGGTTTGGCTGCCTCCCGGCTATGACGGCTGGGGCGAGACTTGCTATCCGGTCCTTTACCTGAATGACGGACAGAATCTGTTCGATCCGGTAACGGCTTTCGCGGGAGTGCACTGGCAGGTGGGCGAGAGCGCGGCGCGTTTGATCGCCGAACAGAAAGTTCCGCCACTGATTATCGTGGGCATCGACAACACGAAGAACCGGATTTGCGAGTACATTCCGTATAAGTCAAGAGATCCTAGAGTTTCTAACCCGAAGGGAAAATGCTATCCGGATTTTCTGCAGCGTGAAGTGATGCCGCTGATCGAGGAACATTATTCGGTTTTGAAGGGGCCGGCGAATACGGGATTGGGCGGGTCTTCTCTGGGAGGCCTGATTACTTTGTACACGCAACTGGCGGCGCCGGGCGTGTTTGGGCGATTGCTGATCGAGAGCCCGTCTCTCTCCGTGGCGAACCGGAGAATTCTGGAAGAGAGCCGTCGATTCCGCGGTTGGCCGGAGCGCACGTTCCTGGGGATGGGGACGCGGGAAGTGGGGCAACCGGAGAAAGACGAAAGGATCGTTGGCGACGTCCGCGAACTGGAATCGATTCTGCGCGAGGCTGGCTTGGACGAACAACGGCTGAAGGTCCGCATCGAAGAAAATGCTGCACACAACGAATCGGCCTGGGCAGCGCGCTTTCCGGAGGCGCTGGAGTTTCTTTATTCAACTTGATCGGAGTGAATATGCCAAGCGTCGCCACGTTCCTGGATTTGCACGTTGGCGACAAAAATCCTGGCGAGCTGCGCTTGCATCGGGCAGCCGGGGGTGGCTGTCCCTACACGTTCGCTTCTTGCGGGGCCGCCGCGTGTCACGCGGCGGAAATTTCTCCGACGCTACTTTGTAATCACACCGCAGGCGATGCGGTCGCCGGCATTGCCCGCGGGGTCGGTCTTCTGGTCGTCGGCTTTGGCGTGCACCACGAGAGCGGTGCCTCCGTTGCTGAACAGCGAATGGCTGTCGCTGCCGAGCGTGACGTCTTTATCTTGCCACTTGAAATGCGCTTTGCCGTTCGCGCCCACCGTGAAGTTGGGGTTGTCACCGGCGTGGTGACCTTCCGGATTCTCCAATCCATGCTTCTTCCCATCGGGATTGAAATGGCCTCCCGCGGACTTGAAGTCCGGGGCGTCGCACTTCGCGTTTTGATGAAAGTGGATACCATGTTCGCCGGGAGGCAGATTTTCGAGATCGACTTCCATCTCAATGCCCGGGGCCGATTCCCAAAGAATGGCGGAGCCTACAACCTTGCCTTGGGCATCTTTGAGTTGAACCAGAATCTTGGCCGAACTGGCCGAGGCGAGCGCGATCACGAGCAGTGCGAGGGGAACAAACGAGTGGTTCTCATGGAGGGATTATAGCGAAATGGGCTGCGGTCCGCGAGCCACGAGCTGCGGGCAAAAGTTTTCTGCAAGGTCGTCGCTCGAAGCTCGCAGCCCCGCAACACGGAATTAGATCACTACCCTGTTACCTCCGGTCTGGCGCAGAATGCGGAGCAATGTGACAATAGGTAAATGCAAAGATTTCTCATTACAACCTTTCTATTGGCCGCAGGGATGATGCTGGCCGGAGATGGCTACGCGCAGCAGACTCCAGCAACAAGCACACCGGCGGCAACGACTCCAGCGGCTCCTGCAGGCAACACTCCGCAAGCGGCCCCAACGGCGAAAGCTCCCGTGAAGAAGACGGCCACGGCGGCGAAGAGCACGGAGCCTGCTCCCCTTAAAACGCGAAAAGAAAAGTTCAGCTATGCGCTGGGAATGGACATCGGGACACAGGTTGGCGGCAGCCTGAAAAAGCAGTCGGTGGAGGTGGACTGGAATCTGACAGCCGAAGGATTGAAGGACGCGATGTCCGGCGGTAAGACGCGTATGACGCAAGAAGAAGCAAAGGCCGTGCTCGACGAGGTGCAGGCAGAGGTACGCAAAGAACAGCAGGAGAAATTGCAACAGGCTGCGGCTACGAACAAGGCCGAGGGCGAAAAATTTCTCGCCGCGAACAAAACGAAAGAAGGCGTCGTTACATTGCCCAGCGGCTTGCAGTACAAGATTCTGAAAGCGGGCGACGGACCGAAGCCCACCGCGAGCGACCAGGTTGTGTGTAACTACCGGGGCACTCTCATCAACGGCACGGAATTTGACAGCTCGTACAAGCGGGGGCAACCGGCAACGTTTGGAGTCGGGCAAGTCATCAAAGGATGGACGGAAGCGCTGCAGCTCATGCCCGTGGGATCGAAGTGGCAGCTCTTCATTCCTTCGAACCTGGCGTATGGGGAACGGGGCGAACCGCGCGGCGGAATTGAGCCCAATGCGACCCTGATCTTCGAGGTCGAACTGCTCTCAATCGTTGATAAGAATGCCGGTAAGAATAAGGACGAAAAGAAGGACGACAAGAGCGAAGAAAAGAAGTAGCGAAATCTTTGGCTGGTGGAGAGCCGGGCATCCCCGCCCGTCTCTTCACCGGACCAAAGTGCATCGCAAGAATCTCACCGCTCTATCTTTCCGTATACATCACGCTCCCAGATACATCACGTGGACGTAGGTTCCGAGCCTGACGTTATAAGCGAGATACCAGCCGACGTGATCGGGATCGTCGTAGATGACGATTTCGTCCGAATCCCAGAGCCAGCCGTCACAGAAGCCGACGTCGTAGGGAGCCACGGAGAAATAGAAACCGCCGAACCAGAAGCGGCCGGGACCACCGCCGGCGAGGCGCCAGACGTGGCCGCGCCCGATACCACCAGTGAAGCGACCATGCTCCCACGGATGATCCAGATGGTAATGGGCGTCGTTCGCGGCCGGTATCATGGCCCACCCATTGTCCATTGGCATGTACGTGGGGAGCTTCGGGATGTCCTGCCTTGTCGTTGAACTTGCGGTTTTCCTCCACCGGATGCGGAGTGGTTACTTTCGCAGGACCGTGCTTAGGAATGTTTTGGTGACCGCCACCGACCTCTGGCCGGGCGCCGCCATGTTCTTCGTGTTGTGCCAGGGCTGAGAGAGAAAACACGAAACATATCGCGAGCAATCCAATCAGCTTTTTCATTTTTTCACCATCCTCCAATTGCGATAACACAACTTTGAGTTGGATGTTTCTGTGGGTCTTTAATTTTAGCAGCGGAGGAGCGCCGAGTACTAGGCGTCGATACTAGCGCCGATCGAGCATCCGGATGGCTTCGAGCGTGGTGTTTCCGACGATTTCCAGGCTCTTGGGGCTGAGCTTGTCCATAGTGTCTTGCGGGCTGTGGTGGAAGACGTTGTTGTATCCGTAGTCGAGGTCGATGACGTCGGCGCAGGGCACGCCGCGCTCTACAAAGGGAATGTGGTCATCTTCCATGGGGCCCTGAAGAGCAAAGAAGTGAGATTGATAGCCGCCCCGCTGCGCGGCGGCGTAGATGAGGTCGAGCAACCACGGAGTCGATTGGTGTCGCGCTGGATGTCGAGGTCGGCGTCGCCGATCATATCCATGACCATCACTGCCTTGATTTTTTTTAGCGTGCCGTCCTTGTCCCATTTTTCGGCGAGATGGCGCGTGCCGTACAGGCTATCCGTTTCCGACCAGTGCCGCACCGCTTCTTCTCCATCAGTCCAAACCAGCCATACGCTATAGCCGTCGCGCGTCTTGCCACGGAGTTGGTTGGCATATTCCAGCAGGATGGCGGTGGATGAGCCGCCATCATTGGCGCCGACAAAACCGGTGTCGCGCAGAGGGTAGTTCGTATCGTAGTGCCCAAGGATCGCGATGATGCCATCTTTCTTGCCCGGATATTTCGCGATGATGTTGTGGACGGGAAACTTTCCTTCCACCGTGTCGGCGAGGAAAGCGTCGTCTTCTACCTGGTCGCCTTTGAGATGGTCCAGGATGTAGCGCTCAAGTTTCTTGTGATTCTCGCTGCCCATGTAGCGTGCGCCGAAGGCGGTAACCTCCCGCGTGTACTGGAAAGCACGCTTGGCGTCGATCTGCGGGAGCGGGCTGGAGTCGGGGGGGGCTTCGGGCGGAGCAGGGGCAGCGGGATATTCGGATTTCGCGGAGCGCTGAGTGGCAGCGCCGGTGGGGCGGACGAATCCTTTCGAGCGAGCCGCAGTGTTCACCAAACCGAGGGTCAAAAGCACAAACAAATCGTGAACCACAAAGGACACGAAGGAACACGAAGGTCTTTGCGCGCTTGTTCTTAGTGACCCTTAGCGTCGTTGGTGGTTTTCATGGATAGCCTCTATGCCCTGATTGGTCAGGAACCTTTCTTTTCCGCGCGTTTCTTGCGCTGCTTGGGATGCACCAGCCACGCAATGGCGATGCTCAATACATATAGCGCCACCATGGGCGCCGCGAAGATGCACATGTTCAGAATGTCGGTGGTAGGCGTAACAATAGCGGCAATGATGAAGATGACCAGGATCGAATAACGCAGGTTGCGCCACATCCAGCCAGCGGTCACGATGCCCATGAGAGAAAGGAAAAAGACCAGGATGGGCATTTCGAAAATCACGCCCATGCCGATGATGATGGTCAGAAACAGGTCGGTATATTCGCCGATCGTGATCATCGGCTGGAACTGTTTGCCGTAGCTGATCAGGAATTCCAGCGCTTGCGGGTACACGAGCTTGTAGCCAAAGTATCCGCCCGCTAGGAAGAGCCCCACCGTGGAAAACATGAAGGGCATGACGTAGCGCTTCTCGTGGCGGTAGAGGCCGGGCGAAATGAACAGCCAGATCTGGTAGAGCACAAACGGCGAGGCCACAAAAAGCCGGCCATCGCTCCGATTTTGATGTAGAGGTTGAAAGGCTCGGTCGGGTTGAGATAGACGAGTTTCTCAGAAAGGCCGTTGTGTTGCAGCGCCACCATGATGGGCCGCTGCATGATCTCGTAGATTTTCTCTGCGTATCCCCAGCAGGCAAAGAAGCCGACCGCGACCGCGACGATGGAATAGACAATGCGCGGCGCAGTTCCTCGAGGTGGTCGAGGAAACCCATCGTGGGCATTTCTTCTTTGGGGAATCGTTCAGAGGAGAAGAAGCGGTTGCTTCAGGCATCCGGCGCTACTTTCGGGCCGCTGGAGCGGGCGCAGGCGCGGAACGGGGACAGTCTCGGCGGCGGCCTTGGTCGCGGCGACTCGGTGCGGCGGCCTTCGGCAGCGGCGGTTTCCGCAGCGGCATTTCCGCCGCCTCTATCTTTTCGGTCGTGGGCGGATTAAAGATGCGGTTGGCGAGCGATTCAGCGGTTCCTGGAGGGGCGGCAGGATCTGCGGCGGTTCACACCGACGTCGAGGGAATTGATTTCGGATTCGATCTGCGAGCGGAATTCGTACGAGGCGCGCTTGAATTCGTTCATGAAGCGCCCGATCTGGCGGCCGATTTCAGGCAATTTCTTGGGGCCGAAAGATCAGCACCAGAAGAAACAGAAACACCATCTCCCTGAAAAGCCGAAATTCATACGCTATGATAATGCGGGACGGGTCGTACGGGCCACTCGC
>CAWCDV010000004.1:0-17828 GCA_963794365.1 uncultured Acidobacteriaceae bacterium
CCCGCAAGTTGCCGCGGCGTGTGCGTGCGCGAAAGATCGGGGCGTCCGACATCGCCGATGAACAATGTATCGCCAGTTAGCACCGCGCAGGGCTGCCCTGATTTGCCGTAGAGGTGTTTGTTTCAGACGACTTGCCTTCGACGACGATTTGTTTTCCACTGCAACCACCAGGCAGACGCTCTCCGCGCGTGTGTCCCGGCGTCTCCAGCGCGCGAATCCGCACGCTCCCATCTTCACTTCAAAGCCGTCGGTCAGCGGCACATGCGGAAATCCGGCGTTGGCCTGCGCTCCGATATAATTTTCGCGCCCGTGCGCGCCGCCAGCTCTTTGTGTCCGGAAACAAAGTCGGCGTGCAGATGAGTTTCGAATATGTGGCGGATTTTAAGATTCTGCTCGTCGGCCGCTTTCAGATAGATGTCCACATCGCGCTGCGGATCGACCACCGCCGCCTCGCCCTCCGATCCGATCATGTACGAAGCATGGGCCAGGCAGGTGAGATAAAACTGTTCAAAATACATATCGCCACCCCGGACGGGAGACAGTTTTCCGCATTTCCAGATTGTCGTTTTGCAGCTTACCACTGTCGCCCGCCGGGGTCGATACCGCAGCTGCATTCAAGCTACAGTTATGTGGAGTGCAGAAGTTATTGCACCGAAGTCTCCGCAACCGGGGAAAAAAGTATCCTGAGAATGATTTCCAAGCTATTGACTGGCTTATGGTTAAACGATGCACCGTCTGCGTACTCCTTTTGTAACTTGGACTTGCGCTCAATCAAGGCCTACATTCAATGGAACCGCGTTTGTTGGTTTTTTCGGTCCCCGGCGTGCATCGAATTAGTTGAAGGTTCCGACATTCACAGGGGTTCCGAGATTAGGGTTCACGAGCCAGGCGAAGAAATGAGCGAAGAAGAAGTGACGAAGAAGGAATGACGAAGCGCATCAAATTCGGGTTGGCGCCAGGCGGATCGGCACTCATCCTAGCATTCGCGATCGCCGCAGTTCTCAGTATGTCCGTCTCGGGATGCGCCCAAGGCAGCCCTTACGTCATTGCCGCTTCCAGCAGCCCCACTGCTCTGCCCGCCGCCACCAGCGACGAGGCGGACGAACCTATCCTCACCATCAAGAAACGCGTCGATGAAGTCAACGTGCTCTTCATAGCGACCGATCGTCACGGCAAATTCGTCCGCAATCTGAACCAGAACGATTTCTCTATTTTCGACGACCACAAGCCCGTGCAGTCCATCCTCAACTTCCGCCGCGAGACCGACCTCCCCATCGAATTGGGCCTGCTCATGGACGTGAGCGGATCCGTGCAGGGCCGCTTTGGATTTGAAAAAGAAGCAGCCACCGGATTTCTGCAGCACATCGTCCGTCCCGGCTACGACCGCGCGTTCGTCGTAGGCTTCAACAAGGAGAGCCGCCTCACCCAGGATTTCACCGACCAGGTGGCACTGCTCGCCGCCGGAGTACAGCGCCTGAAGAATGGCGGCGGCACCGCGCTCTATGACGCAATTTACAAGGCTTGCAAGGAAAAGCTGCTGCGCGAACAGTCCGATCGTCCCATTCGCAAAGCCATCGTCATCCTCAGCGACGGCGAGGACAATCAGAGCGAACACACGGCAAACCAGGCAATTGAAATGGCGCAGCGCGCCGAAGTTATCATTTATGCCATCTCTACCGACGACAGCGGCCTGATTCTCCGCGGCGACAAAGTTCTCGAGGATCTCGCTTCCGCCACCGGCGGCCGCGCTTTCTTCCCCTACAAGATGAAAGACATTACGCGCTCGTTCGCCGCCATTGAAGACGAACTCCGCAGCCAGTACGCCGTTTCCTACAAGCCCTCCGACTTCGACGCCGACGGCCGCTACCGCTCGATCGAGATCACTGCCCTGAAAAAAGATCTGCAAGTCCGCGCCCGCCGTGGATACTTCGCTCCCCAGCAATAAGCCAACTGTTCCAAATTTCAAGGTTCAAATGACGTTTAAAAGACTCGCAGCAACCGGTAGTGTCCTAATTTGCATATTGCCGTCTAAGTAGCGCCGGCATCCTTGCCGGCCGTCCCGAGGGCGTCCTCGCCCTCGGCTCGCCGGGGATGATGCCTGCCGGAAAGCCGCCGGGACGGCGGCGCTACAACGCCACGCGCGGTATTAGGACACTACCCAGCAATCTGAAACCTTGAAACTTTGAAACTTTGCTGGTAACGTCCACTTGAATCCGCATTGAGGAGAATCCGCATGGGCTGGATTGTTCTTGCAGTTGTCGTTCTGTTGGGCGTCTTCCTGATTGGGATGTACAACAGCCTGGTGCAGTTGCGAGTGCGCTCCGAATCGGCTTGGTCCGACATCGATGTTCAGCTCAAACGCCGCCACGACCTGATTCCAAATCTGGTCGAAACCGTAAAGGGCTACGCCGCCCACGAAAAAGACACGTTCGAGAACGTCGCCAAATTCCGCTCCATGGCCATGCAAGCCACCGGCCCAGTCGACAAGGCTGCCGCCGAGAATCAACTGACGGGCGCGCTCAAAAGCCTGTTTGCGGTGGCCGAGAATTATCCCCAGCTCCAGGCCTCGCAGGAATTCACACAGCTGCAAAATTCTCTCAACGAAATCGAGGATGCCATTCAAAATGCCCGCCGCTACTACAACGCCGTGGTGCGCGACCTGAACACCAAGATTCAATCTTTCCCGACCAACATTCTGGCCGGGATGTATGGCTTCCAGCAGAAGCAGTTCTTCGAAGCCGCTGCCGCCGATCGCGAACCAGTCGCGGTGAAGTTCTAGAGCATGTGTTCGTGTGGTGACGGGGCTCTGCCCCGTCCAGCCAAGCGCAGCGCGGCAGTTGCCAGTAGCCAAAGCAACTCCAGATTCGCTGCAACGATGAGTTCCGCGGAGCCTATACGAAACGCCGACTGCTAGTTCTATCCTTACTTCTGGCGCTCTCTGCCACCGCTACTGCCCAGTCCCACAACTGGCGCGTAGCCGATTTCAAAGACACCATCTCCATAGCCGCCGATGGCACGGCCCTGGTCAGCGAAAAAATCACCCTCGTTTTCGTCGGCGAGTGGCACGGCATTCGCCGCACCATTCCGGTCGAATATCCCGGGCCGCAGGGGACCAACTACACGCTCTTTCTCAATGTCCTGAGCGTCGAGGACGAAAACGGAAACAAACTGAAGTACGATTCCAGCAAGTCCGGAGCGTACCGCGATCTCAAGATCTACATTCCCGGTGCGGTGGACACGACGCGCATCGTCAACATCGATTACTCCGTGCGTAATGGTGTACGCTTTTTCGATAGTTACGACGAGTTCTACTGGAACGTGACCGGCAACGATTGGCCCGTTCCCATCGAGCACGCCGCGGCCTTCGTGACCCTGCCCGAAAATGCCGCCGGAGGGTTGCGCGCTCAGGCCTTCACCGGCGTCTACGGCTCCAAACAAAGCGATGCGACCGCCGAAGTCAAAGGCGCCGACGTTCTTTTCGAAACCACCAGTCCGCTTCCCATGCGCGGCGGCGTCACCATCGACATCTATATTCCGCAGGGAGTGCTCAAACCTCCCTCGGCGCTCACCAAGTTTGGCTGGTTTCTGAGCAGCAATCCCATCGTATTTCTGCCCTTACTAACTCTGGCGGTGATGTTCGCCCTCTGGTATTCCGTGGGACGCGATCCCGATCCCGGCGTCTCCGTCGCCCCGCAGTACGAGCCGCCGAAAGGCTTGTGTCCGGCCGAAGCCGGAACGTTACTCGACGACATCATCCATCCCCGCGACATCACCAGCACCATCGTCGATCTGGCCGTGCGCGGCTACATCAAGCTCGAAGAGAAAGTCGACACCTTCCTGCTCTTTCACCACAAAGATTATCTATTCCATTTGTTAAAGCCACGCGAGCAGTGGGGCTCAGACGTTACGCCGCACGAACGCGTGATGCTGGATAACATTTTTCTGAGCGGGACCGGAGTACGCCTTTCCGATCTCAAAAATCGTTTTTACACCGTGATTCCCATCGTGCGCGAGGACATCATGTCCTCGCTGAAGAGCAAAGGCATCTATACCCTTGATCCGGAATCGGCCAATGGCTACAGCATCGTCGCCGGCGTCGCTATTGCGATTCTTGTGGTTGCCGTGCAGGTCATGGGTTGGATGAACCTCTTCTATTCCATCCCCCTCGTGATCGGCAGCGTCCTGGTTTCCGCGCTGATCTGGTGGCTCTTCGCGCGCCAGATGACGGCGAAGACTGTCGCGGGTGCACGCACCAGAATCGCCGTCCTCGGATTCCAGGAGTTCATGAACCGCGTCGACGCCGACCGCATCAAGCGCATGCCGCCCGACACCTTCGAAAAATTCTTACCCTACGCCATGGCGCTGGGCGTCGAACATCACTGGGCCCAGGCGTTCGATGGAATAATAAAAGACCCGCCGAGTTGGTACGTCTCGCCCAACGGCTACGTCGGCTTCAGTCCGCTTTTCTTTTCCAGCTCCATGCACAGCATGGCGTCGGACATGCACCAGGTCTTCGTCTCCGCTCCCAGGGCCAGTTCCCGCGGATCCGGCTTCGGCGGGGGCGGTGGATTCGGCGGCGGCGGAGGCTTCTCCGGAGGCGGATTCGGCGGCGGCGGCGGCGGCGCCTTCTAGCGCGCGTCTCGACAAAACTGTGCCTACGCCTAGACTCCTAACCTTGTCATCCCGAGTTCATCCCGCGATCCCGAATTAAATCCCCTTGTCATCCTGAGCGAAGCGAGGGACCTATGTATTCTTTGCGGGCGGCAAAATGCAGGTCGTTCACTTCGTTCAGGATGACAATGATGAAAGGTGTAGTGCTACCGCAACGATGCCGAGCTTCCGCAGCTACGCTAGCTCGCCACTGCTTCTTCCAGCCTGCACTCTTCCGCCGACTTATCATCTCTGAGTCCCATGAATACAGGCGCCCGCAGCTTAAGGCCACCCTCCGCGGTTTCGTGAGTCCACTCGGCAAACTTGATTTCGGCGACAAGTTCCGGGCGCACAAAAAGAACTTTTCGCAATCCGCCAATCTCGCCGTAAAACGGATTCTGTTTCGTCTTGAGCGGCTGCAAGAGAGCGAAGATTTGTTTGAGCGCCTTCTGATCGAAGCCCGTGCCCACCTGCCCGACGTGAATGAGGCGCCCTTGCCGGTCATACAACCCAAGCACCAGCGCGCCGAAATATTCGCGGCTGCCTTCGGGAGGAGTATAGCCTCCGATGACGCACTCCTGGCGCTGCGTGATTTTTATTTTGAGCCAGTTGCGCGAGCGCTTTTCTTCGTAGGAGCCGCTACGCTTCTTGGCGACGATGCCTTCCAGTTCGCGCTGCTTCGCCGCCTCGAAAAGCTCGAGACCTTTCTCAGCGTAGTGGTCGGAAAAATGAATGACTTCGCTGTTTTCAATTCGGTCTTGCAGCAACCGCTTGCGTTGTTCGAGCGCGACGCGGCGCAGGTCCACGCCATCGAGGTACAACAGATCGAACGCATAGTAAACGACCCGGACGCCTTCGCGCCGCGGCAGTCGCCGTTTGCCCGGCTGGAACCCGGTCCGCTGCTGCATCAGACTAAAAGAAGGGCGGCCCTCTTCATCGAGCGCGACGATCTCGCCGTCAAGGATGGCGCGCTGGGCTTTTACGAATTGCGGCAGGCTCCCAAGTTCGGGAAACTGCGCCGTGAGGTCGTTCTGGTTGCGCGACACCAAACGCACGCGCCCGTCTTCAATGAAGGCGACGGCGCGGTAGCCGTCCCATTTGATTTCGAACAGCCAGTCAGGATCGTCGAAGGCCTTCGCCGGTGGGAGTAGCCAGCATCGGATGGATGACCGTGGGCATGGGCTTCTCCTCAGCGCCGGCGAGAGCTTTAACCGCAGAGGGCGCAGAGTTCGATGGCGCAGAGTTCGCAGAGGATTTCTTGCTTCGTGATTTGGATGTGGAATCTTTGGACCCGGCTGTCATTGGATGCTGTATCCGAAGTATTCGCGTGAGCCACATGTCGCGCCGCTCGTCTAGGGCCTTTTCTTCCATTTTTCTCCGCGTCCTCCGCGTTCTCCGCGGTTAAAGCTTCTTTCTCCGCGTCCTCCGCGTTCAAAGCTTTTCGCTTTGAGTCGGCGCGTGCGATTGCGTCCGCCAGCCACGCGGCCTTCACCCTCCCTCGCGATGCGGGACGGCTGCTCTTCCATTCCGCCGAGCCTTCATCGCCAGCGATCTGCTGCCATGGTGCGACCGCTGAGGACGGAGGTGTCATACGCGTCTTCATTGATGTCGAATCCCGCGACGACGCGATCGTCTTTCTTCTTGATCAGCAGCCATTCATTTCCTTTGCTTCCGGCGCGGCCTTTGATGTGTACGAGCGCGAAATCGCCGTTGAGCCGCTTCCCTTTCAGACGAAATTTCAGGTCGCCCTTCGCCAGCATGGCGGCAGCTTCTTTTTCTGTTCCCGGAACGTACTCGCCGTTGACTGGCACCGGCGATAGTGGCACCCACGTCCCTTCGTCCCAAACCATCACGGTACCGCCGCCGTAGTTGCCTTTGGGAATGGTGCCTTCAAAATCGAAGTACGAAACGGGATGATCCTCGACCTGCATGGCCAGGCGCTTGTCGGCAGGATCGAGCGACGGGCCTTTGGGGACTGCCCACGACTTGAGCACGCCTTCCATCTCCAGGCGAAAATCGTAGTGCAGCCGCGACGCGGCGTGGCGCTGGACCACAAAGCGATGCCGCGATTGTTTTTCGAGCTTGGGCGGAGGCTCAGGCGTTTCCTCAAAGCGCCGCTTTCGTTTGTATTCGTCAAGCGACATGGTGGCTATTGTAATTCCGAGCGCTCGTGTAGGGACGGGCGCCCTCGGCCCGTCCAAGCCGAGCGTAGCTCGGCAAGAGGCCTGCGGCCACGGCAACTCGATTCGCTATAGCGGGCCGGCGCCCGTCAGAATATTTAACTCAAGGCCGTATACTGTTCCGGTTTCCGAGGAGTGATGATGAATCGCCTGCCACGGCCCGGAAAACCTGTCGCATGAAACGTGAGTACCCGGAATCTCCGCTGGTGGGTGTGGGCGCTGTGATCGTCGATCGCCATAGCGATGATCGAACGCGACGATCAGCGCGTCCTGCTGATTCGCCGCGGACAGCCGCCGCTGCTTGGCGAGTGGTCGTTGCCCGGCGGCGTCCTCGAATGCGGCGAAACTCTGCGCGAAGCGGCGGTCCGTGAAGCCCGCGAAGAAACGGGACTGCTGGTCGAGACGGGTGAACTGCTGGGCGTGTATGAGCGTGTGATCCGAGGCGACGACGGACGGGTGCGGTATCACTATGTGTTGATTGATTTCTTGTGTCGTCCGGTCGGCGGTGATTTGAAAGCGGGCAGCGACGCGGCGGAGGTTCGTTGGTTCACGCGTGACGAATTGCCCGCGCTCAACCTGGCCTATGATGCGAATGACGTCGTGCTCAAGGGATTGTCGCGGCGCTCCGGATGACAAGTGTTTTCACACGCGTATACTCCAGCCGTCTTATAGCGAATTCAGAGTTGCCGCGCCGCTGGCAGTTGCCGAGTTGCGTAGCTGCGCTCGGATTGGACGGGGCGAAGCCCCGTCCCCACACGAGCAACCTTAGTTGGCCATCTTAGCCACGTGCACCGCGAAGCCCGTCTTCGGCAGCAGTGACGTTAACTCGAACACCTTGAAGCCGTCGCCGGTGATTTCCGTCTGGCGATAGATGCCGGGCTCGGTTTCGGCCGTTTCGTGGCGGCCTTGCAGATCGTCGAGAAACTTCTGCGCGTCTTTGAGGCTGGCTTCCCCGCCTTTGGCACGAGTCACCACAGCCTCGGTGGCATAGGAGCGCACAAGTTTCGGCCAATATTTTTGCAGCAACTGGGTGCTCGCGAAAATGTCAGCCCACACAATTTCTCCGTTCACGGCGACCACGACGCCCACCGCATTCTTGTCGCGCAGTTGGCGGATAACGCTTTCGTAGTTGCGCTGCACCGGCTCGGCAACGGCATCAACCTGTTTTTGAACTTCCTTATTGTCCATAACGCGCGCATAAGAGGTGGTCGCGTTCACTGCGGGAGCGGCGCCGGCTGACTTCTACGGTCGTCGCCATGGCGCTGCTGCGAACTGCGGACGCTGTCCCACACTTGCTGCTGATCTTTCGCGGCCATCGCCTTGCTGCGCACGACGGGAGAGGCGACAAGACCGCCAATAACGTCTCCGGCGCTACTGAAGCCGTTCTTACCGTTCGCCGCTACCCAACGCCCAGGCTCAACGCAGAAGACACTGAGGTCGACCGGATCGCTTTCTGCGGGCACGATGCGATCTTTGCCGATGACGCGGTCCTGCTTGCCGCCAGTAACTATCTCGCCGGCGAGGAGTAACAACGGTCGTTTCGAGTTATTGACCAGGACCAGCCGATTCACTTCCGCGTCGCGCACGGGATGGATGATTGCCGGCTCGCCGGGGCGGTGACGGATGAGGCCACGCGCCTGCCCAGCTTCAGTCACGACAACGTCGCCGCTGCGAAGGCCTTCGTCAAGGGTAAGAAACTCTGCCGTGTCGTACGACTTATTGGCGACAACGGGAAAGACGGTCAGATTGCCGCTGCGAATCGGGCTAAGCAGCGAATAGCCAGACGCCGGCGCCACTTCGCCCGCCTGCAACATGCACGGAACCACAACCGCCACCACTGCTACCGCTATTACAGCGATTCCAGCAACTGCAGAACCAGAACCAATACCAATGACCAGCCGCATAATCGGCCTCCTCGTAGTAAGGACACCACTAATCCCATAAATGATTCACAGAGCATAAGATCTGGCCCCGGGCTACGGCCCGCATTTCTTGTAGCGCTGAGCCGCCCCGCTGAAGCCGTGCTCTTCCAGAAACTGACTCAGAACCATTTATGAGACCAGTTTCAAAGGACACTAATCCTTCCGCGTGCGCGCGACCCTTTGCTCGCGCCGCCGACCCGCACCCCGGCACACCTAAGATAGAGCGTGCCGGGGAGCTCAACCGCGAGTCTTCCAGGAGTGTCTTTCTTTGCTCGCTGATCGAAGAACGTACGATTTATTCTTCCTTGCGTCTAAAAAATTGCTAGCATCATCTGGGACATGCCAGAATGACATGCCAGGGGTACATGCCAAAGCCCGCCCAATCCGGCCACCAGAGCAGACATCGCCGCCGCTCTTTACGAGCGCAGCGGGGCGGCGGCCTATGGTGTGAGCGCGGAGCAGTTCGCGGCCATCCTCGAGGAAATTCTGCGCAAGTATTTTCCCCAAAACTCGGCCCACGAGTCGGACCCCAATTCGCCCGCGCTTCAGCAGAACAGAACGCCGACTTCTGCGCCGGTCTGCGTCTGGAAGAACTGGCGCTGGCGCGCGCATGTGCCGCGGGAAACGAGCGGGCGTGGCAGGACTTCATCACCCGCTACCGGCAAAAGCTGCACGGCATGGCGCTCCACATTACGCGCGACGCCGCACATGCCGCGGAGTTGGCCGATTCGCTGTTCGCGGATCTGTACGGCGTGAACACACGCGACGGAATACGCAGTTCGAAACTCGTGTTCTACACCGGCCGCGGTTCGCTCGAAGGCTGGTTGCGCACGGTGATGGCGCAGGAGTTCATCAATCGCTATCGCAAGCAGAAACGCACGGTCAGTCTGGAAGAACAGACGGAAGAAGGGGTGCAGTTTGCGGCGGCGGTCCAGGAGCCGGCCTGCACTTTAGATCGCACCTCGAACCAACGGCTGGAAGCGGCCACCGATGAGGCGCTGGCGGAACTTTCGTCCGAGGACCGCTTTACTCTGGCGTCTTATTATCTGGATGGACGGACGCTGGCCGAGATTGCGCGTACGCTGGGGCTGCACGAATCGAGCATCAGCCGGCGGCTCGATCGGCTCGCGACGGGCTCCGGAAGCGTATTCTGGCGGGGCTGCGAATGCAGGGAATGAGCCATGCCCAGGCCACTGAGGCGCTGGAAACCGACGTGCGGGACATACGGTTGAATTTGCGCTCGCGTTTGACGCAAGATTCCGGGCCGAAAACGTTCCCTGAGGGAAAGGTTCCGGCACAAGACGCAGGCAAAGGAAGTAGTAATGACTGAAGTACCCAAAATCGTGTATGACCGTCTGCGGGCTGCTCGGTTGCACCGGGATTTACCGGACCGACCTTTGGAGAACCAAGCTGGGCCCGAGCAAGCGCATCCGGATGCGGATCTGCTGACGGCTTTTGCCGAGCAGGCGCTTTCAGCGACCGAGCGCGACGGCGTGCTCGAGCATCTGGCGCTCTGCGGAGACTGCCGCGAGGCCATCACTCTGGCGCTCCCGCCTGCGGACATTGTTACCGCTCCGATTGCGACCGCGGCTGAAGCGGTTCGGGCAACGCCGATTCGGGCGAAGTCCAAGAGGAACTTCCTGACTGCATTTGGCTGGCCAAGTCTGCGCTGGGCCGCGCTAGCAGCGGGCGTTGCGGTGGCGGCCTCGGTACTGCTGATGCATCCGGGAAAGTTGAACCAGGCGAAGCTGTCTTCCGTAAACCAGCCGGTCACGACTACTGCGCCGCCAGCTTCCGCCCCGCAGATCCCATCGTCGTCAGTCGCATCGTCGCCAACGGACCAATCGGCAATCTCGGTTAGGACCTCGGCTAGAACTAACGAAGCACGACCAAATTCGGAAATGCGGTCCTCCAAGAAACTCAATGCGGGAGAGGCAGTAACACCGTCGCATCAGGCACAGCGCGGAATGTTGCTTGCCGAGAACAAGAACAAATCAGCCCAGGCAGGCAAGTGGTCGGCAGCACCGTCGGCCGGAGCCGCTGCGTTCGATGCGCCAACCAGTCGACGGGCAACTGAAACCGTCGAGGTTTCTGGAGCCGCAGCTGCCGTAGAGATTGCACCCTCCGCGGACGATACCCTGATGGCACGGAACGAGACGCCAGCGATTGAAAAGGCCAAGCCAGCCCTGCCAGAGCCAGCGCTGCCAGAGAAAGAGATGAAAGCGAATGGGCAGCAGAAAACCCAGGCAGCCGTTGTCCCCGGGCTAGCCAGGCCACAGGCCAGGGCGATGATGTCATCCGCGAAGCTGGCGTCCCCTGTGAGCCCGCCTTTGGCGCACCGTGTCACCTGGGTGATTACTGGGGGTATCCTGCAACGGTCGCCGGACAGCGGCCAGAGCTGGCAAGACGCTTTGCGCGCGGATCATCCATTGCTGTGCTACGCAAGTCACGACGAGGATGTATGGGCGGGCGGGCAGGCGGGTACACTTTTCCACTCCGCCGACGGCGGGGTAACTTGGGTGCAGGTGCAACCTTCGATCAAAGCCCAGCAACTTAGCTCCGACGTAACTCACATTGATGTGCGTGGCAATGTGCCTGGTAGTGTGCGTGGCAATGTGCCTGGTAATGTGCGTGGCGATGACCGTGGCGGGGTCCGTGGTCCGGTGGAGATTGTGCTTTCCACCAGTAACGGCGAAATCTGGAGCAGCGCGGACGGCGGAAAAACCTGGGAAAAGAAGTGATCCGGTCGCTTCTGGCGTTCTGCCTTGTGGCTTTTCTTCTCTCCAGTTTTGGGAACATCTCGCAGAACTCTTGACAGGTTATCCCTCCGGCTTTCAAACCCAACATCTACTAACTCCGCGAAGTAACATTACTTCCGCACAGGACTCGCGGTACTCATTTGCAAGCTTGGTATTACGGAAGTGATATTTACAGTAAGGTCAAACGAACATAGGATGGGCATGTGGTTTGGCAGTTCCGGGGGAGGGCTGCCGAAGGCGCCCTGAGCTCAACCGCTCAGGGCGCTTTTTATTGCTCCCACCCATTCACTGACAAACCGCCTCCTAAGCTTAGATCACGTCGTGGCAGGAGCGGCGATCCTCTTGGCGCCAAAAACCGAATTCACCGTGGCTACGATCTGGTCCATGGCCCCGTCGATGTCGAGCGTGAAACGAACCAGGTCCATAGTTCCAAGCGCAGGGTAAGTGCGAACCAGCGATTGCCACGCCGCATCTCTGCCAAGATCGACCCCCATGATCTCCTCATAGCCGTAGCCGAGGTAGCGCATCCGGCATAGGAGATCACTCAGGTGAACCAGGCAGGCCAGCGGTCCTGCAGCCGCCAGAAGGCTTACATCGTGGTGACAGCCAACCGACGTCCGCCAACTCCTTTGATAAGCCCCAATGCTCCGAGAGCATCTGCCCGGTCTCGCAGTGACGTAAACCCGAGGACTTGCTCTTCGATAACATGGAGCGGGAGCGTGCTGCTCGGAGGCGCGCCGGAGGCATTCTCGAAAATCCTCGGTATACAGGAGCGAGTTCACTAGAAATCCGAGGTCGTGCAGCAGTCCAGCTAAGTAGGCCTTTTCGGGCTCCGGATATTCGATTTTCTTTGCCATTCTTTGCGTAACGAGTGCGCAGCCGAGCGCGTGCCGCCAGAACTCATCCGGCTCGATTACCCACTTATCAGACGGGATGACTCGATTTACGCACAGACCGAACAGCATCGAACGTACTCTCTCTAGGCCGAGAGCCATGACCGCCGTGCGCACAGTTTCGGTCTGGCGCCTTCCGAAGAGTGGAGAATTTGCCAGGCGGAGGCATTGCGCCGCGATCGCCCCGTCGTAAGAGACCAGTTCAACCACTTTTTCAAACTCTGATTTCCTCGGAAGGCAATCGCATCATCTCGAGGAGCGGCTCCAGGATTGCGGGAGCGGTCGAGATCGAGTCTAGCTTCTTGATTTCCTTCTGCAGCTGCTGAGTGTAGTTGGGCGTTCATTTTTTGCCTCCGCCAGGTTGAGCGGCTCGCCGGTTTGCAATACCCTGTCGTCCCTGGGAAATGGACCAGCCGAAACGAATCGTCCACCTGGAACAGAGATTCGGCATGTCCCAGAAAAAGGTAGCCACCGGGCAATAAGTTGGAATAAAAATGCTGCACTACCCGGCGTTTCGAAGCCAGGTCGAAGTAGATCAGCACATTGCAGCAGAAAACGACGTCGATCCCTTTCTGGAACACCATCTTGCTGTCGTCACTAAGGTTGATGCGGTCATAGCGGATCTGCGCTTTGAGCAGATCGTTGGCCTGGAGTTTCTTGTCGCCAACATCTTTGAAGTATTTCCGGCGCAGCGCGTCGCTGGTATTGCGCAAGGCATACTCCCCGTAAATGCCGGAGCGTGCCGCTTCCAGCGAAGAGTCGTTCAAATCGGTGGCGAGAATGTCAAAGGTCCAACCGGCCAGCAGCTTGTCTTTTTCTTCGAGCAGACACATGGCCAGCGTGTGAGGCTCTTCTCCGGTCGAGCAGCCGGCGCACCAGAAGCGAAGACGTTTGAGGCCGAGAACACCTTTGGTCTGCAGGATCTGGGGAAGAATCACGTTGCGCAGCGCATCCAGTTGGGCGGGGTGGCGGAACATGTAGGTTTCGCCAATCGTGATTTCGTTGAGCAGAAGCCGCAACTCCGCGGTGCGGTTTCCGCGTGTGGTGAGGTGTTCCAAGTACTCCGAGGGGCTGGCCACGCCGAGCGCGGCCATGCGGCGCCCGCAACGCGAGCTCAGAAGATAAAGCTTTTCCTCGGAATGATAAATTCCCGACATCCGGTAAACCAGATCGCGGATTTTCAAATACGCAGGATCGCCAGGGTTTGGCTCCGGATTCACCGCCGGCTTCGCTTTTTCGATTTCGAGGGCCATGGTTTCATCTTTCGCCAGCTAAACTTCCGGGCTGCGTCTAGTAAATTCCGGAAGTTCTTCACCGGCTGGCAGCGATCGCGGAAGCCCTCCGCATCGACACCCTACGCACAACTTCCGGCCCGATGCTGTCCAGCGGATATATGCGATCGCTCAGGCGGGCAGCCACCACACTTCCGGGCATGCCCCAAACCACCGAGGAGGCTTCGTCCTGGACGATTACTTCACCGCCCGCCTTGCGTATGTCGGACGACCCGCGGGTCCCGTCCGCCCCCATGCCGGTGAGCACTACCGCCAATACGTTCGCACCGTAGCTTTGCGCCACCGAGCGGAACAACACGTCCACCGCGGGCCGGCACGAATTTTCCTGAGGATCATGGTTGAGCCCCAGCACGAATTCACGTCCCCCTGCGAACCACCGTCATGTGATGGTCTCCGGGCGCAATCCAGACTTGACCGCGCTGCAATTTCTGCCCCTCCTTGCCTTCCCCCACCTGGAGCCGGGCGAGCGTATTGAGACGCTCGGCGAGCAGGCGAGTAAATAGTGGTGGCATGTGCTGCACGATCACGATGGGCACGGGGAAATCTGCGGGGAGTTGCGGGATCAGTTCTGTCAGCGCGTTTGGTCCACCGGTCGACGCGCCGATGGCGACCACGTCGATCCGCGCCTGCGGGCGGGCGGAAACAAGGTGGGCATTGGCCCAGGCGGCGGCGGTGGCTGTGCCTGCGGCACGCGCACGGCGCACAAGGACTTGATCTTCCGGATCAGCTCTTCCCGCACCCGCTCTTGCGCCAGTTCCCGATCTCCGCCATGGGAGGGTTTGGTGACATAGTCGCTGGCGCCCCGCGCCAGCGCATCCAGGGTCGCAGTTGCACCACGCTCGGTAAGGGTACTGAACATAATCACCGGCAGTTTTGGATAGAGTTTGCGAATCTCGTCCAGGGCTTCCAGCCCGTCCATTCCTGGCATTTCAATGTCGAGCGTAATCAGATCCGGCTTGACTTCTGGAATTCGGGCCAGCGCCTGAATGCCATTTCCAGCCGTGCCGGCAACGACGATCTCCGGGTCGGATGCCAGCAGACTGCTCAGCACCTTTCGAACGACCGCCGAATCATCGACGATTAATATGCGGAATGGCTTCATGTCTCTGTCCTAGAGTCCTGCTGGCACCAAGGGCTCCCACAACCGCCTGCTCAGCGCGCACCGGCAGCGTGCCTTGCCGCCTTCATCGACGGGGGGTTCGTCCTGTTTCGTCGAGCTCTCGCCGACTTTGAATTGGCCGACCAGATCCCGTAACTGGTTCGCCATCTTCGCCAGATGCTCGGTCGCCGTCTGCGCTTCGCCCACGTTCGTCGAAGTGTTCTGCGCCGCATCCGCCACCCCTTGATGTTGCTCGAAATCGTCGCCGCTCCCCGCGCCGCTTCCGTCACATTCCGCGTCATCTCGCTGGTCGTCGCACCCTGTTCCTCCACCGCCGTCGCAATCACCGTCGAGATATGGCTGATCTTGTCGATCACGCCCTTGATCCCCCCGATCGCCTCCACCGCCCCGCTCGTGTTCTCCCGGATCACCGTGATCTTTGCTTGATCTCTTCCGTCGCTTTGGCCGTCTGCTTGGCCAGTTCCTTGACTTCGTTGGCCACCACCGCGAACCCCTTCCCCGCCTCGCCCGCCCGCGCCGCTTCGATGGTCGCGTTCAGCGCCAGCAGGTTGGTCTGCTGCGCGATCGACGTGATCACTTCGATCACCTTGCCGATTTCGACGCTCGAATCGCCCAGCCGCGACACCGTCTGATTGGCCGATTCGGCGGCTTCGACCGCTTCGCCCGCCACCCGCGCCGCTTCGCTCGCGTTCTTGGCAATCTCGCCAATGGTCGAATTCATTTCCTCCGCGCCCGAACCCAGCGTCTGCAGGTTGGTGTTGACCTGGCCGCCGGCTTCGGAAACCACCTTCGCCTGCGCCGTCGTTTCTTCGGAATTGGCCGTGATCTGCTGGCTCGTGGCGGAAAGCTCTTCGCTCGCTGCTGCCACCTGCTCCGCCATCCCTCGGATCGACTGGATCATCTTGTGCAGCTCGTCTGCATCTGGTTAATCGCCTTGGTCAGATCGCCCAGTTCATCGTTGCCCTGAGTTTCAGTTCCTCGCGCGTCAAGTCCCGGCGGCAATTGCCTTCGCCCAGTCCAGGATGGAATGGCTGGCGGCGGAAATCGGCGGCTGAGAAAGATGGTGAGAAAAATGTCGAAGGCGAGGGCTAGCAAGTGTCGTGCCCATCGGCGTCAGATTCATGGCGCGCGTCTGGGAGTTCGGGCCTTCTCCGCTCTCCTGCATCAGCGTGTCGACTGCTTCCGCCATGCTCACCGAGCGGCTTTTTGAGGCCTCGGTTAACGACCGTGGCCTGGTCCGCAAAATCATTTCGGCTTTGATGACGGCTGTCGCGGTACGCCGCCGGACGCACGCTCAATGGCCGCTTCCTGGACTTTCCGGAATCCGGAAGCTGGTTCTTCGTCTCGGTCAGCCGTTCACGGTTTCCTGAGACTACAATCGGAGACAATTTGACCAGCTCTGGCAACGTCTTTGTCGATGTCGTTCCGATTCGTTTCGAAAATCTTCCGCGCCGCCTCTCTCCGGTCCGGTGCCGTTCCCGCCAGGATTACTTGTCGCCCCTTGCTTTGCGCCTGATCCAAGTACCTTTGCAAGTCCTTTAAGGGCGCTGATCGTGGGGACCCGCACCGTCACGAGCACGTCCTCGCTCTCCTTAATTGCAGGCTGCCTTCGCGTAGGTGAGGATCGCGCTAAGTACCGTGAGAGCGAGGACGCATCCAAAACCCAGGCCTAACTTTTTTCCAACAGTAAGTTTCACTTCGTTCCTCCAGACATCTTTTGAATTTGAAACCAAACTCGTCGCCTGCCCACCGTAGGCTCGGACGTCGGGCGCGACTCAGGCTTCGTTGCTCCCGACCGGACTGGTCACCTGCACCTCGCATGCCCGGTCGGTATCGAGGCCGTCGCATCGACTGGTGCTCGAGTTTGTGCACTCCAAGGATCACCGAGCGCGAGCGCTCGGATAGGGTCTCGGGCAGGGCTCGAAGGTCGCGTCTTCCACCTCCACCACGTTGCCGACTTCGTCGGCCAGCAGACACACCGTTCCCGAGGCCGCATCCACCACCAGGCAGACCGGTGGTGGCATGTCCTGGGGACGCTCCGCGAGTTCCAGTTGGCGGCGCAGTTCGAGAGCCGCTACCACCTGGCCGCGCAGGTTCATCAGGCCGCTCACCACCGGCGGGGCCAGAGGAACCGGCGCAACGCGCGGTAAGTGACCACTTCCTGAATCTTCTTGCGACTCCACTCCAAACAGCCGGTGATCCAGGTAGAACGTGCAGGATTGACGGGCGCTGGTCATAAGTTCATTTCTCGAATTCGACTCTCGGCTTCAACTCTCGGCCGGATGGGACACTGCCGGCTCATAGGCTTCTCCCGCGCGCAGCAGGGCGGGGACATCCAGCAACTCGGTCACCCGCTCCGCGATCACGGAGGAATGCAGCACGCCGGCGCGGGTCGCCGGAGATTGGGGTTGGAGCGTGCTTTCGACAATGTCGAGGATCTGGTTGACCACCAGCCCGAAGGACTGATGTTCGGACTGACTTTCGTTTTCGAGCACCAGCACCTGCAGCATGGCCGTGGTCGGCAACGACAGCACGTCGTCCGTGGGCGGCCGATGCCGCCGCTCCTCGAGCGCATGGCTGACGCAGTAGGGGAAGAATCTGCACCCGGTACTGCGTCACCCATTGATTTCCGGAGCGCTCGACCTGGGTCCCCGGAATGTTTTCGAGACGCGCCAGCAGGTTGAGCGGCACCGCCATCCGCGACCCCGCCGGGCCTGCCAACGGCGCGGGCTGCCTGTTCCCATTCGCGCCTTCCGCCGTGGCTTCTACTTCTTCGCCCAGAATGCACTACCCGTCCCTCGCCCAGCAGGTTAGCGCGTTGCGCCAGGCCGATCACGTCCAGAATCAGCGCCACTTTGCCGTCTCCCATGATGGTGGCCCCGGAGTAGACGGTGATGTGTTTCAAGTGCTTACCGAGCGGCTTGACCACGATCTCTTCGGTGTCGTTGATTTCGTCCACCACCAGCCCGAAGTGCCGGCCATTGGCTTCTAGCACCACAATGTTGACCGCCT
>CAWCDV010000005.1:0-36291 GCA_963794365.1 uncultured Acidobacteriaceae bacterium
CAATCCGCATGCACTAAAAGTGCACCCCAAGCACCAAACAGGGGAAGAGCGCCGAGCGAGCTAGAACCTTTCTGGTAAACGCTCACTTATGAACGGCTTAGAGTGATGATATCGCGGAAGGCAGAACACCGGGCATGGCCCCAAAGTGCCATTCTGAGACAGAGTTTAGATAGGAAAAATAGTTCACACCGCAGAACCAGCTTTTCTCTTCCCGGAAACACCCGCCGCGTCGGTGCTCAGTTGGCGGGCGAACTTAGGCCAAGAAGATGGTAGTCGTCGAGATGCGCAATCCACACCGCCTTCGCTTGCATAATCCGCAAAGAGGTCTTGAAACCCTTGACAGGTCCGATGGGAGCGCTTGGAATCTCCAATGAAACCAACGCCGATTGCGGCAAAGAACGGCGAACTACCACCAAAGCCCCCCAGGAGAAATATTAAGGGCGGTGGCAAACTCCAGGGAATCCTTGCCGTCTCCATCGCGAGTGCGGACAAAAACCGGAATAGCGAGCTGCAACCGTGGCCACTTCCGTTTCTTCTTCTTCAGTAAGGTACTAGACACGTGTCTGGGCCACCATAAAAGAGGTATAAACACCCCAAGGACCGCATCTTAGGGGCCAAACCTCCGAGAGAAGCCGGGCCTGCCTGGAATCAGCCGAAACCGCGCCACCGACACGGACATCGCCGAAGGAGCTTCAGGCCCATCGAAGTCGGGTATTGACTATTGGTCATGTCAAAAAGTGCAAGGTTTTTCGCTTCCGTGCCTGGTCCGGGGCCGTTTCCAATTGACATCTGGAGCGGGGTGCCATAGGATCAGGACATCCCCCTTACTCTGAGGTAGCAGGTTCCCCTCCCCTAATAGTGTTTACTTGGTTCTCCATGGCTGCGACGCCTGACAAAAGCCTAGTCCATCCCAGCGCTGGCAGGTGTCCAGAAAAAGCGCCGTCAGCGGCTACGGCTCGTGCTGCGGCGCCGAGCTCTGCGGGGGACGCCGCTCGCGAACTCGAACAACTCCGCGACCGTTTCGGCGAACCACGAATGCACTTGCGTCCGCCGCCCATGATCTCAAGACACCCCTATCTATCCTGAATGGCTACATCGAACTGCTGCAGAGTCAGAAGCTCGGACCGCTCAACGAGCGCCAGCGCGAAGTGATGCAGGACATGTTTTCCAGCGGACAGCGCTTGCAGCACTTCATCCAGGATTTCCTGACCTTCAGCGTGCTTGAAACCGGAGAACTGCGTATGCAGTTCGAGCTGGGAGACATGAATGAGTGTCTCTCCGAAGTTTGCCGGCTCTGGTCGGGACGTTTCCAGGAACGCGGCCTCGCCCTCTATTTCCTCGCGAACGACAAATTGACGCCCTTTGCTTTCGACGCGCCGAAGATCCAGCGCATCATTTCTAATCTTCTGGATAACGCATCCAAGTACACTCCGCAGGGTGGTACCGTCTGGCTGCACGCGGAACCGTACATGTGGGAGCGTCGCGGCGTGAGCAAGCCGGTGGGAAGTGGAGAGCGCCGCCGTCAGGCGATGAGCGTTCCCAACGCGATCAAGGTTAGCGTTTCCGATACCGGCCCGGGAATTCCGCCTGAGTTTCATATGGAGATTTTCGACGATTTCTTCCGCCTGCCGGGCAGCGAATCGGCGGAAGGCATGGGGCTCGGATTGGCCATTGCCCGCCGGCTATTGCAGGGCATGGGCGGGAAGATCTGGGTCGAAAGCGAACCGGGAGCCGGTTGCAAGTTTTCCTTTCTGCTTCCCCTGAAACCAATTTTGAGCAGTCCATCACGAGGGGCGAAATGAGTGAAGCCGCCAACATCCTGCTGGTGGATGACGAACCGGGAATGTTGCGCTATATCCGCACGCTGCTGGAAGTGGACGACCACAAGGTGGAAACGGCCAGCACCGGCGAGGAGGCGCTCGAGCGCGTCCAGAAAGGACTGCATCCCGACCTGGTTCTGCTCGATCTGCTCATGCCGGGCATCGATGGCCTGCAGACGCTCGAGCAACTCCGGCAGATGAAGCCCGGAATGAAAGTCGTCATGCTCTCCTGCGTGAACGACACGCGCAAGGTGGTGCAGGCCATGCGCCTGGGCGCTCACGATTATCTGACCAAGCCCTTCCAGAAGGCGGAACTCGACGCGGTCATCGCTCAGTGCATCGGCACGGCCAAGGGTGAGAGCTATGCCGGCGAAATCGAAGAGCTTTGCGACGACGTGTTCTTCGTGGCCGCCAGCCCGGCGATGAAAAAGATCCGCTCCCAGTCCGCACTCGTCGCCAATGTCGACATCCCGGTCCTGCTGCTGGGCGAGAGCGGTACAGGCAAGGAAGTGCTGGCTCGCCTGATCCACAAGCTTTCTCCGCGCGCGCACCGCACGTTCCTCAAAGTGAATTGTGCGGCGGTTCCCGCCGACCTGCTGGAAAGCGAACTGTTCGGCTACGAAGCGGGAGCGTTCACCGGCGCCACGCATGCCAAGCCGGGGAAATTCGAACTCTGCAACAAAGGCACGATCCTGCTCGACGAAATCGGCGAGATGCCGCCGCTGCTGCAGGCCAAGCTGCTCCATGTCCTTCAGGACCAGCAATTCTCGCGCCTCGGCAGCCGCTCGGTGGTCAAAGTCGATGTGCGCATCCTGGCCGCCACCAACATCAATATTCCCGAAGCGCTCGCGACCAAGCGTCTGCGTGAGGATCTTTATTACCGCCTGAACGCTTTCACGCTGTCGCTGCCGCCACTGCGCGAGCGCAAGGAAGAAATTCCGATCCTGCTGAAGCATTTCATGTCGCGCATGTCGGAACTCTACGCGCGTCCGCCGTTGCCGTTTTCGCCAGCGATGATGGAGGCGTGCCTGCGTCATCCCTGGCCGGGGAACCTGCGCGAGCTGAGTAACTTCGTCAAGCGGTATCTTGTCCTGGGAGACGAAACTCTGGCGGCATCCGAATTGCAGCCCCGGCCCGATGGCGGTGGGGGATTGCACGCCCACGCCGCGGGCAGAACCGCAGTCGCGGGCGCCGAATCCGGCGGCGGTTTGAAGTCGCTGTCGCGCAACGCCAAAGATGAAGCCGAGGCCGAAGCCATCGCCCGCGCCCTGGAAGAGACCAACTGGAACCGCAAGCAAGCCGCGGCGCTGCTGAAGATCAGCTATAAGGCTTTGCTCTATAAGATCCGCCAGTACGGCATCGCGCAGAGCCGGAGCACGCACCGGCTCTCCGCCGGCGCATGAGGAAAAAGCTGCGAGCTACGGGCTTCGGGTTTCGAGCTAAGAGCTAACGGCCCCAAAAGCTAAAAGCTGATTTTGGTGCGGATAAGAGGACTCGAACCTCCACGACCTTGCGGCCACTAGGACCTGAACCTAGCGCGTCTGCCAGTTCCGCCATATCCGCAAAAGAAGAAAAAACGGCAGGAGCCCTTTTCAAAGGGGACTACACTACTATCTACTGGCTGGCGTCTGGCTGTCAAACGAGCGCAACGTCATAACCTTCGCCGTGCTCGTCATTTGCAAGGCGCCAAGCCGCCCTCAACCATGGGAGATGCTTCCGACAAGATCCCCGCAGAACTGGCAAGGAACTGCGCGTACTGGCGCACGATCTCAGCAATGCGCTCGAAACCATCGTGCAAGCCACCTACTTGATTTCGCAGGCAGGGCCGCCCGAGAATTCACGCCGCTGGGTCGAACTGATCGATCAGGCCTCGCAGGAAGCGGTAAAAATCAATCAGAAGCTGCGCCAGCTCTTGCGCTCGCAAAGTTAGATGCAAGCTCGTTAGTGGAGAGCCGGACGTCCTCGCCCAGCCGCCATACTGCTGGACGGGCGAGACGCCCGTCCCTCCACCGTAAAGACTCATCACGCGGTCATGCCTCTAGCCCAGCTTCGCGTCCATCGTAATCTTCGCATTCAGCACCTTCGATACCGGGCAGCCTGCTTTTGCATTCTGCGCTGCCGTGCTGAAGGCTTCCGCGCTCGCGCCCGGCACCTTCGCGACCACATCCAGATGCACGGCCGTGATGGTCCAGCCCGCGTCGAGTTTCTCCATGGTGAGCGTAGCTGCCGTATTGATGCTCTCCGGCGTGAGGTTCGCGCCACCCAGTTGCGCCGACAGCGCCATCGAAAAGCACGCCGCATGCGCCGCCGCGATCAGTTCTTCCGGATTCGTCCCCGGAGCGTTTTCAAACCGCGTCGTAAACGAATACGGCGTATTCGAAAGAACGCCGCTGGTGGACGAAACCGTCCCTTTCCCGTCCTTAAGACCGCCCTTCCACACTGCACTCGCTTTTCGTTGCATTGCAATCTCCCAAGGTGAGGATTAAAACGAAGTCGTACTCTATTGTAGAAGCTCGAAGGAATTCGCGTACACCGCCGCAGTCGTGGAACCGCCCCACGAGTTCTATAATCTCGCTCATGTCATTTCTCCGGTTCCTCATGCTATTGTCGCTCGTGGTCTGGCTCGGCGGTGTGATCTTTCTCGCGTGCGTCGAAGCGCCCACCGCCTTTACACCCGGACTTCTCCCCACCCGCCACATGGCGGGATCGATCGTAGGGCGCTCGCTCGATTTACTGCACTACATGGCCATCGTTTCCGGAATTGTTTTTCTGCTCGCGTCCATGCTCTACAGCCGGATGGCTGCGGGAAATGCGCGACCGCTGGCGGCGCGGCATCTTTTGATCGTGCTGATGCTGTTGCTGACGGTGATCTCGCAATTCGCCATTTCCCCAAAAATGCACGCCCTTCGCGCCGAGGTTGGAGTGATCGATAGCGTGCCTCTGGACAATCCGCTGCGCAGGGAATTCGACCGTCTGCATGTTTGGTCGGAGAAGTTCGAGGAGGCGGTGCTTTTGCTGGGGCTGGTTGCGTTGTACACGACCGCGCAAGCGTTCCAGTGAGCGGGCTATTGGAGTGCTTCTCCTCCCTACTGCAACAGCCGCCACGCGCCGTACGCCCACACCACCGGCACCGCGAACAGCAGGGCGTCGATGCGATCGAGCATGCCTCCGTGGCCGGGGAGAATCGTGCCGGAATCTTTCACTCCGGCGCCGCGCTTTATGAGCGACTCGACCAGATCGCCCAGTTGCGCCGCGATGTTGACCACCGCCGACAGTAGAATGATGGGCCAAAGGGGTGGCTGCTGCGAACCCCACATACCACTGCGGCGGTCAATCAATCCGATCTGGAGAAGAGCAGGACCGATTTGGGCTGTACTGAATCCACAACATGCCAACGATCACGCTGGCGAGTACCGATGCCACCGCGCCTTCCCAGGTCTTGTTCGGGCTGATCCGCGGAGACATGCGATGGCGTCCCAGCGACTTGCCAACGAAGTAAGCAAAGATGTCTCCCGCCCACACGGCGAGCAGCGTGTAGATGGTCCAGATCGCGCCCGCCGCCAACTGGCGGAACTCAACCAGCAGCGCCATCGGGACTGCGATATAGGCGAAAGCAAACACCGAAGCGGCCGCCGCCGGATAGCCGGTGGCAAGTTCGGCACGGCGCATAGCTAATGTCAGAAACACAAAAGGCGCCAGCGCTGCCGCCAGCAGCGAGTCCGTAGAGAATGGCTGCCGTCTCGACCAGCGGCGTGCGATTGGTGGAAGCGATAATCACGAATACAAAGAAGAGCGCGACAAAGGCATAGGTCGCGGCCGTCAGCGGCTGGACTGCGTAATGAGTAGTCAGCTTCAGGAACTCGGCAACGGCCAGCAAAGCGATCGAAGCGGCCACGATGGCCATCAGATAAAGCGGCGCCTTCAGCACCAGCAGCAGAACCAGGGGAATTAAAACGACGGCGGTTGCGATGCGCTTGATCATGGGGTCACACTTCGCCCATCGCAGGTCCAGTGTGGCTTTGATCGCCGGCAAACTGCCGGGCTGCGCTCGGCTTGGACGGCCGAGGGCGGCCGTCCCTACGCAAGCCGGACGGGCGCGGAGGCCCGTCTCTCCACGAGCTGCGCTCATCAGCGCTTGGCCTCAGCGTGGGTGCGATGCGACGTAGGCCGCGGAGCATGCCCATCCGGGCCCAGCCCGCCGTAGCGGCGGTCGCGCTTCTGATATTCTTCGATCCCCTCGAGCAGTTGAACGCCGCGGAAATCAGGCCACAACGTCTGCGTCACATAGATCTCCGCATAGGCAAGTTGCCAGAGCAGGAAGTTACTCAGCCGCATCTCGCCGCTGGTACGAATTACTAAGTCCGGATCCGGCAGACCCCGCGTGTAGAGATGGTCACTGATCGCCTGCTCATCGACTTCCATGTGATCGAGGCCGCCATTGCGGGCGGCAGCCTCCGCCAGCGAGCGGAAGGCGTCGACGATCTCGCTGCGCGCGCTGTAGTTCAACGCCAGCGTCAGCAGCATCCCGGTATTATTAGATGTCGCGCCGCTCGCCTCTTCCATCTCGCGCTGCACCGACTCCGGTAACTCATGCTGCCGCCCGATGTATTTCAAACGGATATTGTTTTCGTTGAGCGTCTTGATTTCCGCTTTGAGATAGCGGCACAAAAGACGCATCAGGAAATCGACTTCCGACTTCGGACGCTTTTTCCAGTTTTCCTCGGAGAAGGCGTAGAGCGTCAGCGCCGGAATTCCGATGCGGGCCGCGGTTTCGACCGTCGAACGCACCGCGGCGACACCGGCGCGATGTCCGGCGACGCGCGGCATGTGCCGGTGCCGGGCCCAGCGCCCGTTTCCGTCCATGATGATGGCGATATGCTGGGGAAGACGCGCCGAATCGAGCCGCAGGTAAACGTCAGTTTCCTTGCGGTCCATCCCAGCCGGAACCGTATGTCGCAAAGCGGAACTCTCCGAGTCGAAGCTAACACACGAAATCCAGTGTGTGCAATGCGATAGGGCCTTCCGAGTTTGTCGGTGGAGCGCCGGGCGTCCCCGCCCGGCCTGTACTCTCTTGAAGGCGCTAGCAGGACGGGCGAGACGCCCGTCGCTCCACCATCACACGGCCTCTTCTGGAAAGATCGGGCAGGATCAGCCTCTCGGTGTGGCGAATCACCGTCAAAGCGCACCGCGCACCGACTTGAGCGTCGGTCAGCAAGCGATGCAGGTCATCCACGCCGGCCACTGGTTTGTCGTCGAGCGCCACGATCACGTCGCCCTCGCGCAAGCCCGCGGTCCGCGCCGGGCTTCGGTCGCCGTCTTCAATGCCAAGCACGACCACGCCGGTTTCCCGCGCTAAACCATAGAAGCGCACCACCCGGCGATGAATGGGAACCGTTTGCGCCGAGACTCCGATGTAGCTGCGCCGGATCCGCCCATCGCGCAGCAAGCGGCTGGCAACGAATTTTGCGGTATTGATCCCGATCGCGAAACAGATTCCCTGCGCCGGCAGAATCGTCGCCGTGTTGACGCCGATTGCCCGGCCTTGCGAGTCGACGAGCGGGCCGCCGGAATTTCCCGGGTTCAAGGCGGCGTCGGTTTGAATCACATCCTCGATCAAGCGCCCCGAGTACGAGCGCAGCGATCGCCCCAGCGCGCTGATCACGCCCGCCGTCACGGTGGACTGAAACCCATATGGATTGCCGATCGCAATCGCCATCTGTCCCGGCCGCAGTTGCTGCGAATCTCCCAGCGGAACGGCCTGCAATCCGGAAACATCAATTCGAATGACGGCCAGATCGGTTGCCGGGTCATCGCCGATGGTGTGAGCCGGAGCGCGCCGTCCGTCGGCCAATGTCACTTCGATCCGCGTCGCGTCGTGCACGACGTGGCTATTGGTGAGAATCAATCCATCGGGCGTGAAGACGAAGCCGGAGCCGCCTCCACGGCGCTCGCGGGGCTCACCCGAACGAGTTCGGCCTGTCGTTTGGAGCCGTTTGCTGTACTTCAACGTTCACCACCGACGGACTGACTCGCTCAACCGCGGCCGTGACCGCCCGCGAGTAGGAGTCGAGCAGGCCAGCGTCGCCGGATTCGGCAGCAGCGGCGCGCACCGATTCCTCTGCCAAGCTTCCGCCGAGCGGTTGCGCTGAAGAGAGGGACTCTACGGAAAAGCTATCCAGATTCAGGCTATCCAGGTTCAGGCTATCCAGGTTCATGCTGCATAGATGAAGCCGGAGGCAATTTGGATTCCGCCCGCTCAGGCGCGGCTCACGCCGTACGCATCCAGCACATCCCGCAGCGTAACCATGCCTTCCAACTTGTGCATATCGGCACGGTTCACCACCGGCAGGATTTCGATCTGGTTTGCGCCCATGCGCTCGAGCGCCAAATCAAGCGTTTGGTCGGGGTGGACGTGCGGAAAAACCAGCGCATCCGTGAGTTCACCGAGCTTTTTATCCGCGCCTTCCGCTAGCTCGCGCTCCAGCCGCGCAAGGTTGATCACACCAATCACGCCTCGTCGATCCGTCACCAGCCACGTTCGGACTTCACTCGATCGAACCCGTTCCAGCGCCTCCCGAACCGTGATCTCGGCAGGCAGCAACTGGCTCGCAGTCTGCATCACTCTTATTACCTGACGCTGACCATATCGTTGGCGCGTCTTCGCCGTCGGCAGGTGGATGCCATCCTGCACGGCCAGCGCTTCGTAGATGGGCTCGTGCTGCAATCGTGAAGCAATGAAAAGACTCACCAGATTAGCAATCATCAGCGGGACGATCACCGCATAATCCTGCGTCATCTCGAAGATCATCAGCACCGAGGTCATGGGAGCGCGCACGATCCCCGCGAAGGCCGCGCCCATCCCGACCAGCGCGTAGGCGCCCGGCGTCGCGGTGTAAGCGGGGAACAAATGATGCGCCACGGTTCCCACCGTACCTCCCAACATGGCGCCGATGAACAGGGCGGGGCCGAAGATACCGCCTGCGTTGCCCGAAGCATAACTGGTGGTAACGGTGAGAAGTTTCAGAACCACCAGCAGCGCCATTAACTGGAACGCCATCCTTCCGTTCAACGCGTCGCCGACAAACCCATAACCTACGCCCAGAACCTGCGGCACAAACCAGCCCATCAGCCCGACCAGCAACCCGCCCGCCACCGGTTGGAACCAGACCGTCTTCTGCGGAAACCGCAGGAAGCGCGCCCGCATGCCCAGCAAGAGCTTCGTGAAGGCCGCCGAAACCACGCCGCCGGCCACGCCGAGCACTGCATACACCGCAAACTCCGCCGGATGGACCAGTTCATATTGCGGAACCTTGAAGAGAGGATGATTGCCAAGCAACACGCGCAGAACCATCCACGCCGTTGCCGAGGCCAGCACCACCGCGCCCATCACCGGTGCGTTGAGATCGCCCACGATCTCCTCAAGCGCAAACAGCACTGCGGCCAGGGGCGTATTAAACGCGGCTGCAATGGCCGCCGCCGCTCCCACCGGGATCAGCTTCTTTACTTGCTCGGAGCTCAGTCCGAGGAGGCGTCCGAGCACGGAACCAATGCCCGCGCCCACTTGAACCGAAGGCCCTTCACGTCCCAGCGGAATTCCGCTGGCGAGCGTTGCCGAAGTGCAGAAAAATTTGCCGAGCACGGTGCGCAGCGTGATGCGCCCTTCGCGCGCGTACAAAGCAGCCTTCGTCTGCGGCACGCCGCTGCCGCGCGCATTCGGAAAATAGCGATACAGCAGGTAGCCGATGCCGAGCGAGCCCACGACCGGAAACAGCAGACGCCGCCACGGAGCGCCGCCCACCGGATACAGCCGCATCCCCATGCGTTCTGTCAGCACGATGAAGGCGACGACCGCCAGCCCCGTCAATGCGCCGATCACCAGCGCCAAAACCAGAAAGATCTGCCCTTCACGTTGCCGCAGTTCGGCCAGGCGGTCTGACAGCCAGGCTCTCCACCCGCTTGCGCTCGTCGTCTGGACGGTTTCACTCATCAGGGAATTTCTTCCCCAAAGCATATCGCATAGAATTGGCTTACCGTTGGCAGAGAAGAACAAAGGTAGAATAGTCTCATGAACTTGACTCTCAGTGCGGTCTACGAAGAAATCCCAAAGTCCGAAGGTGGCGGTTACGTCGCCTACACGGAGGAGCTGCCGGGCGCGATTTCAGAAGGTGACACGCTGGAAGAGGCACGTGAAAATCTCCGCGATGCCATCGAACTCTTGCTGGCGGCTAATCGTGAGCTAGCAAGCAAGTCTCATCGGGGGAGAAAAGTTGCCCGCGAGAAGATCACGGTTCCTGTGTCGTGATTTGTGAAGCGCGTTGATTTGATTCGCCACTTGGAGTCACACGGCTGCGTGCTGCTTCGCGAAGGTGCTAACCACAGCGTGTACCATAATCCATCCGCACAACGCACCGGTACCGTACCGAGACACCGTGAAGTCAAGAACCCCACGGCAATCCGAATCTGCAAACAGCTTGCAGTTCCCGACCCGCTTCGCTGAACACGCGAAGTTTCCACACGGGCAGGCCAGAGAGTAAAGCGATCGGATGTTCGCAGATTGGCATTGCGCTCGTGCGGGGCGGGCGCCCTTGTCCGCGTTGCGGCGGGTGTCAAAGACATCCTCAGCAGAACAACGAACGAGAGTCAGTAGAGAAGAATCGCGACCCAATACATTCCGGTCGGATACGCCGCATTGCGCGCATAGCAGGAGCCGACTGCAAACTGGCGAACGCCCGGGTCGCGCAGCAGCCGCAATGCGCCTGGCGGCAGGACTTCCGGACGGCTCTCGGTGTAAGCGATAATTTTTCGATTGTCGTAGGCGGCCGCGAGCAGGTGAGCGTTTGGACGATTCTCTCTCGCCAGCGAGCACGCGGCCTCGTCAAGATTCGGCGGCGTGAGTTGGACGAGCTGCGGCAGCCCTGCCTGTTGACGCATCTCATCGACGGCCTGCCCTACTAATTTTCCGCTCTGCTGCGCGGAATACGATGGCACCTCGTGCGCGAAATCCTGGACCACATACAGCCGGCCTTTGCTCCAGATGGCGGCGACGCCCGCGACATTGAATCCGCGATCGAGCAGGTTCTCGCGGTGCGGGGCCGAGCGCATCAGGACATCATTCGCGCCTGGAGCGCAACTCGCGTTGGCGATGTTCTCGCCGGCGCGATCCATTCTTAGCGGGCTGACCTGGGCAATTCTTTCGAGCAGGGAGGGCTCACCGGGCAAACGATGCTCCAGACGCTCGCTCTCCACCATTCGCCGGGCGTGCGCTCGCGCCGCTTCGCGCAGACTTTCTTCCATGCGCAACGGGGGCACGCCAGCTAGTTCGCGGCTCTTGTTGGCCGCTTGCAGCAATTCGCTCTCGGCGGCGGAATCCTCATCGGAGGATGATCCGGCCGCCGAGATCGAGCGGGGGGCGGGTTGCTTGTTGCGAGCTTCGTTGCCAACGTCGTTGCGCGCGTCGTTGCGAATATCGACTGCTGGCGGAGTTGTTTCTGCCGCGCAGGGTCCCGGACTTACCGCCAACATCGCGAATGAAACCAAAAGGGCCCGGAGCATGATTGTTGAGGTGGTGTTTCGGCGCGGGGATCGCCGGCAAAGTTCCGCTTTCCATCTCTCACGCTAGCTTCTAGAATTCAGCTCAGCTACTTACTATGGAGACCATACTGCTGGTTACCGTGCTCGCCGGAACCCTTGTCCTGCTTGGGTTCTCGGCTGTTCTGCTGCGGCGCGTTTCGGCCGCCGCGCAAGTGGATGTAAAAGCGGAAGTTGCAGGTCAGCTCGAAAGGTTCAATACCGCCCTTGGCCAGAAGATCAGTGTCAGCACTGCCGACATGGCCAGTCGGCTGGAGCAGACTAAAGGGGACCTCCGCCAGCAGGTCACAGACCGCATCCAGCAAGGCTTTTCAGAGATTCGAAGCTCGGTCGAGCAGCAACTTGCTGCGGGAAGGGAAGAGCAAAACCGGAGCTTGAGCGATGGCCGGAGCGAGATGACCAGTTCTCTTCTGCTCACCACGCAGCAACTGAAGAGCGAATTTCAGAGCCTGAATCAGCAGACCGCGCAAAGCCTCGACTCGATTCGCGATCGCGTGGACTCGAAGCTGATGGCGATCACCGAGCAGGTGCAGCAGAAACTCGATCAGAACATCAAGGAAGGATTTGCGCAGTTCGAAAAAGTTCAGCAGCACTTGAAGGCCGCCGAAGAGCAGCTCCGTGAAGTCGGCGCGCTCGGCCACTCGATCAACGATCTGAACAACCTGCTCAAGCTTCCGCATCTGCGCGGCCAGTTCGGCGAGGCGAGCCTGGAGCGGCTGCTCGCGGACTTCCTGCCCGCGCATATGTTCTCGCTGCAGTCGTCGCCGGGCGAGGGCGGAGGACGCGCCGACGCCGTCATCTATTTTCCCGATCGCAAGCTGCCGATCGACGCCAAGTTTCCACGCGAGCAGGTGATTGCGCTATTTGAGAGCAACGACAAGGCTGAGATTGAAGCGGCGCGCGTGGCGCTGGTGCGCGTGATGAAGGCGGAAGCCAAGCGCATTCAGCAGTACATCCAGCCGGAAAATGGCACGACGGAAATCGCGCTCATGTATCTGCCGAGCGAGACGCTTTACATGGAAGTGATCCGCAACCGTGAACTGGGCGACTGGATGAATGAGCAGCATGTGTTCCCCGTCTCGCCCAACACCTTGCTGATGACGCTGCACACGATTGCTCTGGTACACAAATGGTACGAAGTCGCCAGCCGCTTCGAGAAGAGCCGCGCCGAACTGGCCAAGGCGCAGAAGTCGTTCGACTTTTTCCAGAACCAGTTTGAAAACGTCGGCAAGAATTTGAACAAAGCGCAGGAAGCATTCGAGACCGCGCAGCGGCATCTGAAGAGTTATCGGGGAAAAGTTTCCGCGCTCAGCGGACAGGAGCAGTTGGAATTGGAGGCGCGTCGGCATCGGGCGACAAGCCGGTGCCATTGATCGACGAAGCCAAGCTCGACAAAGCCAGCGCGTAATCTTCCTTGCAAGACCTCCAGTGTGATATATACCACTGATAGAGTTCATGGTCGCTATTTATGGTATATACTGAGTGGGAGGAATTGCCGAATGTCTGAGACGGGAATTGCCAAGCTGTTTCGCAACGGACGCAGCCAGGCCGTGCGGCTGCCCCGCGAGTTTCGCTTTGAGGGCAGTCAGGTGCGCGTGCGCCGGCTGGCGGAGGGAGTGCTCTTGGAGCCGCTGATCGCCGAACCCGGCGAGTGGTTTGCGGAACTGGACCGGGTCAGGGAAGGACAGTTCCTCGGCAAAGGAAGGAACCAGCCCGCAACGCCGCGCCGCGAGATCTTCAAGTGAAGTATTTGCTCGATACCAACGCTTGTATTGCGCTGATCAACGATAAGGCGCCGTCGGTCCGGACCCGGTTGCAGAAGGCACTGGCTCAGGACGCGAAGGTGATGGTCTCTTCCGTCGTAGCTTTTGAGCTTTGGTATGGGGTTGCGAAGAGTGCCCGTCCGGAAGCCAATGCGCGACTGGTGGAGACATTCTTCGCGGGTCCGGTGAGCCTGCTGGCTTTCGAGCCCGAGGATGCGAAAGTTGCGGGCCGAGTGCGAGCGGCGTTGGAAGCCGTGGGAAAACCAATCGGGGCTTACGACCTGCTGATTGCCGGCCAGGCATTGCGCCATCAATTAACGCTGATTACCGCCAATGGGAGAGAATTCGGCAGGGTCAAGGGGCTGGAATGGGAGGATTGGGCCAAAGGCTGAGCGGCCTTTCCCGGCCCAGGGTTTGGATGGACGCGATGGCCCCGCCGACGGCTACGCGATCTTGCGGGCGATATCCGAGAGTTTTCTCTGCGGCGTGGACGCCAGGTACTCCGCGTCTTTTACTTCCCAGATTCCGTCGAACTTCACGAAGTAGGGCTCAACCGAAATGCCGGGGAAGTCTGCGGTGAGAAGTTCTCCGGCGCGGAGGAGTTCGCTGCGATGATGTTCGGCTTCGGCTTGGCGGTCGCCTTTGAAATGGTCCAGGCCACCGTAAGTGGCGCAGTCGGAATGGGTCATGACCATGACGCGTTTGGTCTGGTGCAGGTAGACGGACATGCGGACCTGTTCGAGGATGAAGTCCTGTTCGAAGTTGTTGCGCGGGGAGGCGAGGGTCTTGGCTCCTCCGGCGACGGTGATCATGTCGGGGTGCTCGATGCCCTGCTTCTTCAGGAACTTTCGCACGGCCGTGCTGATGCGGTGATCGAAGCAGCAGAGGACGGCGGCGTCGGCTACGTACGGGTCGGCGGGTGAGTCGAAATGGAAGACTTTGCGCATCCGGGGGATCCTCGTCCTGCGATTCTAACTTACACAACACTCCATAAATGGTGCCACGTACTTATTTTGGGATCGTCCCGCCTTTACCGCACGGTTACTCGCTGACGGGCCCGGACCTTGTGTTTACGGTTTGCAAACAAGTGCATTCGCTCCGAACCAATGCACACGCGCGGACGCCTCGTCCGCTCCTGGTGTTGGCCATTAGCTAAGGCGCTTCCATAGCAAAGCCGACGATCAAGCGCAGCGATGCCGATAGACGCATCCCGCACATCAAACGGGTCATTAGTCGTCGCTCTTTCCGACATGACTGTTCCGCTCATGCTCCGCGCTTTGTCTTCAGCTCGGTCAGCAACTGCTCGATGCGGTCTTCTTTCTCCAGGGCGGCGAGGCGGTCTTCTACGTCGTCGGCCAGGAGTTGGGCTTTGGCTCCGCCGATGGCTTCTTCGCGGGCTACTTTTCTTTTCATGCGGTCGAAGGTGGCGGACTTGGTGTTGGCGCTCATGCCGGACTGCGCGTCCGTGGCTCGGTTAGCGGCGCGGGCGCGGCGGTGCTGCGCGATCAGCAGATCGGCTTTGGCGTTGGCCTCGGCTAACTTCTGGTCGAGATTGCGCAGCGCCGATTTCAGATTCTCGACTTGAGCTTTCTGGTCTTCGAGCTGCTGCGCGAAGTTCGAGCTCAGGTCGCGATAACTTTCCACGCGGAGCAGGGCGGCGCGGGCCAGGTCGTCTTGCTTCTTGTCGACCGACAGTTCGGCCTTGCGCATCCATTCCTGGATTTTGTCGTCGTTTTCGAGTTTCTTTTTCTCCAGCAGATGCTGGTCGGCAATGGCGATGGCCACCTGCGTTTTGACCTGCAAAAGCTGGTTGTTCATGTCGAGGATGACTTGCTTGATCATCTTTTCGGGCTCCTCGGCTTTGTCGATCAAGTCGTTGAGGTTGGCCCGGACTAAGGTGGAAACGCGTTCGAGTAATGCCATAAGGGACTCCTTTGTTTCAGTCGTTGGTCGTTCGTCGTTGGTCGTTCGGTTTCTTGCTCCAGGCGCCGCCTACCAGCGAAATCGCGATATAGGCTGCGATTCCGGCGGCGACCCAGACGCCCATATGTCCGGTGGCGGCGCCGATGGCCGCGCCCATGGCGGCTCCCGAGGGCGACGGACAGGCCGAGTGATCTGGCGTGATGAAGTTCTTCTTGCACGAGATACCTCCTGAGAATCAGTCGTCAGTCGGCAGTCGATGGTCGTTGGTCGTTCGCACTCGCTGGGTCGCGTATGCACGCCGAACGAGCTGACGACGAGCGACCAACGACCTGGTCACTTGCTACTTGTCCTCCGGCTTCGGTGATTTGTCGCCGATTTGACGCACCTTGCCTATTAGTTCTCCTAGCGGCATGCCGCTGAGCGTTTCGAACAAGGCCGGCACTTGCGCCGCCATCTTGGTGATGTCGCCGGTGATCTTGTTCATTCCGGCGGAGTCGCCGTTGCCGGTGGAGACGATAGTGATCTTGTCCACATTGGCTAACGGCGCGGCCAGGGCTTTCACTATCTCCGGCAGCCCGGTGATCAGTTTGTCGACGACCGCGGCCTGGTTGTATTCCTGATAAGCCGCGGCTTTGACGTTCATGGCTTTCGCTTCGGCCTCACCTTTCTTGAAGATGATTTCGGCCTCGGCTTCTCCTTGGGCGCGAATCGCCGACGCGTGGCCTTCGGCTTCCGCGATCAGACGTTGCTTTTCGGCGGCGGCCAGCGTTTCGATGCGCTGGCGCTCGATCTCGGCGCCTTTCAATACGGTCGCGATGAGTTCTTTCTCGCGGCGGCTGATTTCGGCGTCCTGGACTTTGACCTGTCCTTCTTTTTCGACTTGCTGCACTCTCACGCTTTCGGTGATGACTTGCTGCTGCATGACGTTGGTTTGAATGTCGTAAGCCTTGTCGGCCTGCGCCTGCTGCTTTTTTGTGACTTCGAGGTACTGCGCTTTCTTGACCTCTAGGTCGCGCTGCGATTCGGCTTGCTTGGCCTGGGAGAGCGTTTCCGCGAGCACGCGCTCCTGATCGGCTTGCGCTTTCGCAACCGCCGCTTCGCGAGTCGCCATGGCGCGCTTGATGGCCGTGTCGCGCTCGGCTTCGGCGGTGGCTACGTCGGCGTCGCGCTTGATGCGGGCGACGTCGGGCTTGCCCATGTTGGTGATGTATTCGTTCTTGTCGCGGACCTCTTTGATGGTGAAGGAAATGACTTCGAGGCCCATCTTGTTCATGTCGTCGGCGCAGGTGGCGCGCATGCGATCGCCGACCATCTCGGGCTGCTTGACGATTTCTTCCACGGTGAGTTGCCCGATGATGCCGCGCAGATGGCCTTCCATCACCAGGCGGATCAGGCTTTCGCGCTCCTGATCGGTTTTGGTGAGGAACTGCTCGGCCGCGGTGAGGATGGATTCCTTGTCGGACTTCACCTTGATTTGAGCGACGGCCTCGACGGTGACGGCGACGCCCTGCTTGGTGTAGAGATCCTGCTGCGGGGCGACGTCGAACGACATGAGTTCGAGCGAAAGGTCCTTGCAGTTTTCGACCATCGGAAAGATGACCGTGCCGTGTCCCTGGATGACGCGGGTTCCGCGAAAGCCGTAGACGATCAGCGCTTCATGCGGTCCCGCTTTGCGGTATAAGCGGGCCAGCATGCTCATCAGGAACAGGATGGCCAGAACCATCAGTCCCGCGACGACCCAGATTTCAATTGCTATGCCGAGATACATATCGCCTCCTGAAAAATCAGTTGCTCGCTGCTCCAGCCCCCAAAGGGGCGCCTAATTTCGAAAACTTGCGGCATCGCTAAAGCGATGCCCTGATACGAAACCCTACTTCCTCGCAACTGGTCTAACCGCGCGTCAAAACGCCCGTTACCATATCGAGGTCCCGGACGATCCGCTCCGGATCGCTGTGCCCCAGGAAAATCTCGCCATTCGAAGTCCGGATGTGTACCACCGTGTTGCACCACACGTAGGCGCGCGTGCTGCCGATGCCGCGAATGCCGTAGCCGCGAATAAAAGCCCAGGGCTCGATCGAATAGCTCACGATCGACTGCTTCGGAATCGAGCGCAGGCGGAATCCAAGCATCCGAATCTCAACCCCGTGCCGCAGGAACCGGTACTGGAATCCGCTCCACGCCATTGCGCCCACGCCGAGAGCGACAAGGCCTGCGAGGATCGCTGCCCAGACGACCACTGTTCGCCCGCGCCTGCGCCAATGAGATCGCCGGGCCAATCAGAGCCAGCAGGATGCAGCAGAATCCACACGCCGCCCGGAATGCGTTTCTTCCGCCAACACGTCGCCATGAAATGTATCGCTCATAACTCAGCCGTCAGCTATTGGCTCTTAGCTCTTAGCCGTTAGCTCCTCGTTGCTCATCTCCTCCCACAGCCGTACATACGCAATGCCTTTGTCGTACCGTGTGACCACGATCTCCGCGCCTTTTTCGATCGCGCCGCCGTTTTCGCTGCGCGCGCCGCAGGTGCGGCGCGTGCCGGCCTGCGAGTAGATGATTTCGCCGGTGCCATTTTCACGGATGGGCATCGAGATTCGTCCCAGCACGCCGACCATTTCGTAGTCGGCGGCGTCCATGTTCTCCTCGTGCGAGATCAGCACGCGCGTGAAGAACAGGAAAACGATGGCGGCGCCGAAGAGTCCGGCTGCCATGGCGATCAGCAGTCCGAGCGCGAACCATATGCTCGAGAAGCGCGTGATCAAAAATCCGGCGCCTCCGAACCACGCCAGAAACGCGGTCAGCGTAACGAAGTTGAACGGCGAGACCGGCGCCTGGCGACCGGCATGCGCCGCCGTGCCGTTGCCGGCGTTGCCGACATGGCCCTGAGCCACGGGTGCGTGTCCCGCCGCAACATGCCCGCCGCTATGCGGAAAATGCGGAAGGTGCAAGTGCCAGCGCAATCCACCCGCGATGAACGAAATCGCACTCAGCAGAAAACCGACGGCGAAACAGATCAGGTAAAAATCAGCCCAAGTCATATTTCCGGTCATAAGTTTCGCCTCCTGGGGGCGCTGCCGGTGGCGCGCGCGAGTTCCGGACGCAGAGCTTCAAACAGGCGGTCGGCGAGTCCGGGCGTGTTCAGGATTTCACCGAGCAGCAACAGACAGCGCCGAGTGTCCTGGTCACGCGCCACCTTGATCAGGACGTCGCTCACCTCCGGGTCGCTGGCGAAACGCTCCGAGCCTTGCAGCAGCCACACGTCGAGCTGACCTTCGGTGGTGCGCAAGTCGCTGACGAGTTCGGTGTGATAGCCCTCGGGGTCGTCGACCAGGAAGCCCGGATGCACCTTGAAAAAGCGCGCCAGCAAAGTGCGCGAGGATTGCGTCATGTGCGGACGCTTGCCGCGCTCGATCTGCGAGAGGTACGACTGGCTGATGGTCTTGCCGGTCTCGGCTTGAATGCCCTTCATCAACTCCTGTTGGGTGAGGGGCCGATTTAAGCCGCGGAGGGAACCTTCGACCTCGCGGAGGTAGCGAATTTTTTCGCCGAGCGTCATATATTCCAAATCGCGATAATAATATCGCAATATGAAATATTGTCAAGCGCTGAATTCGGCTCTGTTTGCAGCGGTTTAGCACGGGATGCCACGGAGCGCGCTCTAAAGAATGAAGCCTCCGCCGGCGCGGAGGCTCCACTCGAGAAGTTTAAGAAAGGGCGTCTTGCGTTGGTTTAGTTCACCGTCAATGTCACCGGATAGGTGTGTACCGCTCCCGTTCCGGCAGAGCCGTTGATGGTGACGGTGTAGGTTCCAGCCAACGTGCCCCCGGCAGTGGGGGGAGTGTTGCTGTTGTTTGAGGATCCACAGCCCGGCTGCAGCAGGATTATGCCCGCGATCAGGCACAGGACTGCTCCGACTAACCAGCGGCGACGTTTGCGGCGAACACCAATCCCCAGTCCGACGAGGCTCAGGCCTCCGATGGGGAGCCAGGCGGCGTAGAACGAGCGGCGGCGGAAGAAGCTGCCGGTGATCACGGGGCGAGCCACGGTAGCGATTCTCAGGGTCGTAGTCGCAGGAGCGGTCCCCGAAAGCGTGACCGTAAGGGGCAAGAAGGTGGGAGTGGCTGCGGTGACCATCGACGGCGACGTGGTTTGGCTGGGGGTGATGACGGCGTTATAGCCAAAGCCCTGTAGGGGCGTAGGAGTAAAGGTGACCAGGACCATAGCAATGTCGCCGGCATTGATGGGGGCCGGGGTCGAAGCCTTGATCTCGAAGTCGACGACGTACACGATTGGCTGCGGCATGGACGCCCCCACTGAACCGCCGTTCGCGCTGACGTTGCCCGAGATGGTGATCTTCCCCGATTTTCGACGGGAATGGACGGGGTCACGAAGACTTCGACGGTTGCTTGGGAATTCACAGCCAGCGTCTGAATCGTGCAGGTGATCGATGGCCCTTGCACCGAGTTGCAGCTTCCCAAACCGCTGTTGACTTGGGCTGTAGGGGCTGATGCCAGGCCGCTGGTAGGCAATCCTAGCACGGTAAAAACCAACTGGTTTGCCGGGTCGGTTCCGTTGTTGGTGATGTCGAAAGTAAACTCGACTTGGTTTCCGGCTGCGACCGCCGGGTAGGGAGATGGATTGGGGGTGGTTATGCTGAGTGTGCTGCTGTTGCCGATCTTGCTCACAAAGGCGTTCTGCGTCCCGTTCAACTGCGGCTGGTATGCATTAGGAGTAGTGGGGAAGTGCGAGGATTGGGTGATGCCGGCCACATAAGTGGAGCCGTAGACAGGGTCGATGGCGACTCCTGTGCCCTGGTCCAACTTGCTGCCGCCCAGATAGGTATGAGAAATCGCCAAGGGGGTTTCGGTGCAGCAGTGCCCCCCGACGTGGTTGAAATCGAGCGCGACGAAGGCGTCTCTCGTCGCCGCCGGCGCCAAGATTCGGCTGGTAGGTATTGATGGTGGCTGGGGAAGTCCGTGGAGGTGGTTGAGCCCACCACATGGACGGCTTGCACCGTATCCACCTTAATGTCCTGCCCGATGTCGTTGCCCGAGCCGCCCAGGAAGGTGAAGTAGGTCATCGGATATTCCGACCCACTCAGATTGCCGATCTTGACGATGAAGGCGTCTTGCCCCCCGGCACGATTAATTGACCCGCTAATGGACTGAAATTCAGTCGCACTGCAGGCGCCACAAACCCAGTCGGTCGAGTCCGTCCAACCGGTCACATAGGCGTTCCCGGAGGTGTCCACGTCGATGGCGTTGCCATAGTCATTACCGCTGGCGCCTATATAGGTGGCGTAGACCGGATTGGCGGCAGCCAGGTTCGGGTTGATTTTGGCAACGAAGGCGTCCGGAGTGGTCGTCGGGGTTTGCGACGTGCAATTATTCTTGCCGGATTCGTTGAGGCAGGACTGCTGCGCGTTGAAGAGCGGAAACGGCGCCAGTCCCAAACCGCTGGGGATCTGGTTCAGCATGTTGGTGGTGCCGGTGAAATACATGTTGGGAGAAGTATTCGGGGCAGGGTCCACGGCAATGCCGCCGCCAACCGCAATGATCGGCACTCCGGTTGCCGCAGACGGATATCCCCCACCGTAGTAGGTGGAGTAGAGCATGCTCTGGAAACCGCTGGCCGTCGTGTTGATCTTGCTGGCGAAGAACTGGCGGGTTCCCGGGAGAGTTCGACACCGTCTGAAAGCCGTTCGGGCTGGCAGGGAACGGGTCTTGCGTGGCAGCGGGGTTGCTCGAAGTGGTGGTGCCGGTGACGTAGGCGTTCTGAACGGCGTCGATGGCGAGTCCGGTGACCGTATCGGTGCCATTGCCAGCGAGATAAGTGGAATACGTGAGACCGTAGATGGAGTTGACCAAGGTGATCGCACTGACGAATCCGTGGGTTCCGCTTACCGGGCCTGGTTGCGGGAGTGCGTTGCTGGTGGTAGGAAAGTTGGTAGAAGTGGTCGTGCCGGCAACGTAGATAGTGCAGGTCGAATCGACCGCGATTCCCGCCAGGCTGTCGGTTCCGGGCGATGACCTGCCAACTAGTGATCCGCCCAAATAAGTCGCATAAACCAGTTGCTGATTAGCTGGAGTGGGCGATTGCAGAGTCGGGTTGATCACCGCGATGAAGATGTTCTGCGCGCCCGCTGACCGCCTAGCTGGACTGGTCGGGTTGTTCGGTGTTGGGCGGGAGGGCAGGGAAAGTCGGTTGAGGTGGTTGAGCCCGCGAGATAAATAAAGCCGGCGGCAATCGATCGCGACTTTCACCGGAGGAACCTCGCCGCCGAGGCCGAGGTAGGTCGAATAGTTTAGGACCGGGTCGATGACGAGTTCGCGGCTGTGATCGTAGTCTCCGATAGTGAAACCGATTTTGTTGTCGGCGAGCTGGCGGAAACTTCCCGCGATCGTCTTCTGGGCATTGCCGGACGGATTTCCGGACTCGGGCGTGGCGGGCTGATAGACGCTCGGCGCGTGGAAACGCACCTCGCCCTGCTCTGTCGACAGAATCAGATCGCCGGAATCGCCCGAATCCCCCGAAAGCGAAATAATGTGCGCGGAAGCGCCTTCGAAGCTCAGCGTAATCTGGTTCGGGTCGGCGCCGGGCGCGACGCGGAAGTCGTATTCGAGCTGTCCCTGATTGCCGTAGTAAACCAGGTCGACGCCCGGATAAACCGCCTGATACTCCACGCGGGCAAATTGCGGAATGTCGCGGCGCCACTTGGAAGGATCATTTCCAATGAAATAGCTACTCTTGCCGGGGAGTGGCTCGGCGCCGGAAATGTGCGCGGAAGAGTTTGCTCCGTCGAGCCTCATGCGAATCACAGAACTGGACGCACGCTGCGAGCTGAAGCTGAGGCTGCGGTGGAGCTGAATGCTGAGTGCTGACGGCTGAAGTCTGCAGTTCCAGCACCGCTTCATCGGCGGTCAGAAACAGGCCGTAGCCGGCGCCGCGCGCCAGGAACTTGACCTGAGGAGCGGTCTGACCCTGGTTCTGCTCGAAGAACAGCGGCAGCGACAGCGCCGTCGACGGAAGCGTCTTGTGGGCGGCAGAACTTTGGTCGGCAGATCGGGGCTCGGCAGAACTTTGCCCGCCGCTTTTGGCGGCGTGTACAGCGGTTCCAAGGTAAAACACGACGCCTGCGGTGGCGAGCACGGCCGCCGCCAGAAACGCAGCCTTCATCCCATCCCCTGTTACGCCGAACGTCTCACCGAACTTCCTACCGACACAGGATAATTCCGATTCACGAAGCTCCTCCGATTTCCCAATTTCGTGGGGTGAGAACAAGAAGGCGCACAAACACCGCTGCCGCTCGACGCCCCTACGAAGCGGATGCGTACCTGTCACCAGAACTGGGATTAAACCAAACAAATACTTTTACATCCAACAGATACGCTGTCAAGCTGGGCAGACGCCTGGGCCGAATAGTGAGAAGCAAAAAGAGGGGGAAATGGTTGCAACGAAAAAGGCAGGTCCAAGGTCTCAGGTCGCAGGAAAAACGTCGGCGACTAAAACCACGAGCGTGACACCTGAGACCTAAGACCTGACATCTGGTTTTTTCAATTCCTCGATCTCGCGCTTCAGGCGCGCGTAGCGGCGGACGATGGTCCACAAATAGGTGATGTGGATGATCCAGGTAACGGCGTAGGCAGCAAAGAGGTACCGTGTGTTTCCGCTCATCGCACACTCCCGCGGGGGGCCAACAGAGATTCCACGGCATGGGCTTCGTCGACCTCGCGCTGCAACTTCTCCAGTCGATAGCGCGACCAGCAAACCAGAAAAGCGAAGCAGGAAAACGCCAGCCAGTTGATGAGCAGCACGTGCAGCATGCGCGGATCGATCGATCCGCCTCCGCCCATGACCGGCTGCGGATGCTGGGTGCGGAAGAACCAGATCGAGAAGTAAACGAACGGCACGCACAGCGCGCCAAGAACCGCCAGGGCGGCCGCCAGTGAGGGCGTCTGTCCGCTGGAAGAGAAGCGGCGCAGAAAAAGATAGCTCACGTAGATGAGCCACAGCACCAGCGTCGAGGTCAGGCGCATGTCCCATGTCCACCAGATGCCCCAGACCGGACGCGCCCAGATCGGGCCCGTGACCAGCACGACGGTGCAGAAAACCACGCCGACTTCGGCACTGACCAGCGCGACGATATCGGCGGCTGGGTTGCGTTTGATCAGATAGAAGACCGAAGCGCCGAAATTAATGAAGAAGAGGATGAACGCCGTCCATGCCGAAGGCACGTGGTAGTAGAAAATCCGCTGCACGTCGCCCATGGTCTGCTCGGTGGGCGCAACCACCAGCGCCTGGTAAAGCGCATAGCTCAGCAGGATCGCGGTCAGGATGCCGAGGATGGGGAAGGCTCGTTTCATTGAGTCATTGAATCATTAAGCTGTTCGGGTCATCTGACTCATTGAGTCATCGGGTGATGGACATCAGAGCCCATGAGCTTCAATCAGCCGAACCCGATCTGCGTTCTCACTCCGCGTTCAAGACGGTTTCAAACAAGAGCAAACACCGTAGTAAACACCAGATCGTAGGTTACAAGCAACACGATCCAGAAACGCGCGCCTTCTCCGTTCAGTATCGCCGTGGTGGCCTGCACCATCGCCAGGAGCGCCGGGATCGAGATCGGGAACAGTAGCAAGCGGCAGCATGATTTCGCGGCTGCGCGTCCGCAGGGACATGGCCGCAAAGAAAGTTCCGTTTACCACCAGCGCCCAGGTTCCGAGCACCGCCACCAGCAGCAATTGCCATGCCGGGCCCAGCGCCCGCAGCCGATAGAACACGATGAACAGCGGAGTCATGAGCGCTTCCAGCACGCTCACGAAAATGAAATTGCCCAGCGTCTTGGCCATGAACAGCGAGTTCGCTGGAGCGGGCGAGACCCGGTAGGCGTCGAGCACCTGGTTGCGCAGTCTCGCGCGCCCAGGTCTGGTTGAGCGCGACCACCGCCGCGAACAGGAACGCCACCCAGATCAGGCCGCCGGCGATCTGGCGCGATTCTTCGGCGCTCGGATCGAACGAAAAACTGAACACGACCACCACCAGCAGAGAAAAGAACAGCATGGAGTTGATGGCGTCTTTCGATCTCCACTCCAGGCGCAGATCTTTGAGCAGCGTGACGCGGGTGATGCCGGTGGGCGGGGTCGCAGTGTGCGGATCATGGCGTGCTCTCCCCGCTGTCTCTCCCGCTTCCGAACTCGTGTGGTGACGGGGCTCCGCCCCGTCCGGCGGGGCGAGCCCCGCCACCACACCGTCCGTCGGCCGTTTCAGTTCCCGCGTGCGCCCGATAATTTTGCCGGCTTCCATCCAGACGAACTCGTCGGCCACGCCCTCGAGCAACGAGGCCTGGTGCGTGACGATGAAGAGCGTTTTGCCCTGATCGCGGGTACGGGCCAGCAGGCGGACCATTTCCGTTGCGGAATGGAGGTCCACATTCGAGAAGGGCTCGTCGAGCAACAGGATTTTCGGGTCGTTTAGTAAAGCCCGCGCCAACGACATGCGCTGCCTCATGCCTTGCGAATACTGGCCGACGGGGCGAACGAGATCGGGATCCAGACCGACCGCGCGAATGACCTCCGCGCACCGCGTGCTGCTGGTGATTCCGTACAGCCGGGCAAAGTAGTCCAGGTTCTCCATCCCGCTCATCTCGTCATAGAGCAGAGACGGATGCGCCATGTAGCCCACCTGCTGGCAGATGTCGTGAAACTTGCTGGAGCCGAGGATTGAGACCTGCCCGCTCGACGGCTGGTTGAGTCCCGCCAGGGTGCGCAGCAGCGTGGTTTTGCCGGCGCCGTTATCGCCGAGAATGGCATAGAGTTTGCCGCCGGAAAACTCCGCGGTAACGCCGCGCAGCGCGGCAAAACGGCCAAACTGTTTGATCAGGTTCGAGACAGTGATGACGCTGACGGGGAGCGGCGTGTTTTCAGTCAAAGGAATAAGGAATGGAGGCTAATTCGCCATCCCGCTCGACCCGGAACTCTGGTTCTGCGACATGCTCTTGCCGGGCTCAGCGGCCGGAGTGGCTCCGGGTTGGCCGGGCTGCGGCGCGTACTTCGACGCGCACTTGGCTTGCAATTGCTTGGCATGGAAGACGCCATCGCGTCCGAAGCTGCCATCGGCCAAGGCTTGCGAGTCGTCTTTAAAAGTGTCGGGCGGAGCTTCGGTCCCGGTATACGAAACGGGCAGCGTCAGGTCGTTTTCCTTCAGCATGAACTCCACGCGAGTTCCGGAGCGCTTGATCGATCCCGGCACCACGTTTCCAGCCACACGCAGACGCTTGGCGTAAGCCTCTTTTCCCATGCCGTTCAATTCCTTGATGGTGACGTAGTAGCTCTTGCTGTCCTGCACGCCGGTGTAGGCAAGATAGCCGAGCGAGAGCAGAATCAGCACGGTGACGGAACCAAATTTCAGATATTTGCTGGCTTCGCTGGACATAAACACCCCACCCTTGCTTAAGACTGTACGCGCTGCCCCGGTTACGGGTCAAGGAGGCGCGGCTCTTGCCGATCCCGCATTTACAATGCTTCAGCCGGCATTATTCGAACTCACAAACGCAGGCCTGATTTCGTGCGACAGTTCGGAGCGTGTTCGAAAAGAGTTTCGAAAAAAAATCATGCCAAGCACCTTTGAGCTTAACCCATCGTTCTGCTTCACCCTGCTGGGCACGTTCGCGATTTACCTGTGGACGCGCCCAACGCGTTCCGCGTCGCTGGCGGTTTTCATCCTCGCGGTTGCGCTGCGGGCGGCGTGCGTGCGCCGGATGGGCGGCCTGGGCGCCTATTACGGTGTGTGGTGGATCAGCTGGGGAGCCTTTCTCGGTATCGCCAGCCTGATGGTTCTGGCCGCTCAAGTCGTTCCATGGCGTAACCGACCATGGCGTGGCCGGTCGCGCGACCTGTTACGCGACCCCGAGCGGAAGTCTCGTCGTCAAACTTTTTATGCCGCAGCCGTCTTTCCTCTCTGCAGTCTGCTGATCGGTTACACCGTGCCTCTGACGACCTGGCTTCGCCCCAGGACCTACGATACTTTCCTGCTGGCGTTTGACGGCGGCCTCGGGTTTCAACCAAGTTTCGTGCTGGGGCGGCTTCTGCCGGAGGGCTCAACCGCGTGGGGCCTGACGACGACCGTTTATTACGCCCTGCCACTGGCGGCCGGCATTCTCTATGCGTCGCATCGGGCGCGAGAGCGGCAAACCGTTTTGATTCTCGCGCTGTTTCTATCCCTGATGCTTGTTGGCTTTGCCCAGTACGGAATCTATCCTGCGGCCGGTCCGAGTGTATGCGTTTGGCGCGTTATACCCTTGGCATCCGCCGCTGCTCACGCAGATTGCGATTCAGCCCATGACCGTACCCGACGCCCCGCGCAATTGCATGCCCTCGCTGCACCTGGCTGGCGCTTTGGCCGTCTGGTGGAACTCGCGCCTTTGGCCGCGATGGGGAAGACTGCTGGCGGGTTTGTTTTTGTGGGCAACAATTTTTTCTACGCTGGCGTTGGGGGAGCATTATCTGGTTGATCTGGTGGTCGCGCTTCCGTTCACGCTGATTTTCCAGGCGGCATGGACCGTGTCGGTTCCGCTCCCGCAGTCTGTCCGCCGAACGCCGCTTGTGGTCGGGACGATGCTCACGCTTGCCTGGTACGTACTCCTGCGCTACGGCTTGCGGCTGTTCCTGATTTCGCCGGTAATTTCGTGGAGTTTGATTCTTCTCACCGTAGGTTGGTGCCTGGTGCTGGAAAAAAAATTAAGTGCCGCTGCCCGAGCCGGAGAGTCGTTGCCCGCGCAGGCGTGACCGGGGTCAGCGCCGCATAGCTTAGCTTCCTTTTTCCCGCTCGTAAGGCTTTTGCATGTAGCGGCGGCACTCCTCGAGCGCGCCCTGGGTGTTGTCGTTGGTCTGGATGGCCTGCCGGTATTCATTGACGGCGCGTTCGCGCTGGCCGGTTACGTCGAAAATCTTGCCCAGTTGCAGGTGGCTCCAGACTTCGGTCCAGCGCGGCTCCCCGTCGCCGTTCAGCGACTCGCGGTAGGCGTTCGCCGAGGCCTGGTAATTCTTCTGCATGTAAAACACCTCGGCGATCCGGTAGTGCGCGAGCGAACTGTTCTTGTTGACTTCGAGCGCTTTGTTGAACTCGCTCAGCGCTCCCGCCAGATCGCCCTGCTGGATCAGGCCCTGTCCGCGCACGATCGAGGAGCGCAGCTTGATGTCCGTGGAGTTGGTGAGCACGCGGTTTTCGGGATCGACCGTGATCCGTCGCGGGCGTCCAAAGGTTTCGACCGAGAACGGAGAATCGGTGCCCACCACTTCAATGCGTTTTTCTTCCGTTCTTCCGTCGGTATCGATTCGCAAATTAACCGGCATGCGGAACAGATCGAGATCCTGCGTGATGGCGCCGACAATGCGGAAGCCTTTGTTGCTGCCGAGCCGATAGACGGTGTACTTGGTCTTGAACTCGGGGGCGCTGGTGGAATCCATCCACTGCGAGAAGAACCAGGTGAGCTTTTCGCCGTACACTTTTTCGATGAGTTCGCGGAAATCATCGGTGGTGGCGGGCTTGCCCGCATACTTGGTGGCGAAGTCGCGCATGATCTGCCAGATACTTGTTCTCGCCGACAACCCAGCGCAGCATGTGCAGGATCATGGCGCCCTTGTCGGTCACCAGCGACTGGAATTCGGGAGAAAAATAGTCCAGCTTGGCGGCGCTGGAAAGCGGCACGCTGTCATAGGCGAGCGCGCCCACCGACATGTCTTTCACCATTTCCTCAAGTCCGGCGCGCCCGCCGCGCTCTCGACGTAGCGAGCCTCGGAGTAGCGCGAGAAGCCGTCGCTGATCCACCAGTCGTCTTTCGATGCCGGACTCACCGAGACGCCCCACCACTGATGCGCGATCGTATTGGCGAGCAGGCGGTAGTTGATTTTTTCCGTGATCGCGCGGCTCGAAATCGCCGCGATTTCCGGAGCCCACGCCGAGGGCACCGTGTCATCGGGAATTTCAACGATTTTCAGGTGCGTCGAAGGTGCGACTCCGTACTGGGTGACGAAGTAGGTGAACTCCTTGACCGCCGTCGATGCGTACTCCGCGCCCAGGTCTTTGTTTATTGGGCTTGAAGAACACGTGCAAATCGATGCCCGCTTCGTCGCTTTTGAATTCCTGGAACGTGCCGGCGATGATCGTGCCCGGGAAACTCGGCTTGTCCCACGCGAAGGTGAAGGTCTTGGAGTTCGCGAGCGCGGTCGCGGGCTTCTTTGATGTTGAGTTGCGGCCGCCGCCGCGGACGGTTCCTTCCCGCTGCCGATCACCACCATGTGCGCCGGGACGGTAACGCTGATCGTCGAAGTAAAGCGGTTGACGCCGTATCCCGCGACCGGAAACCACAGTCCGGAGTAAAGCAGGTAGCTGGTATCGGGGCCGACGTAGGCGAGCTTCAAGCCCTGAACCGGGCTGTCGTCGGCGCTTTCCAGCGTGCCTTCGTATTCGAAGTAAAAGGTGGTGGTCGTATTTTTTGCCAGGCCGCTGGTGAGCGCGAAGCGCACGCGTGGAATCCTGCGTGTTGCGCTCCGGAGTAAGTGGCTTGTTGTTGGCGTCGATGAGCTTGGTGATGCGCAGCGCGTTGTTCAACTGAAACGTGACCACGCTGAGGTCTTCGAGCGCAGTGACTTTTACGGTGGCGCGCGCGGTGAGCTTGTGGGTCTGCGGCAGGAGTTCCGCGTCGATCTGGTAGTCGTCCGCGCGCAGGCGCGTTTTCTCGGCCGCCAGCGCCGGCCGGTTCGCGACCAAGCTAAGAAACAAGGAGAGAACAAAAACAACAGATAAACAGAGCGCCCGGCGCGCTGGTCGAGAGTGGCAGAGCTTCAAGTAGAGTCTCCTGGCAGGGCTACAGTTTCTAAGATGTTAATTTTCCCGCAAAAGATGCTGGGCCGACAAGGGTTAGCGAAATTTGTTCAGGTTGCGTGTGGCGCGGACACTCCCTTCGACTTCGCTCAGGGCAGGCTCTGTCCGCGGCCTTTGACTTACTGTTGACATCTCGGCTGATCTCCTGCAGAATGATCTCCGCCGCCATTTCCGAAGGATGCGCGCCCGAGCCGCTCCCTTGCTTCAGTCTGGCCTTCACCGCCGCCAAGCGCTCGATCATGCGCGCCCGCGGCTCGCCGTCGGGGATGATTTTGTTCAACTCCGTGACGACATTTTCCACCGTGAACTTGTGCTGCACCAGTTCGGGGACGACTTCTTCGCCGGCAATCAGGTTGACCATCGCAAAGTAAGGAACTTTCACGCGCGGCTTGCCCAGCGCGTAGGTCACGCGAGATACGCGGTAGACCATGACAAACGGAGTGCCCATGAGAGCAGCCTCGACCGTAGCCGTGCCGCTGGCGACGATCGCCGCGCGTGAGTGAAGCAGCGCAGGCAGCGCCTCGGGGACCAAGTGAATATTCCCTCGTAGAGACGCGGCTTGCCGCGTCTCCATCAATCCCGTCAGAAACGCCGGGTCGAGCGTGCGCGCCACCGGCAGCAGGAATTCATAGCCACTGCCTAGGCGATCTTTTTCTAGGCGATCTTTTTCTAGACGATCTTTCTCCAGTCGATCCGCCTCCAGGCGATCCGCCGCTTCGAGGATCGTCGGCAGGTTCATGCCCACTTCTTTCCGGCGGCTGCCCGGCATCAGCGTGATCCAGGGCTTCGTGGCGTCGATCCCGTTCGCGGCCGCATAAGCTTCGCGAGTAATCGCGGGCGCGGGCAGATCGGCCAGCGGATGGCCCACGAAGGTCGCGTCCACTCCGCGATCGCGATAGAACTTTTCTTCGAAGGGAAAAATCACCAGCGCTTTGTTGACGTACTTGCGCAGCAACTTCACGCGTCCCTGCCGCCAGGCCCAGAACTGCGGGCAGACGTAGTAGACGACCGGAATGCCGCGCTTGCGCATCTGCCGCGCCACGCGCCAGTTGAAGGCGGGGGAGTCGATGACGACGGCGAGCGCCGGGCGTTTCTCGTCGGCCGCTCGAATCAACTTCCGATAGAGCCCAAGAATTTTCGGCAGATGGCTAATGATCTCAGTGATGCCGACGACCGCAAGCTCCTTGGCATCGACGATGAGGTCGCAACCGGCGGCAGCCATGCGCTCTCCGCCCGCGCCGAAAAATTCAAGCTGCCCGGCTTGTGTGGAGGCGGGGCCTTGCCCCCAGGGACGGGGCCGAGCCCCGTCTCCACATGAGCAGGACTGGATGCGCGGCGGCGCAGCGCTTCGATCAACTGCGCGCCATACATTTCGCCCGAGGCTTCGCCGGCTGAGATGAGGATGCGCACGGGGACATTGTAACGGGGCAAAATGAAAGCGGCGTTCAGTCGTCGGCGTTAGCGGGCGCGGGCGCCCGCTCCACACTGATCTCCTGATCCTTGTATTGCAGCTGATAGAGCTTGTAGTAAATCCCGCGCTGGGCCAGCAGTTGCTGGTGCGATCCCATCTCGCGGACCTGGCCTTTGTGCATCACGATGATCTTGTCGGCGCGCTGGATGGTCGAGAGCCGGTGCGCGATGATCAGCGACGTGCGCCCTTCCACCATGCGGTTGAGCGCGTCGCGTACCCGGAACTCGGTCTCCGTATCGACGCTGGAGGTGGCTTCGTCGAGGATCAGGATCTTCGGATCGTGCGCCAGCGCACGCGCAAACGAGATGAGCTGCTTCTGGCCGGTCGAGAGCGTGGAGCCGCGTTCGCGCACTTCTTCCTTGAAGCCTCCGGGAAGCGTGCGGATGAAGTCGGCGAGGTTGACGTCTTCGGCGGCTTGCTCGACGTCCTGCGTCCTGAATGCGCGCGGTGCCGAGCCGGATGTTGCCCTCGACCGTGCCGCAGAACAGAAACGGATCCTGCAAGCACGACGCCGAAGCGGCCGCGCAGGTCGTCGAGGTTCATGTCTTTGATATCGACGCCGTCGATGCGGATGGCGCCCTGCTGCACGTCGTAGAAGCGCATCAGGAGCGAGATCAGGGTGGTCTTGCCCGCGCCGGTGTGGCCGACGACGGCGATGGTCTCGCCGGGTTCGAGCGCGAAGCTGACGTCGCGCAAGACCCAGTCGGGTGTGGCGGACACTTTGTCCGCCGCCTCTGCCGACTCTGTTCGGCTGGACGGGCGGGGACGCCGTCCCTCCATGAACGTTGTAGGCGAACCAGACATGGTCGAATTCATTCTTCCCGGCCCTGCGGGCTGCTTCGCTACCGCGGGCGAGGTGATTTCTACTTTCGTATCGAGCAGCTTGAACACGCGCTCGCCCGCTGCCATGGCCGACTGCAGGATGTTGTACTTTTCGCTGAGGTCCTGAATCGGGCGGAAAAATCGCTGCGCGTACTGCATGAACGCGACCAGCACGCCGAGCGTCATCCGTCTGCACGCTGCCAGGATCGTCTTGATCCAATGGCATGCTCCGCGCCCGAACCGGATAATTGACTCCGCCGAACCAGATGATGCACGCCACCGCGATCGACGACAGAATTTCGACCACCGGGTAGTAGACCGCGTAGGCCATGATGGCGTCTTTAAACGCCTCCATATGCGAGGCGTTGATGTCGGAGAATTGACGGAAGGCGCGTTTTTCGCGATTGAAGAGCTGCAGCACCAGCATGCCGGAGACAGCTTCCTGCAAGGAAGCGAATTGATGCGGGCGATGGCCGTGCGAATGCGCCGGTAGGAGTCGCGCACTTTGTCGCGAAAAATTTTGGTCGCGTACACGATCAGCGGAAGCACGGCGAAGGTGATCAGCGCGAGCTTCCAGTTCATCTCAGCATGATCGCGATGATGACGGCCAGCACGAAGACGTCTTCGAAAATCGAGACCACGCCCGCGGTGAACATTTCATTCAGCGCGTCGACGTCGGTGGTGACGCGGGTGACGAGGCGGCCGACGGGGTTTTTGTCGAAAAAGCCGACGTGCATGAACTGCAGGTGGCGGAAGATCTGTTTGCGCAGATCGAACATGACTTTCTGTCCGATCCATTGCATCAGGTAGATCTGGACGAATTCGAGCGCGAAGGTGAACAGCAGCAGGCCGACGTAGAGGCCGCCAATTTGCGCGATGCCGGTGAGGGCCCGGTCGCTGAGCCGGTCGCCGATCCAGGAATGGATGGAGTTTGGCGACTTGGCCAGATACTTGTCGATGGCGATTTTGGTGAGAAAGGGGCCGAGCACGTCGGCCACCGACTTCAGGATGATGGCCGCCGAGCGCCACCACCACGTGCCATTTGTAAGGACGCAGGTAGGTCAGCAACCGCCGCATCAGCCGGCCGTCGTATGCTTTGCCTAATACTTCTTCTTCCTGATTTGAGGCCATTGGTGGCGCGAGAGGTCACCGTAATTGAAGATCTCCCAATAAAGATTATCCTAAATAGATGGCGGAAGGCGGAGCGGGATGGAGAAAATTCGGCTAGTTGTGGGGACGGCTAGTGTGGGGACGGGCGCCTCGCCCTCCTGCCTCGAACTAACTCGGCAAGCTAAACACTGCGAAGCGGGCGGCCGCGAGGCCGTCCGCATTTTTTCCAGGTGCGCTCTTTTTGCGACCTCGACGATTTTTCCGCAACCTGCTAAATCGTCTTGATAGTCTTCTTGATCGGTCGCGACCTCGCAACCGGCTTGGCAGTCCTCGGAGGCTTGACATCATGCACCTCCCGAACTTCGGGCAGGCTGTGATCTTGGCATTGCGATCGGCATCTCGTGCAGAACGGCTGAACGGGGCCGAGTTATGCATGAAAGATCAATCTGCTCATCGCTCAGAATTGTTCGTACCTTGACGTGCAAATGTTGACCCCTCCTTCTATTCTAAGCCACCGCAAGGCAACACCGCCCGAGGCCCCGTCTCATAGAATAAAGCTAGCGATGCCGCTCGGCCTCTACATCTCGGTGCCGTTCTGCCGGACTAAATGCAGCTACTGCAATTTTGCGTCCGACGTGTTCTCCAAGGCGGCATATGAGAATTACGTCGCTCGGGTGCTGGAGGATATCGTCAATCGCGCGGGCTGGCGACTGGACTGGGGGCGTGTTCGAGGAGAGCGCGGATTCGGTTTATCTGGGGGGAGGAACTCCTTCGATTCTGGAGTCGTCCCAATTGGTGCGGATCTTCGAGGCCGTGCGGAGTGAGTTTTCCGTTACGGCGGACGCCGAGATTACGGTGGAGTGCGCGCCCGGCACACTCAGTCCCGCATTGATCAAGACGCTGACCCGGTGCGGCGTGAATCGGGTGAGCCTGGGGGTGCAGTCGTTTGTGGATCAGGAAGCGCAGTCGGTGGGACGGCTGCATAAACGCTCCACCGTATTGGAGGAGATCGCCCGACTGCGCGCGGCTGGGATCGTCAACATCAACATTGACCTGATTGCAGGATTGCCGCATCAGACCGCGGCGAGTTGGGAATTCTCGCTGGCGGAGACGGTGGCCGCGGGCGCCGCACGCCAGCGTTTACATGCTTGAGGTAGATGAGGATTCGCGGCTGGGGCGGGAACTGATCGCGGGCGGCACCCGCTATCACGCGCACTTTGTGCCCGATGAAGAGGCGATAGCGGATTTCTATCAGCAGGCGTGCGAGAGGTTGACTGCTGCAGGGATAGTGCAGTACGAAATTTCTAATTTTGCGCGCACCGCACGCAGTCGGGAAACGGCGAGTTACAAATAACGAGTCGCGACATAACTTGAAGTATTGGACGCGGCAGCCGTATTTGGGATTCGGGGTGGACGCGCACTCGATGCTGGAACTGCCAGTGTGGGGACGGGCGCCCTCGCGGCCTGTCCTAAGCCGAGCTCAGCGTCCGGCCGAGCTGAAGCCGGGCTCATGCCCAACTCCGATCGATCTCCCGACGAAGAGGCCGTCGTTACCAAGCCTCCGCTTCGCAACCCCCGACTCGCTCGACGGGTACATGAATCGCGCGCCGCACACGGTGACGCCGGTTTCCGCACAGGCAGCGATCGAAGAAAGCTTCTTCCTTGGCCTGCGCCTCAACTGCGGCATCGATCTAGCACGATTCAAACGGAGTTTAGTACGGTGTTAGAACTAGGAGCTTTATGAACTGGTTTGTCATCCTAAGGAAGGGAAGGACCTGCTGTTGGTCAGCAAACGGCAAGAGCTGCCGGTTCTTTATCGCCTCCAGGACACGGCCTGCCGAGACGCAGTCGCCACCTGGGAACCGGCAATAACAGCAATGCGTGCAGGACGGCCTGCTCGAACAGCAAGGCGCAACTCTACGCCTCACCGCCCGCGGCCGTCTCTTATCCAACGAAGTATTTGCCAGATTTCTATGCCGAAGAAACAAAAGTGGGAACCGGCCACGTGAATCCACGTTAGTTGGCCGATAGTGCCGTGTCGGCTTTGGCCTATCCGGTTCCCACCATCTCGAAAACTTTGGGAAGAGCCGACGCCGAAGCCCATGTCAAAGATGGGCCGCTCGAATGCCAGAGCCTGCATGCCTGCCTCTCCCGAAGGGCCCATCCACACGATCCGAAACTGCGCCCGCGAGGCGCCAAGTTGCACATCCAGCAGATCCCCGGTCTCCACCTTCGAACGCACGCCGATCAGAACGGCGCCGCTATTGCTGACGTTCCCCACCCGCACAATCTCCGCGAAAGGGCGCGCCATCCGGTCCATTCCCCAGATGCGTACCGGAAACTCCAGGTTCAGTCTGCGCTCTCTTCGCCGATCCATGTCCGCTCCGAGTCCTCCAATCTCAGCTCAACGATGCAAGCGGATCATACCACGAACACCTCAAAGCGAAAGGTCACATCAGTTACTCGCTAAGGAGTACCTGAAGTTACATTCAGTGACGGAAGGAATAATCGAGAGAATAGCTACTAGTCAGCCCATAGCTAGAAGATACTAGCGAAGCGGACTTATGATCCACGTGGAACACATCCAGATCGCACAAAGGACTTAGTCGAGTCTTTCACGCGCAGGAGCCCGGACCGCGGGGGTTGCCGCAGGAGCCGCAGGGCCCGCCGACATGAGGCGGGCGAGTTGCTCCGCTCTTCGCTGAGACCGCGAACACCGAGAGCTGGGGCTCCAGTTTCTTGCTCTGGCACTTCGGGCACGCGGCTTTTTCCTTGCCGTAGACCAGAGCTTCGAACTGGTGCTGGCAATCCTTGCAGATGTACTCGAAGATAGGCATGAATGACTCCGGGAAGAAAATTGCTGTCTCTATTTAAAATCAAAGCGTGGCTATTTCGCAATCACCCAAAGAGACCTCGACCTTTGTGCCGCGACGATGGCTGCGCGGGGGGCACGTGCAGACGGTCGCGAGTTTTGTCATCCAGCGGCGCTTTCATCTGCCTGCCCCCGAGGAGCGGATGATCGAAGTCGCGCCTGGTGTCCTGGTGCTATGCCATTGTCACTGGCAAGCCGATCGCACGACGCCGCTGACCGTCATCATTGTGCACGGGCTGGAGGGGTCGAGCGAATCGCAGTACATGCGGGGCGTCACCGAGAAGGCGCTGGCGGCAGGGATGAATGTGATCCGCTACAACCAGCGCAACTGCGGCGGCACCGACGCACTCGCTCCCGTGCTCTATCACTCGGGGTTGTCGAATGATGTTGCGGTGGTGGCCCACGAGTTGATTGCGCGCGATGGCATTTCTCACTTGGCGCTGGTGGGGTTCTCGATGGGTGGGAACCTGGTGCTGAAACTGGCCGGCGAGTGGGGGCGGCAGGCGCCGGCACAGTTTCGCGCAGTGGCGGCGTGCTGTCCGGCGCTGGATCTGGCGGCGTCTGCGGATGCGCTCCATGAGCCGGCGAACCGGATTTACGAGACATATTTTCTGTGGGCGCTGCGTCGGCGGATGCGGCACAAGGCGCGGTTGTTTCCCGGACACTTCGATGTGGGGCGCATGCGCGGCATGCGCAGCTTGCGCGACTTCGATGACAGCATTACGGCGTACTATTGCGGCTTCGCGGGCGTCGACGACTACTATGATCGGGCTTCGGCGGCGCATGTGGTGGGGCAGATTGCGGTGCCGGCGCTGATTGTGCATGCGGCGGATGATCCGTTTATTCGCATCACGCCGGAAACGCGGCGGAAGATTGCGGCGAATCCGAACATCACATTTCGTGAGACGGCGCGATGGCGGGCATTGCGCGTTTATCGGAGTGCCCGCTGACGCTTCTATCCGCGGATCGACCGATGGCGTGCGGAATGCGAGCGATAGTCGTTATAACGACGGTTATTGGGCGGAGCAATGATCGTGAACTTCC
>CAWCDV010000006.1:0-106288 GCA_963794365.1 uncultured Acidobacteriaceae bacterium
GCAACGCAAAGCAAAATCTTCATGAACAACCGCAGTCAGGCCGTGCGCTTGCCCAAGGAGTTTCAATTCAGCACGCAGGAAGTGTTTATACGGAAAGAAGGAAGCGAAGTGGTCCTGTCTCCGCGACCGTTTGATTGGACCTCCTACCTCGCTGAGGGCCCGGTTGCTTCGTGCGACATTTCATGGAAGGTGTCGAAGATCTCCCCGTGCAGGAACGTGAGCCGTAATGCCGCGCTACATGCTGGACACGGACACCTGTTCCTACATCATGAAGCGCTCGAATGACTGCGGTGCTCAAGCGGCTGAGTGCCGTTCCCGTCAGTGATGTGTGCATCTCGGTAATCACGAAGTCGGAACTTCTGTTCGGAGTCGAGGTTTCTCCCCGGCGGCGGCAGGATGCAGCGGCGCTAAGCGCCTTTCTGAATTACATCCAGATTCTGGACTTTCCCGACGAAGCATCTCTGCACTATGCCCGCATACGCGCTGACCTAAGAAGGCGGGGCACCATGATTGGAGCGAACGACCTGTTCATCGCCGCTCACGCCCGCAGCCTCGGCTTGACGCTGGTTACCAACAACACGCGAGAGTTTGGGCGGGTCTCCAGGTTGGTGATCGAGAATTGGACGCTTGGGTCTTGAGGGCTGCTGACAAAACGGGGGCTGGCCCGGCCTTTCATCACAAGTTGTTCGAGCGGGTGCCCCGTCCTTGTCCCTGCGTTCTTTGGACAGGGCGGGGATTTTGACTGCGGCTGCATCCTCCTTGCCTCAGGGAGCATTTTGCGAAGGGTGGGTAGCAGACTGATAGCACGATAGGCTTCGCCTTTCACGCCACCCGCCTTTTCCACCTCCACACATGCGATCTTCAGAAAACTTGCAGGGCCGGGGCGTGGTTTCTGTCACGGTGCGGCTTCACGACAATCTCCACATCCTGGTCGAGCGCCACCAGGAAGCGCAGCAGGCGTTCCACGGAAAACTGCCGGAACTCACCGCGCAGCATCTTCGAAACATCGGGCTGGCGGACTCCGAACAAGCCGGCGGCCTCCACCTGTTTGAGGCCGCGAGCTTTCAGAATGGTGTCAATCTTGAATACGAGCTGCGCCTTGACTAAATGCTCTTCCGCGTTCGGCACACCGATGTCCTTGAACACATTGCGGCTTCCGGTTTGGTATTCCTTTCTTGTGGCTCATCGCTTTCTCTCCTCTGGCAATCTGTTCGGCCTCGCGCAGTCGCTGCTTGATTAACTCGATGTCCCGGCGCGGTGTTTCCCGCCCGGTCTTCGATTTCTTCTGGAAGGCGTGAAGCACATATACCCTGCCCGCATACCTCAACGTGTACACGGCGCGGAATGTGTCACCGCGATGGTCCTTGATGATTTCTACGACTCCCGCTCCGCCAAAGCCGCTCAGCACCTTCGCATCCTGATGCTTGTCACCACGCTGGGCAACGTACAGCGCATAGCCCATGTGGTCCTGTACAACCTCGGGGAATCTCGCAAGTCTTTGAGGCTCGTTCCGACCCAGGTTACCGGCTTTAAAGACGGTACATCGGTCATGGGTATACGGTAATATAGTGAAATCACTATATCTTGTCAAGCACGAAATGCCGGGTGCCCAACGTCTCGCGGTTTTCGAGACGTGGGATGCCGCGGGCGTCTTCACTTCCGCAATCCGACCCTGACTTTTTTCATCACATCCTCTAGCCGCTGACGTGAGATTGCGTCGCGGAGGATACTTTTTCCGCAAGCCTGTTAGAACTCCTCGCGTAAATGGTTTCGGGACAAAAACGAGCTTGACTCACCTGTTAAAATAGATTCATAGCAAACAAGCATTTGCCTCAGCACCACCTGCTCCTTGACAACTAATCCGAGCCGCAATCGGTCATTGTTTCAGCTGGCCCACGTCCTCGACCCGTTTATCGGGCGTCTTGCGAATAACTCCATTTCTTTCAATATTTTGAAAGCGAACTAATAACCCGCGAGAAAAGACCCCTGCTAAGTGATTGATTTCCACGTGGCGGGCACCAGCGAGGGCGCGTCGAATTGGCCGGAAACCAAGCTAACTCCTTATTCCAGAAGATTTGCCATATAAGTCATTTGAATTAAAGATTTTGAGTGGTATATGTCCATAAGTCAATGATTCCAATAAGACAGTGGTGGGGAGGGGGGTACCGGGGTGGGGGGATACCGCTTGACAACCTTTGCCAACCAAGGAATTTAGGGATCTCCGAGAAAACTCCTCTCTTCCGGCATCCGAAAGAAAAACCCAAGGGAAAAGATCCGAGAAAAAAAAGACACAAAAAACACTGAAGTTACCGCGAAAATCTGTGACTCCTTCTGGCACACTACACTAATACGAATTCCCCAGAAAATAACGCAGTCCAAAACAATGCCCGAAGTTGACACCATTCCGGAAAGCCTCACCCAGTGGCCCGAACCCCCGCGCCTGCTGGTGGAATGGTCGTCCCGATGGGAAGAGTTCAAGTCTGCCTTACATCCGGCGCTCGCCCGCCCTCCGAGGCGCTTGGCCGGAGAAGCGCCCGTTGGCATGTTCCCCTATCGCGGCATGCTCGTCTGCTGGCTGCTCGAATGCCTTCTGCTGATCGCGATCATCGTGCTCCCCGAACGCTTTGCCAGTCTTGAGATCCCCCTTCCTCCAACTCGTCCGCAATGGGACGTCATCTATTACTCCGGTGACGAACTGCCGCAAACCCAAGACCGGGGCGGAGCGCAGTCCGGTAAATCCGGACGCGCCGGCGGCCAGCAAGCCCACCACCGCACGCAGACCATCCGCGTAGCGCGCGGCGACAAGCCCCGCGAGCGGGTTGTGGACGCTCCCAAGTTAAATCTGCCTCATTCGGATTCCGCAGTCGCCAATCTGCTCGCCTTCAAACCGAATCCCGGACCGCCACCCGCCGAAGGCCTGCGTTCGACGCTCACTGCACCCGACTCTGCCGGCGATGAGCGTGGTGCCGCCTTCGCCGGAACTAAATTCATCCGCAAGCCGAAAGTCGAACATGCTGACCCCCAGCATCATTCCACCCGCGCCGAATGTCTCGCGCGACAAGATGCGCATTGCAAGCCCGATCGCGCCTACCGTTATCGCGCCGGCTCCCCAAGACGCGCAGCGTGACTTGGCCAGTTCTCGTCTACCACTGACGCAAACCGTCGACGTGGTTGCGCCACCGGTTTCCGCGCCGCAGCGCGACGTCTCGTCCAGACCCAAGCTGACTCTGCCCGCCCCGGCAGTTATAGCGCCGCCGCCGTCGCAGGTCAGCCGCGATCTCAACAGTTGGGGAGGCTCGGCAACTGGAGACGTGCGCGCTAAGCCCGTGCCGCCGCCACCGACCGCATCTGGCGGAGGGTCACTCGCAAGATCTGGCGCTGGCGCCTTTGCGCCCCAGGTTGTGCCACCTCCAGCCAGCATCGAAGGCACCGGTTCCCAGAAAGGCGGTTCTCAGAAAGGCGAGCGGACGCTCCGGTGCGCCCGCAGGCGCGCTCTTGGGCGACGCCAACGTCGTGCCACCTCCGCCGGGACTGGGCGGCGGCAAAGCCCTCTCTGGCAGCGGACGAGGGAACAAAGGCACTGGTGCCGGCGGTCCGCTCGACATGGGTTCCTCCGTAGCTCCACCGAGTAACGCTGGAGGGAACGCTGCCGGCTCCGGCGTCGTCATCTCCAGCCAACCGGGAACCAAAGTTGGAGTACCGAACTCCACCGGCGACGGCGCTCTCGCCATGTCGCCCAGCGGTACAGGGAAAAGCGGTCTCGGCGGAAGCGGCGGCGGATCGGGCATCGGCAAAGGCAATGGCCCCGGCAGCGGGTTGCAAGGAGAAGGTTCAGGTGCGGGCAGAGAAGGCACAGGGCGCGGCTCCGATCCCAACGCGCGCGGAGGAATTTCGCCTTATCCCGGCCCCGGTGGCGCGGGAAGTGGCACCACCGGCACGCCCGCCATGCCCGGCGTATCGGTGGAGGGCGGCACAACCACCGTCAACCTGCCCAGTTTCGGATCTCCCAGCGGCGACGCCCCAGCTTCGGGCCCCGGACACTCCTCGGTAAGTGACCACAAAAGATCCGGAGTTACGGTGGTCGCGACCTCGCGCTCCGGCGGCGTGTTGCCCTACTACGGTCTGTTGAAGGGCGACAACTATTCCATCTACATCGAAACCTCGCTGGGAACGGCGGTGATTCAATACTCCGATCCGTCTTCCGCCACGCATCCGTCCCGCGAAGCGTTAAGCGAGCCCGAGCCTCTCCGTAAAGACGTTCCCGATGGCCTTCGACCAACGCACGTCGTGTTCGCCTGCATCCTTGACCGCACCGGAGTTCTGAAGGACCTGAGAGTGCTGGAACCGGGTGCGGCCGAGACCACCTCGAAACTCTTGGCTGCGTTGCCCAAGTGGAAATTCCGTCCCGCATTTCGCGGGGATGAGCCGGTCGAAGTAACCGCGATTATCGGGTTCGGGATTGATACGCGGTAGGAGTCTTCGCACTGTCCGTATGGAGGGTCGCGGCAGTCCTGGCACGCGTTCTCGCGCGCAAGGCCGACTGGATCGCGACCGAGTAGCTCTCTGCTCCTGTAACGAGGCCGAAGGAACGTCTCCAGGACGCTCCATCGTGTATAAGATCATCCTGTCTGAAGTCAGTATCCTTTTCGTTTATCCACCACGGCCAGCAGCGGCTGCCCGGCTAAGATAGCGCCGCAGATTGTCCGAGAACAGCGAGTAATGCCGCTCCCATAACTTGTCGGTCAGCGCCGCCGTGTGCGGAGTGATCAGCAGATTGGGCACGTCCCACAGCGGCGAGTCGGCGGGGAGCGGCTCTTTCGGAAATACATCGAGCGCCGCACCGCCAATTTTCTTCTCACGCAGCGCCGCGGCAAGCGCGGGTTCATCCACCAGTGGCCCGCGACCGACGTTGATCAGGCAGGCATCCGGTTTCATCAGCGCCAGGCGTTCGGCGTTCGCAATAGCCTTTGTGCTGTCCGTAACCGGTGCCGCCAGCACGATGTAATCCGCTTGGCGAAATACTTCGTCGATTTGCGCCGGCCCCAACACAGCGTCCGCGCCTTCACTTCCCTTCTCCGGATGCTCGCGCACCGCGATCACCCGCATGCCCAGGGCTTTCGCGCTCTTGGCGACCGCGCGCCCGATGCTGCCGAGGCCCACCATGCCGAGGGTTGCGCCCGCAACTTCCCGGATTCGCGGCAGTTCGTCCCACAGGATCTGCTGCCCCCAAACGTGCTTCTCCTGCAACCGCACCGAGCCCGGAATTTTCTTGGCCAGCGCGAAGATGAGCGCGATGACGTGCTCCGCCACGACCGGCCCGTGCACTGCGCGCGCGTTGGTGAGAATAATGTCGCTGTTGACGAGTTCCGGAAAAATCAGCTGATGGACAGCCGCCGCCGGCGAGTGAATCCAGCGCAGTTTCTTTGCCGTCCCGATCTGCTCTGGACGAATCGACCAGGCAACTACAATTTCAGCATCGACGATTTCTTCATCCACGCGCTTGTAGTCGGGAAGATGGACCGTTTCAATTTGCGGAAACTCCTTCCGCAAGCGCTCAGAGAACCATGTCGGCGCGTTCCACTGGTCAAACGGATGGCGAACGCAAATCAGAAGCTTGCGCATCGGTCCATCGGGTGATCGGGTCATCGGGTGATCTGAAGATCTCTCGGCGTCCTCTGCTAAGGCTTGGGAATCTCCGCCATTTCCGGTCATGTGGGGGCAGTGCGTCCTTAATCAAGCGGGAGCAGATAGCCGGGCGTTTTCATAGCTCCTCCAAAGACGGCTTCGTCGAGTGTACGCATGTCCCATGCATACCAGCCTGTGGGGGTCAGCCTCAGGGTGATGTCGTCCATTGCCGCCATCGTGCCGCCCGCGCGAGGGTCGGCCAATGCAGCCTCGCTCATGTAGCGACGCGTGGATGCGAGCATTGATTTCTTTTGAGCTTTCGCCTGCGATAACGTCTACGGTGCACACGGCCACCAGACCTCGCTCCGATGCGGGTTTTCTGATGTCCACCATGAGGGAAGCTTTCGGCCGGGCCGCCACATTGCGAGCCTTGCGACGTCCGCGAAGAAGTCGCCACATACAAACAGCCGACCGTCGAACAGATACCAAACCGCCGTAAGGTGTATGGAGCCGTCTTCGTTCTCAGTGCCCAAACTAGCGATGAAGCGTCCCGTCAGAATTCTTCAGCCCCGGATGGCATAGTGCTTGCATAGGTACCGGAACCTCCCGACGCGCAAATGATACATGAAGCTTCCTGTCCGTCCGACTACTGGGATCGAAGAGTCTCGGCGGTTCAAGCTTTCAGCGGCTTGCGCAAATCTGAGCCCGTCATCTCTTTCGGTTCGTCGATTCCGAGCATGCCGAGAATCGTTGGCGAAATATCACGCAGCGACCCATTGGGCTTGAGCGAATACTGCTTCGCGTCCTCTGCCATCAGAATAAACGGCACCGGATTCGTCGTATGCGCCGTATGCGGACCGCCGGTTACTGGGTCGATCATCATTTCAGCATTACCGTGGTCGGCCGTAATCAGCATCGCTCCGCCTTTGGCGCGCACCGCTTTCTCAATCTCGCCCAGGCAGGCATCGACCGTCTCAACCGCCTTGATGGTGGGCTCGATTTTGCCCGAGTGTCCGACCATGTCGGCATTGGCGAAGTTGACGATGATCACGTCGAAGGTACCGCCGTTCGTTGCTTTCACAACCGCCTCGGCAACGCCAGCGGCGCTCATCTCCGGCTTCAAGTCGTAGGTCGCGACCTTCGGCGACTGCACCATCACCCGTTCTTCTCCCGGGAAAGGCTGTTCCACGCCGCCATTAAAAAAGTACGTCACGTGCGCATATTTCTCTGTCTCCGCCACGCGCAGGTTGCGCATCTTCAGACCGCCCATGACGTTGGCCAGGATGTTCGCCATCGACTCCGGCGGAATCACCACCGGCAGGTCGAAGTTCTTGTCGTACCTCGTCATGCAAACGTACTTCAGGTTCTTAGGCGCGCGCTCGCGCGGGATAGTTGCATCGAGTTCGGCCGCGCCTGGCAAGTCGCTCCCGCCCTTCTCGTTCAGTCCGCTGTTGCGGCACAGCGCGCGCGTGATCTCGCGCACACGATCCGCGCGAAAATTAAAGCAGATGCAGGAATCGTCGTCGCCAACCCTAGCCGACGCTTCGCCGCGCGCGTCCGTGCAAACGAAGGGCACCACAAACTCGTCGGTCACGCCTTTGTTATAGGACTCTTTCATACCCTGCACGGCGTCAACGTAGGTGCCGCCCTCGGCTTTGCCCTCGACCATCGCGCTGTAGGCCTTGGCGATGCGCTCCCAGCGCCGGTCGCGGTCCATGGCGTAATAACGGCCATTAACGGTCGCGATTTTGCCGGAGTTGTACTCGCGCATCTTCTGCTGCAGTTGATCGAGATATCCGGCGCCATTGGTGGGCAGAGTGTCTCGGCCATCCATGAAGGCATGCACGAAGACGCGATCGACTCCCTGCTGCTTGGCCATTTTCAGGAGCGCGTACAGATGCTCCTGCCGCGAGTGCACGCCGCCGTCCGACACCAGTCCGAACAGATGCAACTTGCGCCCGCCGCCGCGAGCATTCTTCATCGCCTCGACGAGCACGGGATGCGAGAAGAATTCGCCGTTCAGGATCATCAGGTCGATGCGTGTGATGTCCATATGCACGATGCGTCCAGCGCCCATATTCAGATGGCCGACTTCGCTGTTGCCCATCTGCCCTTCCGGCAGCCCGACAAACGGCCCGCTGGTGTGAATCAGCGTGTTCGGATACTCGCGCAGCAACCGGTCGTAGGTCGGCTTGCGTGCGAGGGCGATGGCGTTGGCCTTGGTTTCGGCGCGGTATCCCCAGCCGTCGAGAATGATGAGAACGAGAGGTTTAGGACGGGACATAAATCAGCTCTTAGCTCCTGGCTTTTGGCTATTGGCTTTCGCTTCCGAGAAAATCCACCACGGAGGCACGGGGATGCGAGAAATGGGCAAAAGAAGAATCTATAGGAGGAACCGCAGCTTTTCAAATCACGCGGGATAGACTCGGTATCCACTTCCCGCGGCCGACTTGGCGTCTTATACTACCGCGGAGGATGAACATGCCTATCAGCGAACTCTTACTGCTCGAATTCGATGAAGAGATCAAGAAGACCCACACCACTCTGGAACGCGTTCCGGAAGACAAGAAAGATTTCGCGCCGCACCCCAAATCCATGCCGCTCAGCAGGCTTGCGCCTCACGTGGTGGAGTTGGTGGGCTTTGGTGTCACGGTGCTCACAACTCCTGGACTTGATTTTGCGCTAACACAGCTACAAGCCCATGCCCTTCGAGTCTGCGGCACAACTAGTCCGCGTTCTTGATGAAGGCGCCGCCAAGCTGCGTGCTGCCCTCGAGAGCACGAAAGATGAAGCCTGGACGCAGCCCTGGAAGCTGAGCATCGGGGGCAAGCCCATCTTCAGCGGGTCACGCTTCCTCGCCTACCGGCAAATGTTCCTCAATCACCTCGTGCACCACCGCGCTCAGCTCGGCGTGTATCTGCGCTTGAATGGGAAGCCGGTGCCGGCGACTTACGGGCCTTCGGCGGACGACACGATGGGGTTTTAGGGCATCGGGTTACGGTTGTATGTACAATGTTCCACGTGGAACATTTTGTGCAGATGTTATTGTACGTATAGGTGCGTACATACATAGAGGCCACGATGTGACCCGCGGTCGGGATTATCGGACTCGTGGTTGGCGTAAGTCATTGATAATAATAGTGGCCGACTGTGGCTGAAAAGACACGTCCCGGCAATGTTTACACTGTAATTATTACAATCCCGTTTGTTTGCCGGGCATCGCCGTCGAGTGTCCTCAGAAAACAATTTTTGTTGAGCTACCAGATGACGCCCACTGGATAGCGAGTGAACCAGGGATCAGCCGTGATGATTGGCCATCCCTCTTCGATACTCTGCGCAATGATCAGACGGTCGAACGGGTCGCGATGATGGAGAGGCAAGGATTCGACTCGCAAGACGTGGCTTAGACTCACAGGCAAGATGCGGACGCCATTGAATTCGAGTTTGCGCGTCAGGTAAGCGCCTGCCGGTTGTGGCAGGGAGAGCTTTCCAAGCGCTACCTTGGTGAGGGTCTCCCACAGACTCACCACGCTCCACCAAGTCTCAGCCGAGAGCAGAAGCCGGGCAACCTTTGGCGACGAGACGTCCTTCGTCTCCGATGGCCCACAGAAAAGTGTGCGTATCGAGCAGGACTTTCATTGGTAGAAGAGATCTTCGATCTCCTTAGGAAGAGGGTCGTTGAAGTCATCAGGGACCACGAACTCGCCCTTGGCCGATCCCAACTTGAATTTTCGTGCAGCAGGTTTCACTGGCACGAGCTTGGCCACGGGAGTTCCGGCCTTGGCGATGATGACCTCTTCGCCCATGGCAACCCGCTCCAGCAGGCGGGAGAGGTGGGTTTTGGCCTCGTGGATATTGACTTCCATGGAGTCACTATAGACTAAGTCCTTAGCTAAGTCAATCGAACCGTTTCACGGGCCGATTATTTCGACCAAAAATCGTAGCCAGCCCTGCAAAGCTGCGTTAGCATGCGCCCGTTTTTTAAGATATCTTCGCTCGTAACGGCGATGCGCAGCTTGTTGTCTGTCCTGTCAGACTGAAGCACCTGCAATCCCGCCTTCTTTAGCTTGCCTTTCCACGGCGCGGGATCCTCGACCTTTATTCTGAACTTAACTTGGCCCCTGAAAGGGCCGAATGAGACGAAATTGAGTACCGGCCTGTTTCCAACGAGGATGCCGATGAAGTGCTGCCGAAAGTTGGGCGAGATTGAGGGATCAAATTTCTGAAGGATCTTGATCACTGCCTCGGCCACTTCGACCGTTTTTTTGTTTTTCTCAAGCCAGGACTCGCGGTCAAGGGGTACCGTTGTCTCCTCGCTAGCCAGTGGTTCAAGGTCATCACTCCTGAAGATAGTCGTGAAATGCACTGTTATGGCATTCCCGACCTGGAGGGCGACGACCTCCTTGACGACAAGCGGCATCTTCTTGGCTAAGAACTCGACCACCTTGCCGAAGCGGCTATCGACAATTCTTTCCCCTATCAGAACCGCCTTGCATTCGACATTCTTGGCTTTGACGTTTTCCTCGCTGAGCCAGTAATCGATCGTCCTCACAATGTGGCTGCCGTCGAGCGGACCAAGCATTAGTTCGACGACAAAGCGGCTGCTTTTGTCTTCGGATTCCAAGACAAGGTCGAGACGTCTTATCCCGTCCTTCGTTCGTTTCTGCTGGGAAAGAACCTTAACCTTGCCTAATCCAAGAATCCCTGGATCGTCGCAAACCTTCCGCTCAAGCCAGCTCTCGCTGAACCGGCGATCCCTCTTGAGGTCCAGCGCCTCCGCCCTTTTAAACTTCGGGACGTTTCCCGGACCCGGCTGCGGCCCCATAAGAACACCTCCATGAAACATGCTTATCGTCTCGTGCCGTAATTCAGCGCCTTCACCCCCAAAAACCGCGCCGCCCCGCCCAACTCCTCTTCAATCCGCAGCAACTGGTTGTACTTGGAAATTCTGTCCGTGCGCGAAGCCGAGCCCGTCTTGATCTGTCCCACTCCAGTCGCCACCGCAAAATCCGCAATGAACGTGTCTTCGGTTTCGCCGGAACGATGCGAGATCACTGACGTGTATCCGTTGCGGCGCGCGAGGTCGATGGCGTCGAGCGTCTCGCTGACCGTGCCAATCTGGTTGAGTTTGATCAGGATCGAGTTGGCAATTCCCTTCTCGATGCCCTTGGCGAAGATCTGAATGTTGGTGACGAAGATGTCGTCGCCCACCAGCTGAATCTTGCCGCCCAGTTCTTTGGTCAGCAGCGCCCAGCCGTCCCAGTCGTTTTCGGAGAGCCCGTCTTCGAGCGACACGATCGGATAATCGTTCACCCATTTCGCCCAGTAGCGAATCATGTCTTCAGAACTCTTGGCCGACTTGTCGGATTTTTTGAAGACATATTTTCCATCCTGATAGAACTCGCTGGCCGCCGGATCGAGCGCAATCGCGATCTCCTCACCCGGCTTATAGCCCGCCTGCTGAATCGCCTCCAGCACAACTTCGATGGCCTCGACATTCGACTTCACCGACGGAGCAAACCCTCCCTCGTCGCCGACGGCCGTGTTGTAGCCGCGCTTTTTCAGCACGCCCTTGAGCGTATGAAAGACTTCCACGCCCCAGCGCAACGCCTCGGAAAACGACGGCGCTCCCACCGGCATCACCATGAACTCCTGAAAATCGACGTTGTTATCGGCGTGCGCGCCGCCGTTCAGGATGTTCATCATCGGCACCGGCAAAGTGTTCGCCGCCGCCCCGCCGAGATAACGATACAGCGGCAGTTCGAACGCTCTGGCCGAAGCGCGAGCAGCGGCCATCGAAACCGCCAGAATCGCATTCGCGCCCAGCCGCCCTTTGTTGGGCGGTGCCATCAAGATCGATCAGCCTGGCGTCGAGCGTGCGCTGGTCGGCGGCGTCCACCCCACCGAGCGCTTCCGCAATCTCGCCATTGACGTTCGCAACCGCTTGCAGAACGCCCTTGCCCAGGTACTGGCTCTTGTCGCCGTCACGCAATTCAACGGCCTCATGCTCGCCGGTGGACGCGCCACTCGGCACAATGGCCCGCGCGCTGGCGCCGCCATCAAGAAAAACTTCAGCTTCAACAGTCGGATTGCCACGCGAGTCAAGCACCTGGCGTCCGCGGATATCAGCAATGCTGGTAAGAGGCATAAATGCGTCCTTTATTCATCGGATTGATTTAGAAACATCGTGACTAATCGTAGCAGAATGAGACGCGGCTTGCCGCGTCTCCGCCTGCAAAGCGAAATTATATCGGACGTGGAGAGATCCGGTGCAGCCTGCTGGGACATTTCCCAGCGAATCATCCGATCGAGTCTATCCCCCGGTACCCCATCCGTTATTGTTCCTGATTTCCACCTCGCTTAAAGTCGAACTCAACATGAAGAACCGCACGGAAACTCTGGAGATCGGTTCGCGCGCGCCAGACTTTTCCCTGGGAGCGGCCAACCGTGAGGGCACATTCACTCTCGGTGGCTCTGCTCGCACAGGGTACGCTGATTCTCGAGTTTCTGCGCGGCACCTGGTGACCGAACTGCGTGAAGCGCATGACTCAGTTCGAGTCGCAGAGACGGGAAATTGAGGCAGCGGGAGCGCAGTTGGCGTTCATTGCCGCCGAGAAGCGGGGCGGCGTGTGGAAGCCGGAGAAGATTTCTGGAGAAGCATCCCATCGCCAGCGTCTTTCTGCTCGATGAGGATCGGGCCGTGACCAAAGCTTACGGCCTCCATCACGCGCTCGGCACCGATGCCATCAGAATCGCGCACCCGGCTACGCTCGTGATCGATGGTAGTGGCGTTGTGCGCTACATCTATCGCGGCGATAACCAGCTCGACCGCGCGCCGCTGGATCAAGTTCTTCGGAGCTTTGCAAGGATGAAAGGACACAAATGAATTTTGGAGGTAAGAGGCAACATGAAAAAAACACTTTCACTGACATCGCTCATCCTGATCGCAAGTTTCGCGCTGGGCGCAAACTGCCCTGCCCACCGGCACCGCCGTCAAGATGAAACTCGAAACCACGCTCGCAACCTTCAGTTCGAAGGCCGGAGATCCGTTCTCGGCCAGAGTCACTGAGCCCGTCGTGAGTGAACGGAAAAACCGTGATTCCGATCGGCACCACTGTCGAGGGCCGCGTCACGAAAACGAACGAACCGCGGCGCATTGCCGGCAAGCCCACCATCGCCATCTTCCCCGAACACCTTGTCCTTCCCAATGGAGACAGGTTCATGCTGAACGCCTCGCTGGTTGACACCAACGCCCGCCACGGCACCGACGTCAACTCGGAAGGGCAGTTCAAAGGCGATGGCCACGACGCCAAAGATCTCACCGAAATCGGCCTGGGCACCGGCGGCGGAATGCTCATCGGTGGACTAGCGGGCGGCGGCAAAGGCTTTCTCATTGGCGGAGCCGTCGGCGCCACCGTGACCGTCACGCACTGGCTCGGCAAGCACCGTTCCGCGATGCTTCCCGCAGGCACAGAGTTGGTGATGGAATTGAGCCGTCCGATGACAATGACTGTGGTCGTCGCCAGCAGCGGCCAGTAGCGAGAAATTAGACCGTGTGGGGACGGGGCGGAGCCTGCCCTGAGCGGAGCCGAAGGGCCCCGTCCAAGCGGGGCGAGCGCCCCTGCTTCCACACACTTCTGAGCTCACCCGCTCACTGCCGCCAGATCCGCTTCCGCCAGCAACTCCAGGTCGATCCAGCCTTCCACCGGCAATGCGTCGACCGGCAGATGGTTCTGCCACAAACTGAAGCGCAGGCGCAGCCGGGTGGTCAGCACATCCGAGCTTTTCGGTCCTCGCACTTTTTCAATTTCCAGCGGAGCCGCGAGCAGCCAGGTGAGAGGCAGGCGAAACTCAAAATTCCGGACGAGCACCACCCGCGCATCTTTCTCCGTTGCATCCGTCGAATCTGCCACGACCTGTTTCGCTCTGCGTTACTTTCCACGACTGCATGCGGCCTCCATCCACCGCCGCACCCAATCGCAGTTCGCATCGGGGCTTGGCGGCATGGTTGGCCCGCGACTCCAGATTCACCACCACTTCGAAGGCGTCTTCGCGGCACTTTGCCGACGAAATCCAACCGGCCATACACATACTGCTCGTCGATCCCGGCAAGCACTTCGTCCATCAGAAACTGCTTGCCGTGCATGGCGCCAGAGCGCCGGTCAGCCGTGTAACACGCCGCCCCCAGCCACTCGAAGTAGCGCACCATGTCGCCTGCAATTCTGGGATGGATATAGGCGCTCTGCGGCGTGAACGAAGGCCGCGCCACTCCCCCAGCGATCGGCTGCGCCAGATAATCCGGCGGGGTCCCGCCCAACGCCTGGTAAACGTTCGACAGGTGTTTGCGGTAGAGTTCGTCGAAGTCGCGATCGTTCGCCGAGTGGTGCTCCGGTCCGTACCACCAGTTCCAGTCGCTGCCCTCGCCGATCAATATCTCTTCAAACGCCAGCTTGCGTTGTTCCTCGGTTGCGTCCGGGGCCGCCTGCTGCATAGAAATTGCGCGCGTGATACAGGTAGTCCCAGGCCTTGTTGTCCTCCGGCGCTCCAATCCAAACGTTGAAGTTTGCGTTGATCCACGACCCCGGCACCAATGACTTCAGATGACCGACGTTCTTGTGGCGCGCAATCGCCTCCGTCACCGTCACCGCTTCCATCCCCGGATCCTTCTGCAATGCGTCGTAGAATCTCCGCAAGAATTCCCGGCCCGAATGCGGGTAGTATTCCCAGGCATTCTCGCCGTCCAGAATGATTGGGACCACGGCATCTTGCCCATTGGCAAGAACCGGCTGCGCCGATTCCTTAATCTTATGGATGAGATTATTGGCGGCGTCTTGCGGCGGCATTCCCGAATATACGAATCCGATCAGGTCGGAAAGCGTGTGGTCGCGGAAGAGCAGATTCATCCGCGTATCGGCATTGGCGTTTTCGTAGCGATAAATCGTGTACAGCCGGTGCGCCCCGTCCGAATCCAGATGACCATAACCGTCGCGCGAGAAATTCGTTCCCAGACTCCGCCCCAGCACGCCTTCGTCGGTCGCCATCCATTGCACTCCCAGCTGCTGTGCAATGGTCAACACCTCTTCAGAAACGCTGCCCTCCGACGGCCACACCCCTTGCGGCCGCATCCCAAACACTTTCTTGTGCAGATCCAGTCCGCGCTCCAATTGCTCGCGAGCATCCTCGGGATGGCGATAGCGGTTCTGCGGCAAGGGCAGCCCCGGCGACGAAACCGCCCCCATCTGCGTGTCGCACACCAGCGGCAGAATGGGATGATAAAAAGGCGAAGTCGAAATCTCGATCAGGCCTTTCTTCGCCGCCTCCGCGTGCGCCGGCAGAACCCGGCCGAGCAGTTCGCGCTCCCGCGCGATCACGAAGCCGCTGGTCTTCGAGCGTATAGTTCCGGCCTTTGCGAATCAGTTCCGCAACGTCTTTCTCCGCCAGAAAATACTCGTCGAACCATCCAATCTGCGAGAGCACCTGCAAGTCGGTGAAATCCTGCGCCTGAAAATATTTCTCCGCTCGCTCGGGCGACTCCCCCGCCCCGTGAAATTTCTCCCACAGCTCGCGGTACCGCGGATAGCGCCCGATTACATTCACCGTATTCGCCTGAAACAAATATTCCAGCGCAAACCGCCGTTCCCCTTCCGTCAGGTCTTTCGCGGGCTTCGTCGCAACCTGCAGAAAAGGGTCCTGCGCCTCGCCCGAAACATAATCCTGAATCTGCGCGATCAGCGACGGCACCAGATTGAACGTCTGGTGCACCTGCGGGAACTCGTCCAGCAGCTTCACCATCCCGTAGTAGTCTTTCAAAGCATGGAGGCGCGTCCAGGGCAGGCGATACCGCCCCGTCACCAGGTCTTTGTAGAACGGCTGGTGCTGGTGCCACAGGACGACAACGCGCAGTTTGGCCATGACTTTGGTTCCACTTAATACATCGGCAGTTTTTCAGTTTAATTCATTCGTTGCTAGTGTGGGGACGGGCGTACCTGCCCGTGCCAAGCCGAGCGGACAACCGGGGTCCCCCGTCAAGCCTGGTGTTGGCTTGACGGGTGGAGCATCGGCAACTGCCCGTGGTCACAGCAACTTTGGATTCGCTATAGTGGTTTAGCTTGGTTGTCATGAACTCGAAACTCAAAGTCATCTTCTTCGACGTGGGCAACACGCTGCTGTTCCCCAATCGCGAGCGCATTCACGCGCCTCTCGCCGAACGCGGCATCGTGCCCGATAGCCGAGCACCTGCGCGATCTGGAATGCCGAACCAAGAAGCGGTTTGACGGAATCATGACCGGGACAATTACCGAGAACGGCAGCACCGACCACAGTTTTTGGCGGATGTTTTACTCTCAATTGCTCTCCGAGATCGGACTTAAGGACGACGCCGTCCGCGACCAACTCGTCGCCGGCATCCAGAATTCCGGCAACTGGGACACGATTCGCCCCGGCACCGCCGAACAACTGCACGAGATCGGCGAGCGCTACAGGATCGCAGTGATCTCCAATGCGGATGGCAAAATCGCAGACGTGTTGCAAAAGTGCGGTATCGCCCATTGCTTCCGCACCATCACCGACTCCGGACTCGTCGGATACGAGAAGCCGCACCCGGAAATTTTTCGCAAAGCCATGCTGAGCATGAATGCCGCGCCCGAAGAGAGCCTCTATGTCGGCGACGTCTATTCCGTGGATTACCTCGGCGCCACCGGCGCAGGCATGCAAGCGCTGTTGATGGACGTTCCAGGCGCCTACCGCGACAAGGGAGTGCCGCGAGTTGAATCGCTCGCAGAGTTGCAGATGGTCCTGCGCGGACTCGCAGTCGTAATTTCCCGTAGAGACGCGGCTTGCCGCGTCTCTTTCGCGGCGGGAGACGGAGCCAGCCCCGTCTCTACTGCACTTCAATCACCTGGTGATCGTGGCAATCGGGACGGATCGTCTCATACAGATTCGCCAGCAGCTCCGCCCCGTATCGCGCCATAAAGCTCACTCCTGCAACCTCGCGCTCCTGGAGCGCCTTATGCGGAAATAGGGCGTGGCTCAAGGCATCCGCATGCCGCGTGATGACCTCATTCCGCAGCAGTTCCGCGCGTGACGCTCGCCGATGCAGCCGGTTGATTTGATTCCACATGCTCATCCGGGCACGGTCCGCCGCCTGGATGAGTGTTGAATCCAATCTGCCGATCGATTCGCGAACCGCCGCCATCGACTGCTCGGCACTCGCATAGGCTTCCGAAAAGCGCGTCTGCAAATCCGATGGCAGCGAACGAGCGGCAATCGCTTCTCGAACTTTTTCCGGGCCGTGGAACACATCGGGCAAGCCAAGTTGGTAGCGCGTCAAAATGCGCTCCGCCTTGGCTTCGACCAACGTCGCCGAAAACCGCGGCAGGATCGGCGTCACTCGTCCCAGTAGTTTCTCGTAGACCACGGCGGCCTGCGCGAAGTATGCGACTTCCGCCGCTCCTCCGGTATAAACGAGCGTCGGCAACAGGTAATCCTGCACCACGGGACGAAACAGCACATTCGGGCTGAACTTCTCGGGAGCCTGTTCAATCTGGTCAACCAGTTCTTTAGGCGAGATCCGCTCCTCACCGACCGCGAACTCACCACCGCTGGCGCCATTATTTCTGCGATGCACTACCGTACGACTGCCATTCTTCACCTCAAAAAGCAGCGTGGTCGCCGAAGTCACTTTCACTTGCTGGTGATATCCCGCCGCTTCAAGCGCCTTGCCCCGCCCGAGCAGTGCCTCATCGAGTTCGGAGGCCCGTTCGATCGCCGCGCGGAACAGGGGTTTTGCGAGGTCATGAAAATCCTTGCCCGTCGAATTAAAGCCGGCCGGATCGAGCAGGATGACGCCCCAATCCGCAAACAGCCGCGTAAACAGCAGAGCAAACGCACTGCCCAGAGTTTCACCCGGACGATACGCCTCGCGCAGCCACGTCGTAACGTCGGAATTGGAATCTCCCAGCAGCGTAGCGGCGCGCTCGACCACCGGCTCAATTTCCGCCCCAAACTTGACGGCGCCCACGGGCGCATCGGCGACGGCGTTACTTTCAAACGCACGGCTTTCCACCGCGAATGGTTCCGGAAGGCCGTGCTCAGAAACGAGCGCGACATGGTTGACCTCGGCCAAATCGTGATCCTCGGTCGCCAGCCAAAAGACCGGGACGCAGTCCACTCCAGCCGCCGTCGCCTGTTCCGCCAGTTTGACCGCCGTCAGCGCTTTGAAGATCGAAAACAGCGGCCCGCCGAAAAGACCAACTTGCTGTCCCGTAACCGCCGCCAGCGCCCCTCGCCGCAACCGCTCAATATTTGCCAGAGCCTTGGCAGAAGCGCCCCAAGCGCGATTCTGCCGCTCGAGAATTTCGCTAACCTTGGCGCGACGCGCGGCGTCGTAATCAACGCGCTGGGCTTCGTCTTTCACCCACTCGGAAAAAATCGGCGAGCGCGGATACATCCCGCGAACGGAAGGAGCGTAGGAAAGATAATCAAGGAAGAGACGTGTGGTGTGCGGAATCTGCGTGAACGGCAAACACTGCGACTTCATCGGCAGCTCTCCGGACATCTCTCGACACATCGGCATATACTTGCGATCCGCATATGTTCCCAGCTCTCTAGAAGCCCTACGCGAGGAGTTTCTCGCGCGCGTTCAAAGGTAGCACTTCCCAGGCATGCCAGCGCCAAACTCAACTACATCTGATGACGCGGAAGCGCTCAGGTTGCAGAGAGTGGGGAGGAATCCTGGTGGGCGGCACGAACGGGCCCAGATCTAGAACGATCAATGTTGAGGGTCGGGGCACATGGCTGCTTGTGCGAGAGCCCATCGAAAGCTAGTATTCGATGCGTGGAAACTCGGGACTTCGCAGAAGAATACCTGAGCAAGACGGACGAGGAGCTGTTGCGATTGGCGCTCGACCCAGAGCAACTCATCCCCGAAGCTAATGCCGCCCTGAGTGGCGAACTCTCCCGGCGACAAATCAATAATGCGGAACGATTAAGGGCTTTTCGCGGGGATCGGACGGAGCAGCCTGTTTTTGTAAAGAAGATGCCATCGAATAGTCGGATTCCGTGAACGGTCTGTTCGTTGTCAATCCCTTGATGGCATCGGTCCGTCACAGATCGGTTTCTGGACGAAAGCTGAGCGTATCTACTACGCCGCGAAACTGCTACTGGAGCTCGGGGCTTTCAGAAGACTTCAACCGTGTTCATTGTCTTCCTCGGCTGTTCACGTCGAAATGCCGCCAGCAGGGCACGAAAAATATTAGGCTCTTCATGATGGAGACGTATTTATCAGCGTGAATATCGCTCTCAACAGCAGAATGACGGTTAACTGGAGATCAGGCATGCGTCTCGAATAGGAGCCAAATGCTGTAATTTCTGGGAATTGTCTGCGTCTGCTACAAACGACATTCCATGACTTACGAACGAACTTCGCTGTTGAATTCCCTGAAAAGAGTTTTTCAACAGCCACAGGCGTTTGCACTCACAGCCGGAAGGAATCCGCTACGACGCTGCCGCCCGACATCTAACGCCTCTCAAACACCACCGCAACCTTATCTTCGTACGCCACCCGCCAATCCCGCGGAAGTTCGCGGAGCAGGTTGGCCAGCGTCGAATCGCTGGGCAAAAGCGCCGTCCGAATCTGCCAATCTTTCAGCACGCTCTGCCATCCCGGCTCTACCTGGGTCAGGATCAGGTACTGGCGAATCCGGTCCGAGCCGTAGAGATCGTGACGGTCATCGACCACGACCTTGCGCTCGGGATACATCTTGTAAATGAGATAGCCTCCCCAGGCATCGGTCGAGAAAACCGGCTCCGTGCTCGCCTGCTTGTCTTTATTCACGAATCTTTGGAATCTTGGAATTCTTTCTGCAGAAAATTCACCGCCGCCACCGGCATTTTCTTCGGATCAAATTGCGCATGAATCAGCTGTCGCGAGCCCAGCCATCCACCCTCAAGACAGATCGCGAATGCCAAGGCCACCGAGACCACCGGCCACAGATGCCCGCGAAGCTCCATTTCCTGCGCGCCCATGCGATCGGAGAAATTTGAAATTCGGGCCGCGCCGTTGCGCACCCAGTGCCAGGCGCTCTGCTTCTCCGCCAGTGAAGCGAAGTTTCCCCACAAGATCGGCCCCGCTACCAGCACCAGCAGCATCGAAGAAACCGGAAGATTGCGCGACGAATAAAATCCCGCATACGCCGCCAGCAGCACGACCAGCAGTTGGCTGAGCCGCAGCTTGCCCCGATTGTCCGGAAGACGATTATCTGAATGACGATTGTCCGAAGTACGATTCTCCGAAATACGATTGCCCGCAAACGCGACCAGCACCAGCAACAGGATGACCGCAAACGAGCGCTGCGACCAGCCGTGAAAGTCAGGCGAGCGGAACTCGTCGATATGGTTCATCAGGTAACGATCGCCCAGATAGCGATAGATGTGCGCGTGCAGCCGCCAGCCATAGGGATTCACGAGCGTTGCCACCGCCGAGACCGCGAAGGCCGAAGCCATGGCACGAGCCCGCTGCCAGGCGCGAATCGCGGCGACTTCATCTGGCGCGCGAACCCGGTCGACGAATGCCGCGAAAGTGTAGATTCCGAGCAGCGCTAATCCGAAGAGCCATCCGCCATGCAGATTTACCCAAAGCAACATCGAGGCGGGAAAGAACCAGGGAATCCATCGCGGCAAGCCATCTTCGTGCTCGTGCTCATCCCATTGCTCCCATCGATCCAGTACGGCAAACCAGAGCAGCGAAAAAAGCCAGCTCACAATGTGCGGGCGCGCGTAGAGATGAATTGTCGCAGCGGCCTCCGCCAGCAACATCAGCAGGATCGCCAGTAGCAGACCGGTCCCGCGCTGCAGCAGTTGCCAAAGCAGCAGCGCGAAAATCGCAGCCACCAACAAGGCGCACAACCAAACCACTCCGTTCAGTCCGCAAGCCCGGTGGAGAATCCCGAGCAGTATGTCGTACAGCCACTCCCAGGCAAACCAGGGCTGACCTTGCATGGTGGAAGAAAACGGATCGCTGCGCGGAAGCGAGTGCGCCGCCAGAATTTGCTCGCCGTTTCGGATGTGCCACCCGATATCCGCATCCGCCAGCGGCCGATTCGACAAAGGGCCCGCCAGCAGAGACCAGAAAAGAAAGATGAAAATGATGTCGCGGACGGAAGGCACCAGAAAACGCAGGGCTGACGAAGTGGGCTGCGCCGGGGTCATCAAAGTGTGAACGAGCAGTGTATAATGATCGGGACATCACCCTTCGTGCGTTCGCGAAAGGCAAAGCACCGAGTAAATGTACTGTACGCGAGATCATGTCAACTGATATCAATTGAATGATCCCCTGAATCGGGCGAAGCTTAATCTCGACGGCGTTCTCGGTTTGCGAGACGTCACAGAACGGCGGAGGGGAAGCCGTGCGACTCAATCCTTTAGCCACGCTTGGGCGTCTCGTTGGAACCGCGCGGTTGCCCGAAGAGCAGGCGCCGAAGCCAATACCCGTACTACGCCCGCTACGCCCGGTTTCGGCTGCGCCCGCCACCTGTCCACGCCTCAACCTCGCCGGGAAGGTTGCGCTGGTGACGGGTGCGGGCGGGGAGCTGGGTCGTGTGATCGCGCGAACTTTCGCACTTTGCGGGGCGGACGTGATCGTCCATTACTTTCAGCGGGAGGAGCGGGCCGAAGGGCTCGCCGAAAGGATCCGGGATCTTGGAGTTCGGAGCTGCGCAAGGCAGGCCGACGTATCCTCGCTCGAGTCCGTCACCGCGCTGAGAGAAGCAGCCGCGCTTGAGCTGGGGCCGGTCGATATCGTTGTGAGTAACGCGGTCGCGTGGCACTCGAAGATTCCGATGTTGGACATTCCCATCGAGGAGTTTGAGGCGGTTCACCGCACGTGCGTGCTTCAGGCGGTGACGCTTGCGAAGGTCTTCGCGCCCGGCATGATCGAACGGCGTTGGGGACGCTTCATTGGGATTTCGAGCGAGGTCGCCATGCAAGCTCTTCCAAACACCGGGCCGTATACGGCCGGGAAGCGAGGAATGGATGGAGTGCTGCGCGTCCTCGCGCGAGAGCTTGGCGCGCACCAGATTACGGTTAACCAAGTGGCGCCGGGATGGGTGGTCAGCGAGAAGGATCGCACGGATCGTACGGAGCGATGCGAGGCGTACGAAAACGTGCTTCCACTGCGGCGTCGAGGGAGCGATCAGGACGTCGCAAATGCAGTAGCTTTTCTCGCGTCGGAACTAGCGGCATTTATCACTGGAGCCTACCTGCCTGTCTGCGGCGGCAATATAATGCCGGGAATCTGAATTTAACCGCGAAATACTAGAGGACTCGGCTCTGTGAGACGCCAGCGGTTCGCCGAACGGGGCGATATCCGACTTTGCGAAATCCGACACTAGAACGCCATGATCGACAAGCTGCGGCCGAGAGTCGTAATCGTGGGGGCTGGTTTCGGGGGCCTGACCGCCGCCCGCCGGATCGCGCGGCTCCCCGTCCAAGTCACGGTCGTTGACCGGAAGAATCACCATACCTTTCAACCGCTGCTCTACCAGGTTGCCACCGCCGGCCTGTCTCCGGGAGAGATTGCAGCGCCCATTCGTTGGATTCTTAGAGCCCATTCCAATGTTGAAGTGTTACTTGAAGAAGTGGTTGATTTCAAGATAGAACAGAAACGAGTCATAACGAAGCAGCAGGTCCTCGACTACGACTTTCTGATCATCGCCTCCGGGGCGACCCATGCTTATTTTGGACACGATGAATGGGAGCCTCTGGCGCCCGGTTTGAAGACGATTGAAGACGCGCTGGAAATCCGCCGCCGTGTTCTGCTGGCCTTCGAACTGGCCGAGCGCCAGAAAAACGAGCGCCAGAGCGGCCATCAACGATGACCAAAGCGAATCTCCCTTGCAGTTTGTGGTCATCGGAGGCGGCCCCACCGGCGTCGAACTCGCAGGAACGCTGGCGGAAATCGCTCGCCACGCCATGAACCACGAGTTTCGCCATATCGATCCGCGGCAAACCCGCATACTGCTCATCGAAGGCGGCCCGCGCGTTCTGGCAGCCTATTCCGAAGAACTTTCCCGCAAAGCTGAAGACCAACTGCGACGCCTGGGGGTCGAAGTTCGCACGTCCCGCATGGTCACACGCATTGAGCCCGGCGCGGTTTGGGTTGGCGACGAAAGGATTCCAGCTGCGGTGGTCTTATGGGCGGCGGGTGTGGCCGCTTCGCCCCTCGGCCGAAAGTTGGGCGTTCCCCTCGACCGCGCCGGTCGCGTGCTCGTCCAACCCGACCTCAGCATTCCCGGACATCGCGGAAGTATTTGTGATTGGCGACCTCGCCGCACTAAATGACGAAAAAGGCAAGATTCTCCCAGGGGTCGCGCCAGTCGCCATCCAGCAAGGGGACTGGGTTGCGGACGCCATCGCTCGCGATCTTAAAAACCAACCGCGGCGCAATTTTCATTATCGCGACAAGGGCAGCCTGGCCACCATCGGCCGCGCCGCCGCCGTCGCCCAGTTCGGCAAGTTCGAGTTGTCGGGATATTTCGCCTGGCTGGCGTGGCTGTTCGTCCACATCCTTTTCCTGATCGGGTTCCGCAATCGCCTGCTGGTAATGATCCAGTGGGCCTGGTCGTATCTCACTTATGAGCGCGGCGCATGCCTCATCACCGGCAGCGACGAACTGCCAGGCTGGAGCCAGTCTCAGTCGAAGTCGCAGCCCCCACCCGGCGCCGACGGAACCACTGAGCATTCTGTTCCCGCGAGGCAACGGCGCGCGTGATGCGCCGTCCCCCTGCCGATATAATCAACTTGTCGTGAAACGCGCCGCTGTTTTCGTCTCTTGTGGTTTCGCTGCTTTTCTGCTCGTCGCTGCGCGCGCAGGACGCCTCCGTCTCCGACCGTACTGTAGTCGGCCGCATCGTCCTCGGCCACATCGTCGTCGGCCACACCATGGTCGTAATTCCCTTCGAAAATGCTTCTCCCACGCCGGGCCTGGAATGGCTGGGCGAGTCTTTTCCAGTGGCCTTGCATGAGCAACTCAATTCTCCAGTTTTGTACGTAGCCAGCCGTGACGAACGCCTGCGAGCCTACGATCGCCAGGGCATCCCGGCGGGCGTTCATGCTGCGCGCGCCACCCTCTACCGCCTCGCCGAGCAGATGGATGTCGATTACGCTGTCCTTGGCTCCTATCGCTATGACGGCGAGCGCCTGACCGCCATCGCCCAGTTGCTCGACATGCGAGCTCAGAAACTCTCGCCCGCCGCCACCGAGTCGGCTCCCCTGGCCGATGTGGGCCGGCTGCAATCCGCTCTGGCTTGGGATCTTCTTCGTCTCATCCACACCGACTTTTCCCTGCCGAAGGACAAGTACATCGCCAGCGTTGCCCCCGTGCGCCTGGATGCCCTGGAAAATTACATACGCGGCATGCTCGCCGCTACTGCCGAAGAAAAAGTACAGCACTATCGCGAAGCCGTCCGCCTTAATCCGGGTTATGCTCACGCTTGGCTGGAACTCGGCAAGACCTACTACCTCCAGCGCGCTTACGAACTGGCGATCGCTGCCCTGGGCCAAGTTCAGCACTCTTCTTTAGTTTTAGTGTCAGGTTTAGTGTCAGGCGCAGTCGCTCGCGAGGCCAATTTCTATCTCGGTCTCGCCGCCTACTCTCATGGAGACTTCGCGAAATCCGAAAATGCGTTTCAGTTCGTTGCCGCACGCCTGCCTTTGGCCGAGGTATACAACAACCTCGGAGTGGTCGCCGCCCACCGCGGCCAGAAAAAGGCCGTCGACTATTTCGAGAGAGCGATTCAGAACGATCCCAGCGACCCTGACTATCACTTCAACCTGGGAGTGACTCTTACCCAAGCTGGCGACCGCGCCGGAGCGGCCCGCGAACTGCGCACGGCGCTCGATCGTCGCCCGAGCGACGCCGAAGCGAAAGTGTTGCTCGACTCTCTGACGCTTCCGCCCGGAAGTATCGCGCCGGGCAGCGCGACCTCGAAGGCCCCACTCGAGCGCATCAAGCGCAACTACGAGGAAGATGCCTTCCGCCAGATGACCATGCAAATGGGGAGCTGGGCCGAGCAGCAATTTGCCCGATCCGATCCCCGCGCCCACGCGCGTTTTCACCTCGAACTCGGCAAAGAACTCCTGGCCCACGGATTCACCACCGAGGCCGAGGCCGAATTCCAGCACGCCGCGGCGGTAGATCCCTCGAGCCCCGCGCCGCTCACCGCCCTCGCCGAAGATTACGACGCTCGCGGCGATGCGCTCGAGGCCCGCACCCAGGCCGAGGCCGCCCTCCGCATTCGCGAGTCGGCTGAGGCCTACCTGATTCTTGCGCGCCTCGATTTGAAAGAAAATAGAATAGAAGCAGCCGCCCAGAACATCGATCGGGCGCTGCAACTGGAACCCGGCAATCCCGCGGGCCAGGACTTGAAGCGCACCCTAGCAGCCAAGCTCGCGGAGAAAGCGCAGCCGCTGTCACAGCCATGAAGCCGTTCAGAGCAGTTCTCAGTTCTCGGTTCTCAGTTCTCAGAGGCGCTCGTGTAGGAGGCGCCCGTGTGGGGACGGGCGGCCTCGCCCGCCCAAGCCGAGCGCAGCTCGGCAGCGGCCTGCGGCCACAGCAACTCTGGATTCGCCATGCGGCACGCTGCCTCGCAATGCTCTTTCTGTTCGCCGCCGTCTGCTCCGCCGACGTCTTGCGGGTCGCAGTAGACGACGCCATCCAGCCCGTCACCGCCGAATACATTGGCCGCGCCCTCGCAGCGGCAGCCGCCAATCACGACCAAGCCGTCCTGATCGAGATGAACACTCCCGGCGGACTAGTCGAGTCGACGCGCGAAATCATCGACAAAATTGTGGCTTCGCCTGTGCCAGTTATCGTCTACGTGACTCCGGCTGGCAGCCGTGCGGGCTCGGCGGGAATCTTCATTCTCGAAGCCGCCGACGTGGCAGCCATGGCGCCGGGAACCAATGCCGGCGCGGCGCATCCGGTAACTCTTTTCGGCAAGCCCGACGAGACCATGATGAAGAAAATTGAGAACGACGCCGCTGCGCTGATGCGCTCCGTAGCCGCCAAGCGTGGCCGCAACGTCGAACTAGCCGAGAGCGCGGTGCGCGAGTCGAAGTCCTTCACCGAACAGGAGGCACTAGACAAAAAACTGATCGACTACGTAGCTTCGAGCGAGCAAGACCTGTTTCGCCAGATTAACGGCAAGAGTTTCAAACGTTTCGACGGCGCAGTCGTGACTCTCAATTTGACCGAACAGCCGGTACGCAACTACCAGATGACACTGAAGGAGCAGATCCTTTCCTACATCATGGATCCCAATATCACGCTGATCATTCTGCTGATTGGCGCCTTGTGTTTGTATGTCGAATTCAACCACCCCGGCGCAGTCGTGCCCGGCACCATTGGAGTGATCTTCATCGTGTTGGCCGCTTTTGCCATGCACCTATTGCCCATCCGCTTCGCAGCGCTCGCGATGATTCTGGTTGCATTCGCCCTGTTTATCGCCGAAGCTAAGTTCCCCAGCCACGGTATCCTGACGTCGGGCGGAATCGTGCTTCTAACCTTGGGCGGCCTGCTACTGGTCGACGCCCCCATCCCCGAAATGCGCGTACACCTCCTGACCGCGCTCGCCGTCAGCATTCCCTTCGGAATCATCACCGCCTTCCTCATGAGCATCGCCGTGCGCGCCCGCCGCAACAAGATTGTCACCGGCAAACAAGGATTGATCGGAGAAATCGGCATCGCTCAAACCATGCTTGCGCCTTCCGGAAAAGTGTTCGTGCACGGTGAGCTTTGGGACGCCGTCTCCACCATCCCCGTTCCGGCCGGAGAACAAATCGTCGTGCGCCAGGTCGATGGCCTCACGCTGCGAGTCGATCCCGTAGCGGCGACGAGAACAGTCATGGCGTAGCGAAAATTTGGCGTCCACCCACTTGTCATCCTGAGCGGAGCATGGACTTCACGAAGTGAGGTCCATGCGGAGTCGAAGGACCCCTACCCTCCCTGCTCGGCAAAGACGCCGGGCACCCTCTGTGTAGTTGTGCCAGCGGAAGGCTCAGGATGACAAATGTGGAAAAGTTTCTCACTGCATGGAGGGTTCGGTGGAGACGGGCGAGGACGCCCGTCTCTCCATTACTCTTCAAAGTTAGAGCGGAAACTCGCATCGCACATACTCCATCGCCGCCTCGCGCGACGTGAGTCGACCTTCCAGCTGGGCGTCCTCGACTGCTGCTAGCACCTCTTTGAAGCGTGGACCGGGCTCATAGCCTGCTTCGATCAGGTCGCGGCCGGTGATCAGCGGAGTGGGGCGGATCGCTTCGGGCGGCATCGAACGCAACTGCTCTCGTGAATATTCGTACGAGTCGAGTTGGCCGTGGCTGGAAAGACAGTCGATGCGATGCAATTCCAGATGCTCGTCGAAGGCGGGCAGGCGCAGAAACTTTTTCAGCGTGGATTGCTTCATGCGCTGGACATCGGCAAACCGCATGTGATTGTCTACCAGCGCCAGGATCTGATCGGTCTCGTGGTTCGAGAAGCGCAGGCGGCGGCAGATTTCGGCGGCCATCTTTACTCCTACTTCCACGTGGCCATCGAAGCGGATGCGGTCGGGAGCTACGCGGAAGGTCGGCGGCTTGCCTACGTCGTGGAGCAGCGCTCCCCAGGCCAGCGTCTTTGAAAAGAACCGGAGCAGCCCGCTTGAAGTTTCTCCAGCAGCAGCAGCGTGTGCACGAAGACGTCACCTTCGGGATGATACTCGGGCGACTGCTCCACTCCTTTCATGTCGGCAATTTCTGGCAGGACTTCCGGCAAGAGGCCGGTTGTATCCAGGAATTCGAAGGCGCGGCGGGCTTGGCCCTCGGTGAGCATCTTTGTCAGTTCTTCTCGTACCCGCTCGCAGGAGACTTGGCGAATTTGCGGCGCTAACTTTTGGATCGCCGCCATGGTTGCGGGATCGATCTTGTAATCGAAGCGCGCCGCGAAGCGCACGGCTCGGAGCATGCGCAGTTTGTCTTCGGCAAAACGGCGTTCGGGGTCGCCGATGGCGCGCACGATTCCGGCCTTTAGATCTTCGCGGCCACCGACGAAATCCAAAGTCTCGTTTGTCTCCGGATCGAGCATCATGCCATTGATGGTGAAATCGCGGCGCTGCACGTCTTCACGCGGGTCTTTGCTGAAGCGAACCTCGTCGGGATGACGGCCATCGGAGTATCCGACATCGGAGCGAAAAGTCGCGACCTCGACAGACTTCCGCAGAGATGGCGGCAAGAACAGGTAGCGCTGTTTCCCCGATCCGCCCATCGCGCCCGGTACGACTCGCCCCTCGAAGGAGTCGGTTCGCGCAGGTTCGTCGCCTTCGCGTTCCTTCGTGTCCTTTGTGGTATCAGCTTTGAAGGGCACCAGCACTACGCCGAACTGCTCGCCTACGGCGAAGGTCTGCGGGAAGATTTGCATGACTTGCCTGTGGCGATGCGTCGGTCGCAACGTCGTAGTCGGCGGGTTCGCGGCCTAGCAGCAGGTCGCGGACACATCCTCCGGCGAAATAGGCCTGGTGCCCGCGTCCGCGCAGCGCTCGGACGATTTCGGTGGCGTGTTGTTTGGCGTGTTGTTTGGCGTTCGACATCGGCGGTTAGTCGGCGGTCGCGTAAACTAGAGCTGGTCTTACAAACAGTCTTCCGGGACGCGATCTCCGGCCCTCAGGGGCTAAAGCCCGCATTCCTTCTGGTCTTGGGCGGCACGGCTGAAGCCGTGCCCTTCCCAAAACCATTTGTGTGACCGGCTCTAGAAAGTCAATAGCAAGAGCTGAGATCTAAGAGCTGAGAGCCAAGAGCTTAATTATGCCTGACGCGCACATTCTCGGCATCGAAAGCTCCTGCGATGAGACGGGGGCGGCGGTGGTGCGCTCGGGGCAGCGGATTTTGTCGAACATTGTTGCTTCGCAGATCGCCACTCATCAGCCTTATGGTGGAGTGGTTCCGGAACTCGCCTCGCGCGAGCACTTGCGCGCGATTGTTCCGGTGGTGCGCCAGGCTCTGGCCGAAGCGGGACAGACTTATGAGTCCGTCGATGCCATCGCGGTCACGCAAGGGCCGGGACTGGCGGGTGCGCTGCTGGTCGGCATCAGTTTTGCCAAGGCGCTGGCTTTCGCGCTGGAGAAGCCACTGATCGCCGTCAACCATCTTGAGGGACACATCCATGCCGTGTTGCTTGAGCAGCGGCAGAGCGAAAATGGCGATCTGCATTTTCCGGTGCTGGCGCTGGTTGTTTCGGGCGGGCACACGCATCTGTATCTTGCCCAGTTGCAGGAAAATCTCTGGACCTACCGGAACATCGGGCACACTCGCGACGATGCTGCCGGAGAGGCGTTCGATAAAGTCGCGAAGCTGCTGGGACTCGGTTATCCCGGAGGGCCGATCATTGACCGGCTCGCGCCGCACGGCGATCCGCAGGCGGTCAAGTTCCAGATTTCGCAGATCAAGCATCGCGACCGGCGCGATCACAAGCTCGGCGATCATAAACAAAATCTGGCGAAGGACGATGGGCCGCGCTTCGATTTTTCCTACAGCGGAATCAAGACGGCGGTTTTGCGATATGTCGAGACCGAGAAACTGAGACCTGCGATCGAGGATCGCCGGCAGGCGCTCGCGGGCATAGACAAACCGAAACTCGAGGACATTCGCAAGCTTTGCGACCGGCAAATCCTCAACCTGGTGGCATCTTTTCAGCGTTCCATGGTGAACGATCTGGTCATGAAGACGCTGGCAGCGGCGCGCGAGTATGACGTTCGAACTCTCTTCGTGAGTGGCGGCGTAGCCGCCAACCAGGAATTGCGGGCCACGTTTGAGCGCGAAGCGGCGATGCAGGGCCTTCCGGTTTTCTTTCCGTCGCGCTCGCTTTCCACCGACAATGCGGCCATGATCGCGGCCGCGGCCTTCCCGAAATTTCTGCGCAAGGAATTTGTCAGCATGGATTTCTCCGCGGAGGCTGGAATGGCGTTGCACTAGCCCATATAAGCGCAACGCTGAGAGCGTACCTGAGAACTCGGTCCCTTCGACTTCGCTCAGGGCAGGCTCTCCGGGACTTTAGCTCATTCTTCCCACTTTTTCCCAGCACTGAAGTGCTGGGCTAAGGTGGTTCGCCCCTCCGGGGCTGTTCATCGGATTGCCGCGGAATGCGACCCTCACTCCTTTTATCGAATCGACACACTTCCCAGCTACAATGGTCGCGTGAAGCCGACCATCTATGTAGTGGAAGACGATCCGGATATTTCCCGCCTGGTTCGCCATCATCTGGAGGGGGCGAGCTTCAATGTGCGGCTTTACTCGACCGGCAATCTGGTGGTGGCCGACGCCGAACGGCAGCGTCCGGCGCTGTTTCTGCTGGACATCATGGTGCCGGGAAAAGACGGGCTGGAACTTTGCCGCCAGATCCGGCAGTCGGTGTCGCTGGCGTCGGTGCCGGTGATTTTCCTGACCGCCAAGAGCGGCGAGGCGGATCGCGTTCTGGGGTTGGAGTTGGGCGCCGACGATTACATCCCGAAGCCTTTCAGCCCGCGCGAACTGGTGGCTCGGGTGAAAGCGGTGCTGCGCCGTTTTGAGCGGCCGCTGCCGCCGCTGCCCACCAAGATCGACGAAATCCAGATTGACCCGGGTGCCATGACGTTGACCGTTCGCGGGAAAGCGGTGCCGACCACGGCCACCGAATTCCGGCTGCTCGATTACTTCATGCGCCACACCGGACGCGTTTTCACTCGCGACCAGTTGCTGGATTCGGTGTGGCGCGATACCGCATACGTGACGCCGCGCTCGGTGGACGTGTATGTGCGGCGCATCCGCGAAAAGATCGAGCCCGATCCGGAGAATCCGCGTTACTTGAAGACGGTACGCGGGGCCGGCTACCGCTTCGAGGTCGCGCGTTGAGAAGTCGCATCTTCTTTAAATTGATGTTTGTGTTTCTGCTGGTGATTGGCGTAACCGCGATCACGCTGCAGTTGGCCGTGCACAAGGTCTGGGAACGCACCCTGCGCGAGCAGATCGAGCGCAATCTCCGACAGAAAACCTTGATGTTTGCCTATCGCGTGGAGGCGGACCGGCAGCACTCCCTGGCCGACATTACCGCCCAGGAGGGCCAGGCGGCGGGAGCCCGCGCCACCGTCATTGATCCCACCGGGAAGGTGCTGGCCGATTCGGAAGCCGATCCCAGCACGATGGAGAATCACGCGCATCGCCGGGAGTTTGTCGCCGCTCTCGGCGGCGAAGTCGGCGTGGATGAGCGCAAGAGTCAGAGTCTCGGCGTTCCTTTTGTGTACGTGGCGGCGCCGGTTTCTGGAGGAGCGGTGCGGCTGGCGTATCCGTTGCCGGAGATCGAGATTACCGATCGTCCGCTGCGCGTGGCGTTGTTCTGGGGATCGTTCAGCGCTTTGGTTTTCGCGGTGATGGTGGCGGCGGCCGCTTCGCAATATGTGGGCCGGCGTCTGCAGCGGATCGTAGATTTTGCCGAGCGCGTGGCGGGCGGGGATCTGACGGCGCGAATCGCTTCCACTTCGACGGACGAGATCGGGCAGATGGCGCTGGCACTCGATAAGACGACGCGCCGGGTGGAGGAAAGTTACGCTCGCGTTCAAACCAGCCAGCGCGAGCTGGAAACTCTTCTCAACAGCATGCAGGACGCAGTGGTCGCGGTCGATGTCGACGGACGCGTACAGTGGGCCAATCGGAGCATGGACCGTCTGCTGCTTCGTGCTCTGCGCCTGAATGCGCCGTTGATCGACAGCGTCCGCGATCCGGACTTTCTGGCCGCCATTCAAGATGCGGCGCGCTACCAGGTCGTCAGGTCGGTGCGCTCGAACACCATTGCTTCCGGTCGCACCTTCGATGTCACGGCGGCGCCCATGCCGGGAGGCGGCGCGGTCGCCGTGCTCCGCGATCTTACGGAGACGGAGCGCATGGAAAAGAGCCGCCGCGATTTCATCGCCAACGTTTCCCACGAACTGCGCACGCCGCTGACTTCCATCCAGGGATATACCGAGACGCTGCTCGATAGCCCGATTGCAGACAATCACGTGCGCGAGTTTCTGGAAATCATCCGCAAGAACGCGGCGCGCATGTCGCGGCTTACAGAAGACCTGCTCACGCTGGCGCGCGTCGAATCGGGCGAGCAGCGGTTCGACATCCAGCGGGTGAGCGCCGAAGAACTGCTGCAGGATGCCCTGGAAAGCTTCGTTGAAGTGGCGCGTTCTTATGGCGTCGGAGTTGGTGATTGAGAATTCAGCGACCGCCGGCAATGTGAATGCGAATCGCGAAGCCATCCACCAGATTTTTTCGAACCTGATCGAGAATGCGTTGAAGTACGCGGCGTCAGGAAAAAAAGTTATTCTCGGAGCCCGCGCGGTTGAGGGCAGCGTCGAATTTTACGTGCGGGACTTCGGATCCGGCATTTCTTCCGAGCATCTGCCCCGTCTTTTCGAGCGTTTCTACCGCGTGGATAAAGCGCGCTCGCGGGAATCCGGGGGCACCGGGCTGGGACTCGCCATCGCCAAGCACATCGTTCTGGCACACGAGGGAACGATTCGCGCCGAGAGCGAACTTAACCACGGCTCGACGTTCTTGTTCACCCTGCCCGCTTCGGAGGCGGATTCCGGTTAACTCTGGCGGGTGCGCCAGTTTCAGGGTTGCCCGTCACTCGAACACAATCGCCGAGGTTGCCCAGTCTCCCCTTCCGTCCTTGCTCGTTTGTATTAACTGTGGTTAACTAAATAGGATAATCGCCGGTTAATAGATCAAACTAGGGACACATTGCCGCTTTAGGGCAAATGAGTGGGGTATTCATGGCGCGGGCAGCGCACTTTGCTTTTCTTATGTTGACGGTGGCGTGTCTTCTTCCGGTGAAAGCGCTGGCGCAAGGCGAAACCACGAGCGCCATTGTTGGCCAAGTTCGAGACACAACCAACGCCGTCGTACCGGGCGCCACAGTGACCATCGCCAACCTGGAGACCGGACTGAGGCGTAGCGCCAAGACCGATGATGCAGGCCGCTTCAACTTCCCGCAGTTAAAGCCGGGTGCCTATTCGGTCACAGTGGAAGCGCCAGGCTTCGATCCGGGGCAAAATGACAACGTCGTTTCGGGCTTGGGCCAGAAGCAAACCGTGGATTTTACCCTTAAGGTGGCCCGATCCAGTGAGACGGTTGAGGTCAGCAGCGAGGCTCCACTCATCAATCCGGAAAACGCAAACACATCCACCACTCTGAATGCGCCGGCGCTGGAGGACCTGCCGAATCCGGGCGGCGACCTGACCTATCCTCTGCAGTTTGCGCCTGGAGCGCTTATCAATACGGCGGGTAGCAGCAACGACTTCGTCGGCGGCACAAACGGCTATGGCAACGTGGAGTTTAACGGACTGCCCGCCCTCTCCAACGGCTACATCGTTGACGGGCTGGAAACGAACGATCCGCTCACTAATCTAAACAGCGGCCTTTCCACCAACCTCGTCCTGGGATTGAACTCGATTGCAGAAGTGACCGTCAACACTCTTTCTTATTCCGTGGATCAAGGACGGTATGGAGCATCCCAAGTCGACTACGTCACCAAGTCTGGCACGAATCGGTTTCACGGGAATCTCTATGAACTGTGGAATGGTTCGCTACTGAATGCGGCGGACTACTTCACCAATGCGACGTCGGGGAACCACAAGCCCAGATCGACCGTGAATCATTTTGGGGGCAGTGTGGGCGGTCCGATTGCGCACGACAGACTCTTTTTCTTCTTTGACAGCGAATGGGTTCGGATCGCACTGCCCATCGTCACGCCCACGATTGTTCCCAGTCCGGTGCGCTGTTCCAAACATACGTCCTCGGGCAACTTACCTCAGGTCAAACAACCGGCTGCGTGTCTAGCGGGCCCAAAAAAATTGCTACCCCGCCGCGCCCCAGGAGGTTGATTTTTATCAGCAGATTTTCAAGCTCTATGGAAATACCAGCGGCACACCCACCGCGGTACTCTGGTGTCCTTTCAATTCGGACGGCACTCCGGCACCGGGCAATCCGCCGAATGGAAACGGTTGCGCCAACCGCCAGAGCGTCTCGCATTCCAGCGACGACCATGAGCAGGTACAGACGGTCCGCGTCGACTACAACATCAACGAGAAGGACACCGCATGGTTTCGTTTTCAGGTGGACAACGGTCTGCAAGCCGCGTACACGGATCCCATCAATCCAGTGTTCAATGCGTTTTCGCCGCAGCCTCTCTACTCGCTCGCCGCGGGATACACGCACGTCTTCTCGCAGAACTTGGTGAACTACTTCAATCCGGCGTTCTCCTGGTACGAGAGCCTGTTTGGGCCAAGCAACCTTCAGAAGACACTTTCGGCGTTCCCGATCGTGTTGCAGGGCAGCGGCGCGAATGCCTTCACGCCCCTGGGAGGGCTTGACAACACCTGGATTCAAGGCCGGCGCGCATCCCGATTTTTCATCAACGACAATCTCGCCTGGAGCCGTGGCGCTCACGAACTGCGGTTCGGAACCAATACCCGTATCTTCCGCCTGAACGACTACGACTTTGGAGAAGGCACAGTTCCCACCGTGACCTACGCGAACTTGCAGCAATTTATCTATGGAGTAGCGAACACCGCCTCGACGACTTTCCCTTCGAACCTAAATGAGCCCTTCAACTTTCTGAATCTCGATCTCTACGCGCAAGATACCTGGAAAGTGACCCGCACCCTGACTTGGACGTTCGGCCTGCGCGACACCTTCAACTCCAATCCATTGAATCCGCATGATCAAGTCGCACGTCTTAGAGGCTCCTTCGGTTCATCGATGTCAATCAACCGCTGAACACCGCGATTCAAACTCATCTCGGCCATCTGTTCTCGTCCACACCGGTGGCCATTCTGCAACCGAGAACGGCGATTGCGTGGCAATTCGAGCCGAAATCGGTGCTCCGCACCGGCTTTGGAATTTTCAGCGACATCTTGCCGGGCACGGTGGCCGACCTGATCGGCGCCAATCCTCCCTACGATAAGACGTTCCAGGGAGGACTGCTGGGCACCGTGGGCCAAAAGGGATCCGCGGGCTGCGACCCGGTAGTCGGCTGCGCAGGCATCGCGCCCGGAGTGACGAACAGCGCAGTCGGCGCAATCGTTGCCGCGAATCAGACTTTTACTTCGGGATTTCCCCAGGGCAAGTCTTCTCTTCCGCCGGTTGCGATCACAGCCATTCCCGATGGCAAACTCCACGCGCCGTATTTCATGGAGTGGAGCCTGGGAATGGAACATCAATTCGGAACGACGGCCAGCTTGAAAGCGCAATACGTGGGCACGCGGGCCGTGAACCAGCCGTACTCAACACAAGTCAACGGCTACCAAACCGTGTGCCAGGGCTGTTTTGCGCCGTTCCCTTACATGCAGCCTACCGATCCAAGATTCGGCGCGGTGACGCAGTTCTCCACCGGCGCGAACAGCCACTACAACGGTCTGCAACTGACCGCGATGAAGCGGCTCGGCCATGGCTTGCAAGGACAGGTCAACTACACCTGGAGCCGTTGCATGGATACGGTCTCGAACGGAGGGTTCCTTCCGTTTTCCGCAGGAGGGATTCTTTCGCCTCTGCCGGGAGAACCTGGCCCGCGATTATGGTCCCTGCGACTATGACATCCGGCACAATCTCAATGCGCAGTATGTGTATCAGTTGCCGGTCAGAGTGCGCAGTCATGCGCTGGGCTACGCGCTCAACGGCTGGCAGATTTCTGGAACGGCGTTTTGGCACAGCGGAGTTCCGTTCTCCGTGCTGAGCACGCCTTATTCAGCAAACGGAAACGGCATCGTGCAGGGCAGCGGGCCGCAGTTCGCCAGTGTTGTTCCGGGCGTTCCGCTGTATGAGCATCATCCGATTCCGGGCGTAACGCAGGCGGGAACGCTGCAGTGGCTTAATCCGGACGCATTTGTATCGGCGGTCGATCCGAGCACAGGGCAGTGCTATGGCGGCGACAGCCCGCAGACTTGCCAATTCGGAAACCTCGGCCGCAATGCCCTGCGCGGTCCCGATTTCCTCTGGAGTGACTTCTATCTGACAAAATGGTTTCCCTTGACCGAGCATGTGAAGCTGCGGTTTGAGGGTCAGTTCTTTAATGTCTTCAACCATCCGAATTTCGGCCTCCCCAGCGTGGTGCAGGCCGGCATTCCAGGAAATCCTTCCACGCAGAGTGGATTTGGAGCGCTCACCTACACGACCTCTCCGCCGACCGGCTTGCTGGGCGTCGGTTTGGGTGGCGATAGCAGTCCACGCATGATCGCTTTTCAGGCGCGGTTGGAGTTCTGAGCGTGCCCCGGCGATTCTGGACGAATCGTCGGCCACTCGGAAACTGACCGTTACCTGCCTTTTCATTCGGCGACAAGAAATTCACCGGGTTGTAACCTACTTTGTAACCGCGCCAATTATGCTTTTGCTGGGGTTGTGTGCCACACTTCGGGTTGTTGCCGCTTGCGTCCACCAGGGTGGATGCGGCATCCAAAGTAGTGGGGGCAGTCCTTGACTTAAACTTATACGTGTTTGCTTTTACCTTTACCTATACCTATGAGTACAGCCAGTGTAAAAACACCTTCGCCTGAGCCCTCGCACTCCGGCTTGGTGCAGCGAACCGTGGAAGCGTGCGAACTGGCGCGCGAGGCCGCGGCCATCGCGGCCGAGGGCATCGCCACCGGATCCATGTCCCGCCTGAACGCTATCCGGCAGTGCGAAAAAGAACTTGATGCCATGGACTTGGAAGTGGACTCGGGTGTGACCGCTTGCATCACCCGCGTCCCAGAAGCCGAAACCCGGCAACTGCTGGGGTGTATGAAAGTCATGATTGGACTGGAGCGCATCGGGGACCTGCTCTTGAGCTTTGCCACCAGCGCGCAAGCTGCGGGAGGCCGCATCGACGCGCAGGATGCTCGCGACTTGACCCAGATGGCTACGGTTCTGGAGAAAATGCTGGCCGATGTCGGCCAATCTTTTTCCCAGCGCGACGTCAAGAAAGCGATTGACGTGCTCCGCGCCGATGCGGAGATGGACCGCCTGCGCAATATCATCTTTCTGCGGCACATCGAGAATCCGGAGAACGTCGCGCACCACTCCAGCCTGCAGATTATCTTCATGACGCAATCTCTCGAACGGGCGGGCGACCATGCCAAGAACCTGGCGGAAGAAGTTTGCCACTTTGTCAGCGGACACAGCATCCGCCATTTGCTCATGGCTTACGACAAGCCAAAAGAACAGATGTTCATCGAATGGCTGCGGCATAAGGACGAAAAATCGCAGTAAGTCGAAATTTCGCTCTAATCGCCTCCCTGGCAGACTCCTGAATCCTTTTCCGCAGACTACCGCTCTTCTCTAATGTAGGAGGAAATTTGGATTCCGCCTTATCAGTCTCTCAATTGCGAAATCGCCCGTCCGGCGTGGCCCTGCTTGTGGATGTGCGTTCCGGCTCCGAATTCGCTTCCGGCCATATTCCCGGTGCCATCAACATCCCGATGGAGGAGATCGAAGCGCGCCTCGACGATCTCGATCTCAATCTTCCCATCGTCCTCATCTGCCAGTCAGGCAAGCGGGCACGCATGACCGCCAGCCTGCTTGAGCCATGCCAGCGGCAGATCACGGTTCTCGAGGGGGGCACGAAAGCATGGATCCAAGCCGGCTTCCCCGTCGTTGCCAGCGTGAGGACGCGTTGGTCCCTGGAGCGCCAAGTCCGTCTGGGCGCGGGGTTGCTGGTGCTGGCGGGCGTTATCCTGGCACTGACCGCCAATCCGCTGCTGGGTCTTTCTCTGCGGATTCGTCGGTTTGGGCCTAACCTTCGCCGGACTCACCGACATCTGCGCGATGGGGATCATCCTGGGAAAAATGCCCTGGAACAGGCGGAGGCAGTGCGCCATCGGCGGTCCTCTGGCGGAACAATCGGAGAGTCGTCCGTGACGCGTGTGTTATGTGTTAGAGCCTCGGCAATGCCACAATGGGTCGATGGAAGTGGATCGGTGGACAGTTGGAATCGTGGACTTCGACGCATTGGCCAAGCAGCACAAGGACGCCGTCTATCGGCAGATGATTCGCGTGTGCGGCAACCGCGAAGATGCCGAAGACGTGCTGATCGAGGCCTTACTCAAGGCGTACCGCCATCTCGATCAATTGCGCGAATCGGCAGCTTTTCGAGCCTGGCTTGCGCAAATCGCGAAACGCGTCTGTTGGCAATTGAAGGAGCGCGAAGCGTTGCTCCCGCTCTTGCAGCTCTCGACATTAGAGGACGAAGGCCGCGAGTTTCCCGGATCGGAGCCTCCTCCGGACGCGCAACTTGCCCGGCAACAGATGAAGGGATTGCTGAACGAAGCGATCGAGGCGTTGCCAGCACTGTACCGCCCGGTTTACGAGTTGTGCGATGTCGAGAATCTGCGGGGCGACGAGGTCGCGCAGAAACTGGGAATCTCGCGAGCCGCTATGAAATCGCGGTTGCACCGGGCACGCGATCTGGTGAGGGCTCACCTCGACGCTGCGCTCGCTGGTTAAGCTTTGAAGCAGCGGTTGGTTGAGTTGGTCTCATCGATTTTTTGATAAGTATGGTTTGAGTATGGTTCGACAGGTTTGGGGGCCCTTATGGAAATCACAGTGGAACATCTGGGAGCGTTACAGTTCGAAATCAAGGCGCGTCAGCACGCCATCTTGAGCGACCAGCCGCTGGAGAACGGCGGTCACGACGAAGGCATGACACCGCCGGAGCTGCTGCTTGCTTCGTTAGGCTCGTGCGCGGGCTTCTACGCGGCGCAATATCTGCGCAAGCACAAGCTGGCAACCGAAGGCACGCGCGTCCGCGTCACTGCCGACAAGCTGAAGGATCCCGCGCGCATCGATAACTTTCATATTGAAATCGAAGCGCCCGCAGCACTGACCGAGCAGCATCGGGCCGGAGTCGAAAACGCGGTGCATCATTGCCTGATTCACAACACACTCCTCCATCCGCCGAGCATGGCGGTCGAAATCATGGATTCCGCGCCAGTAGTCCCGTGAACGCAAAGCAAGCTGCTGGTTTCCCTATCGTTATCGTTGACGATTCCGCGATATCTGCGAGCCCAGCCGCTTGACAGCCAAGGTCTCCAAGGCGAGACTCGGTTCAGCCCTTTCGGTTAATTCTCGGCTATTCTAGACTGGCGAAAATTGGCTTGCCGAAACGCGGCTTTGACAGCGATTCCATGCACGAAAGCTCCCAACCCGAAGATTCATTCCCGTCAGCGAACGCGGAGGAGACCGCGAACGCGGAGGAGACGGCGAGCGCGGGAACGGATCGATCGTCCACAGATCAATCGTCCACAGATCAGTCGTCTACGGATCAGTCGTCTGCAGATCAGTCGTCTGCAACGGGAGCGGTCGGTGCAGTCGGCGCAGCAGGCGATAACTCCAATGGCAGCCGCACGCTTGCAGAGACGGAACTGGACTCCGCCCTGCAGTTGTTAGTGGAACGCGCGCAGTACATCACGGGCGCGACCGGAACTGCCCTCGCTCTGCCCCGGGGTGAGGAGATGGTTTGCCGCGCCAGCGCTGGTTCTTCCGCGCCGGCAGTCGGGGCGCGGCTGCAGGTTCGTTCGGGATTGACCGGCGAAAGTATTTCCCGCCGGCAGTTGCTGCGCTGCAACAACGCGGAAACCGATCCGCGCGTGAATCTGGAAGCTTGCCGGGAACTGGGCATTGCCTCCATCGTCGTTTTGCCGTTGGTGCGGAGTACGGGAGAGGTTCGCGGCCTGTTCGAACTATTTTCCGATCACCCCTACGCTTTCGAAGAGCGCGATCTGGTCGCGCTCGAGCGCATGGCCGAGCTCACATTGACGGCCCTCGATCTGGCCGAGCAGCGGCAGAAGTCCGCACCTGCGCCGGCGCCGAGGCAAGAGCCGGAAAAGGCCGCCGAACCTTTATCGGAACTCTTATCGGAACTCTTGCCCGAGCCTTTGCCCGAAAGTTTGCCTGAAAGTTTGCCCGAACTTTTGCCCGAATCTCCACGGCAAGCAGCGCGCCGGAGGCCTCAGCGAACGCCCTTAGCGTTCCCGTTAACATTCCTCTCAACCCAGAAATAGCCGAGCCTACAGTCCCTCCCGCCGAGGCGTCCGGAATTCCGTCGCCGGCGCCCGCTGCAGTCCCCGAGACCATGCTACTCGTCGCAAAAATGCGCTTCCTGCGGATTCCCCATTTCCGAGGGGAGAACGCGCTGCCTGGATTGTGAGACGAAGGAGCGCGAGAAGCAGGAGCGCGAGCAGGAGCGGGGCGCCTCGCCCGACTCCGCGGCCGACTCCGGGGCGCCGACGCCGGAGGAATTCGTGCCGGCCTTCCTGGCAAACTCGGCGCCAACACAACACATCCTGGCTGGCGAACCCCATCAATCTGTTGGCGATCGTCGTCCTGATATTGGGCATTCTGGTGGCCATCGTGGTCTTTCGATGACCAATGACCAAACTTCGATAACCACTCATGCACCGCCGGGTGCCGTTTTCCTTGACAAAAGGCCGGTGGAACCATAGTCTGCGCTTAATCGTTGTTCCAACACACAGGTGCCCAAGCATGAAGAATGTCTACGAAGTTTTGCGGCAGAAGGAACTTGAACTGGCCAGGCTGGAAAAAGAAGTTGAGGCCTTGCGCATCGCCGCCCCGCTGCTTTCGGAAGAAAAAGAGCAGATGGCGGAAGCGCCGAAACCGAGCTTAGCTGCCAGCGCGCCGCAGCCGGTTCGGATTCCGCAGGCGGTTAACGCCCAGGCTGCAAACCCACCGGCACGCGGCGCCGGCTGGGAAGAGGCAGCTAAGCGCTGGCCGTAAGCCGATTCGATTCGTCGCTGTAGAGACGGGGCTTGCCCCGTCTGCCCATCGTTGTCATATACGCTGGGCAGCGGTCAGTAGAAGTGGGTCGTCCCTCGGGGACTTCAGACCCCCGTGGTGAACGCCAGTGCCAGCAGCGTCTTCTGCTCGACCTCGTGCGCCTTTGCCGAACCGGTGGCCGGACTGGCACTCCGGAACGCTTCACCGAAATAACTGGGCGGCCGTTTGCGATGCTCCTTAAGCGAGGCAGCATGTAGGTAAGCGCACCCATGTTGGCCGGCTCTTCCTGCACCCACACGATGTCTCGCGCCGCACTGTGACGCTCCAGTTCCGCCGCCAGTTCCGCCTCGGGGAACGGGTACATCTGCTCGAGGAAGACGATGGCGGTGCTCAAGTCTTTGCGCTTCTGCCGTTCCGTGCGCAGTTCGTGTCCGATCTTGCCGGTGCAGACGAGAATCCGTTTGGCGTCCTGCGCTTCTGTATCCGGCATCACCGGCAGAAACCGCTGATGCGTCAGATCTTCCAGCGGAGACAGCGCATCCGGATGCCGCAGCATGCTCTTGGGCGTGAACACCACCAGCGGCTTCCTCCACTTGCGCAGCGCCTGCCGCCGCAGCAGGTGGAAATACTGTCCCGCATTCGAGGGCTGGCAAATCTGGATATTGTCGCGCGCCGCCAGTTGCAGAAATCGCTCGATGCGTGCACTGGAATGTTCCGGGCCCTGTCCTTCGTAGCCGTGCGGCAGCAACAGCACCAGTCCTGAGAGCAGCTTCCACTTCTCTTCGCCCGCGCACACAAACTGGTCGATCACGGCCTGCGCAACGTTGGCAAAATCGCCAAACTGCGCTTCCCACAGAACCAGCGCTTCGGGATAGTCGCGGCTGTAGCCATATTCAAATCCCATCACGCCCGCCTCCGAAAGCGGCGAGTTGTAGATGTCGCACGCCGCCTGGCCCGGCGCGATGTGGCGCAGCGGAACGTATTCCGTCTCATCCTCAATATCGAGCAGCACCGAGTGCCGCTGGTTGAATGTCCCGCGCCGCGAGTCCTGCCCGCTCAAGCGCACCGGAATCCCCTGCTTCAGTTAGCTTGACCAGGCTCGCAAAAGCCAGCGCCTCCGCCATGCCGTAGTCGACCGGCTTCTTGCCCGTCCCCATCTCCTGGCGCTGCTCCAGCAACTTCTTCACTTTCGGATGGATGTGGAAATCTTCCGGATACGTGGTCAAACGCTCGGTGAGTTCCGCCAGTTCCTCGCGGTCAATTCCCGTGCCCGTGCCCGTGGGCGGTTCGTATTCCGGTTTATAGGGGCCGCCGAAATAGTCGTCCCAGTACTTTGGCAGATCGCGCATCAGCGGCTTCTTGGTGACTTGCGTCGCGCTCTTCTGCGCGGCCTCGTACTCGCTCTTGACCGTCTGCACTCGCGCGGCGATATTGTCATCATCCATGCCGAGTTGTTTGGCGTAAATCTGATACAAGGGCGGATGCTGTTTGATCGCCTTATACATCAGCGGTTGGGTGACCGTGGGATCGTCCACCTCGCTGTGGCCATGGCGCCGGTAGCCGATCATGTCCACAACCACGTCGGTGCCGAATTTGTAGCGGTACTCGGTGGCGATGCGCGCGATGCGCATCACGGCATCCACGTCTTCGCCATTCACGTGAAAGATGGGAATCGCCTGCCGCCGCGCCAGTTGCGCGGAGAAGCGCGAGGAATGCTCGTCGCGGGCATTCGTGGTGAAGCCGATCAGGTTGTTGACGATTACATGGATCGTTCCGCCCACGGTGTAGCCGGCGAGGTCCGCATAATTCATCGTCTCAGCCGTGATGCCTTGCCCGGCGAAGGCGGCGTCGCCGTGCACCAGCAGCGGCAGATACTTTGCAGTGCCGCCTTCACCGGCGCGGTCCTGCTTGGCGCGCGTGCGTCCCACCGTTACCGGATCGACCGCTTCGAGATGGCTGGGATTCGACGCCAGGTGGATATGAATTTTCTTCCCGCTCCTGGTGACGTATTCGCCGGTCGCGCCCATGTGATACTTCACGTCGCCCGACCCCAATACGCTGCGTGGATCCACATCCTCGAATTCGGCAAAGACCTGCTCCGGCGGGCGGTTGGCCAAATGAATAATGACGTTCAGCCGCCCCCGATGACTCATGCCCATCACCAGTTCCACCGCACCGCGTTCGCCGGCCACCTCCAGAACCTGATCCATCGCCGGCAACAGAGACGTGCTGCCTTCGAGGGAGAAGCGTTTGTTGCCCAGATAGCGCTGTTGCAGCGTCTGCTCAAAGATCTCGGCTCGCACCAGCAGGTCGAGCGCGCGGTCGTGATTGATGTCGATGTCGACGGCAGCGGGTTCCGTCTCGATGCGAGATTCGATTTGAGTCTGAATCCAGCGCCGGCGCTCCGGGTCGACGATGTGCATGAACTCCACGCCTACGCTTCCGCAATAAATGCGCCGCGCTTCCCGCGCCCATTCGTTGTCGTTATTGTTATCAAACCGCAGGTCGGGATGCGGTTGCGGAGGCAGCAGGCCGAGCGGGTTCAGTTCGGCCTCCAGATATCCAAATTGCCGGAACAGCTCAAACACTCGTTCCCGTTCGCCGTTTTGAATGATTGGAGGAGCCGCGCTCTTGCTACTATTTCGAGTTGAAGTCGCCATAGAAGGTCTCTATAGAATAACGGATGATCGGTCTCGTGCGGCCGATTCAGCAGAAGAAGTCGCGCGATGCAGGGCCGGGCGGTTACGCGCGGCTCTCCACTTTCGGAACAGGCTGCTAAACTACCACTGCTCATAAACCGGAGGCGCCTCATGGCCAGCGGAATGATTGATGTGTCCAGTCGCTATTCCGTGCCCGAAACTTTGGCACGGCTCCAGTCGATCCTCAAAGAAAAAGGCATAATGGTGTTTGCACTCATCGACCACAGCGGAGAGGCGGAGAAGGCCGGTCTCAAAATGCGGCCGACGCAGTTACTGATCTTCGGCAGTCCGAAAGGTGGTACGCCTATGATGGTTGCCGCGCCCCGGCTGGCTATCGACCTTCCGTTGAAAGCACTCGCGTGGCAAGACGAGCAGGGCAAGGTGTGGCTCTCCTACAATTCACCGGAATACCTGCAGCAGCGTCACGGCTTTCCCGCCGACCTCCTGAAAAACATCGCCGGAATCCCTGCGCTGATTCAGAAGGCTGTGGAATAATAGCGGGCTTGCTCGACTTGCCTGCTCAAGCGCATGCCTGAGAATCCCAACCCTAATCGCGCGCGCGACCACCTGGCCAACGAACGCACATTTCTGGCGTGGGTGCGAACCGGGGTCGCGACCATCATCTTCGGATTCGCCATCGGACGCTTCTCCATCGCACTGCGCGAATTCATGAAGCTTCAGGGATACAAGTCGGTCACCCCCGGCTTCACTACATGGCTGGGAATTATTTCCGCGGTCGGTGGAGTGCTGCTTCTCCTTGCCGGTCTCGGCCGCTACCGTAAGACCAAGATGCAACTTGATTCGAACACTTTCGAGCCCGCCGGATTCGTGATCGACCTTGTGTCTTACTTGCTCGGCTATTTTCGGATTGGTGCTGGCGGGCTATCTTGCCTACATAGAGGTATTCGTCAATAAGTGAGCATTAACGAGTGATCGTGAAACGAGTGAATCATGGCAAATGAAGAAGAAAAAGAAGCCGCAGGCCGCGCGGGCGCCAAGCTGGTGCGTGACGGCGATGTCGTTGGATTAGGCACTGGCTCAACCGCCTACTTCGCGGTCGTCGCTCTCGGCGAGCGCGTGAAAGCGGGACTGAAAATCATCGGGATCCCAACCTCCGTCAAGACCGCCGATCTGGCGCGCCAAGTCGGCATTCCGCTGACTACGCTCGACGAGCATCCGGAGATCGACATCACCATCGATGGCGCCGATGAGGCAGATCCGCAGTTGCGCTTGATTAAAGGCGGAGGCGGTGCGCTGCTGCGCGAGAAGGTTGTCGCGTCGGCGTCCAAGAAGATGGTCGTGGTTGCGGACTCGGGAAAGATTGTTCCCGTGCTGGGGAAATTTCCTTTGCCGGTTGAGGTAATTGCGTTTGCGCGAGCCGTGGTCGAGAAGAAGATCGTGGCGCTCGGCGGGTCGCCCAAATTGCGCACGAAGCCCGACGGCAGTCCTTACATCACCGACAACGGCAATCAGATTCTCGATTGCAGCTTTGGGAAGATCGACGATCCGCCGGCGCTGGCGCTTATCCTGAGCAATACCCCCGGCATCGTCGAACACGGCCTGTTCATTGGGCTGGCGAAGTTGGCGCTGATAGGACGCGGAGACCGCGTGGAAGAACTGCGGCCCTAGCAGGCGGAAGCGCGGTCGGGCTTCGCCCGACTGGACCCTTCGACTCCGCTCAGGGCAGGCTCACGAGAGCGGCCGTCCCTACGTGGGAGTTGCCTCTGTTCAACGCACAATCTCCCGCAGCGCCGCCAGCAGCCGCTCCACTTCCTCCATCGTGTTGTAATGCACGAGCCCGATGCGCAGGAATCCTCCCAGGCGCTCGACGTCTAACTGTTCGGTCAGGTTCAGGGCGTAGTAGTTTCCATCCCAGGTGAAGAAGCCGCGCTCGCCTAGCTTCGTTGCTAGTTCCAGCGGCGTGTGGCCTTCGATGCGGACCACGATCGTCGCGCATCGATTCTCGAAGCGCCGCGGGTCGCTGATGCCGTAGAGCTTCAGTCCAGGGATCGCCAGCAAGCCTGCGATCATCTTCTCCATCATCCTCCGCTCGTGCGCGATGAATCGCCTCGTACGCGGCCAGGATCGCGGCGCGCCGGGTGGTGACCGCGGGCTTCGCGCGGCCGGCCGAGCTTCTTCCCAGTAATCCACGCAGGCTTTGATTCCCGCGATGCATTCGTGGTTCAGCGTTCCCCACTCCCAGCAGTTCGGAATGTTGTCGGTGTTGGGCCGGACCTTATACGGACGCAGCCGCTTCAGGTGCTCGCGCTTGCCGTAGAGAACGCCCATGTGCGGACCGAAGAATTTGTAAGTCGAGCAGACCAGGAAATCGCAGTCGAGCGCGCGCACGTCAATCGGGCCGTGCGGAGCGTAGTGGACGGCATCGATGTAACTCAGCGCTCCCGCTTGCCGCGCCAGGCGCACCACTTCGGCGACGTTGTTGATCGTGCCCACCGCATTCGACGCATAACCAACCGCCACCAGCCGCGTGCGCTTTCCGATCTTCGCCGCCAGGTCGTCCATGTCGAGCGTGCAATCGGCTTGGTTAAAATTCACCGTGCGGATGATTACGCCCTTTTCTTCCAGCGCTTTCCACGGCGAAAAATTGGCGTCGTGGTCGAGCAGCGTGAGCACGATCTCGTCGCCGGGGCCGAGTTCGCGCCCGAGCGCGCGGCTCATCGCGTAAGTCAGCGTCGTCATGTTCGGCGCCGAACACGATTTCATCCGCATCGCAATTCAGAAAATCGCCCATCGCCGCCCGCGCTTCCGCGATCATGCGGTCGGTGTTGCGGCTGGTTTGGTAAGCGCCGCCGGTGTTGGCATTGTTGCGCGCCAGATAATCCGCGATGGCGTCAATCACCCGCTGCGGCACCTGCGTGCCGCCGGGCCCGTCCAGAAAGACGGCAGGATGGCCGTTGACAGTTTGCGCGAGCGCTGGGAACTGCGAGCGAACCCAGGTGAGGTCGAACGCGGTGGATGAAGAGGAAGAAGAAGTCTGTTCAGCGATGGGCATAGCAGACATTCTAATTCGGGCCCGCGCTAATTCGGGCCCGCGCCGCATCGGCGGGAACTTTCGCTGGCGGTGGTTGAGCAGGCGGATGAAACCGGCTTGCAGGGGCGCGGTTACGCGACGCGTTCGTTGGAATTAGGATTGGGTTGCTTGCCCTTCCCTTTGTTGGCGGCGTCCAACCGGATGCGCGTGACTCGGGCCGTTTCCTGGACTAAATCGCCGGTGACGCGAGTTCCATCTCCTGCCATCACCGAACCGGCGGCGAGGGCGAAGCGCAAGGCGTCCGCTTGGTCCTCAAAATACAAAATGACTTGTCCTGACATAGGTACCTCTCCCTGAGTCTGAGTTCGAAAAACCCGCCTTGGAGCAAGCGCGGGCACATCTGAGAAAGATCAAATTAAGACGCAGGTGGCGCTGCAATTAACGACCGTTGGCGGCAACTCCAATTTCTATTCCAATGATTGTCGGAGAATGCCTTCGCCGGTGATAGTGCTATTGTTGGTTCCGGTCCGGACAGGGGCGGGATTTGGGGAGGAAATGGTGAGAAGCCGGGCCGCCGATCACGCCGTACCTTCTAAGCTATTATGAGAGCGCTGTTTATGAGGGGGGATTCACTTCGACTGGCTAACGCAGCAGATTTATTTTTGCGCGTCGCCTATCCGTCGACAACCATCTAAGCATAAAATCGTCTGAAAGCAACTAGGTCTGGATCAGCAACATCGGGGCGGCATGCTGAGAGTATCGGCAAATCGGGGCATCTTCGTCAGAGTTGTGTGCTTGCTCTCGGTTGCCCTGATGTGCGTGATGGGGACGGTGCAGGCGACCCACTCGCATTCCGAGAACTCGACCGCATCGCGCCACACCTGCTCGATTTGCGCGACCGCTCATGCCGGACTTAGTACCCAGACGCCTGCCTCCGCGCCAGTTTTGCTTACGGCGGTCCTGGCGATCCTGGTGGCGGAATCTTCCCCGATCTTCCGTCCCGCGACTACCCAGTTTATTCGTCCTCCACCTGCGTCCTGATCCTGCGCCCAAATCCAAATAAGTATTTCCCAGGACCGCGAGCTTCGATCTTCAGGCTTTGAGCTGTGATCTTTGATCTGCGATCGGACTCGCTCGAATACTCATTCTTGGAGGAATTATGCATTCGTTTTACAAGAGTTGGCTGGCTGCGGCTATGGTTGCCGTTGCTGTGGTGTTGAGTGCTGGGACTGTGAATGCGCAGTCGGGCGGAAGTTCGATTAGCGGCACCGTCCTGGACCCTTCGGGCGCGGTGGTGCCCAAGGCAAGCGTCGAGATTCACAACCTGGTCAGCGGGTATGATCGGACAACCAACACCGACAGCAAGGGGAATTTCAGTTTTCCGAACGTGCCGTTTAATCCGTATCACATGACGGTGACGGCTACGGGATTTGCTCAATACGCGCAGGATGTGGACATCAGGTCGGCGCTGGGCGTGAATGTGAAAGTCAGTTTGGCGGTGGCCAGGAGTACCGACACGGTCACGGTCGAGGCGGGGGCGGATTTGGTGGAGAACGATCCGATCGGTCACACCGATGTGGATCGGGGATTGTTCGACAAAATTCCACTAGAAAGCCAGTCCTCGTCTGTGAGTTCGTTGGTAACGCTTTCGGCACCGGGAGTGGCTGCCGATTCGAACGGCCTGTTTCATGGACTGGGCGATCACGCTTCGAACTCATTCTCGGTGGACAACCAGCCCATCACCGATCAGCAAAGCAAGATTTTCTCGAACCAGATTCCGGTCGATTCGATCCAGTCACTGGAAGTTATTCCCGGCGCGCCGCCGGCTGAATATGGAGGCAAGACGAGCCTGGTGATTGTAGCGACGACGCGCTCCGGCCAGGGCGTCACCACACCGCACGGCAGCGTGAATGCCTCGTACGGATCGTTTGGCTCGTCCAATGTGGGCTTTGATCTGGCTTACGGAGGTCAGAAGTGGGGAAACTTCATTTCTGCGAACGGGCTGAATAGCGGCCGGTTCCTCGATCCGCCGGAGTTCAGCGTAATGCACGACAAGGGCAACGAGGAAAACTTCTTCGACCGCGTGGACTATCAACTCTCGACGGCGGACTCGATTCACCTGAACCTGGGCTGTTTCACGTTCGTGGTTCCAGACGCCCAACAGCTTTGACGGCCAAAATTCGACGCTGTGGAATGGAGTGGTGGTGGCCAATGGGGGTCTTGATCCGAACGGCAACGTCGTCGGCCCCACCGACCAACGCGCGCTGATTAAGACTTTCAACATCGCGCCCACCTGGACGCGAGTGATCAGTCCAACCACCGTCTTTAGTTTCGGCGGCTGGGTGCGGCGGGACGCCTTCAATTACTATCCCAGCAAGGACCCGTTCGCGGACCTTGGCCCCTCCAATCTGCAGCAGGAGACCATCTCTCAGTATCGGACGCTGGCGAATACCGGGCTCCGCTCCGATATTTCGTATGTGAAGGGCATCAACAACGTTAAGCTGGGGGCTACGTACCAACAAACTTTCCTGACCGAGAATTTCAATTTTGGAATTGTCGATCCGACACTCAACGCGCCTTGCGTGGATGCAACTCCTCCCCCCAACGGCCCCGTCCCTGTATTTGTTGGCAACCCTGGGCTCAATGACCCATCGCAGTGCCCGACGGCGACGACGACCAACCAAACTCTGTATCCGACACCGTTTACCGCCAACCCCAACTTCATTTCATTGCTGGGTTGCTACGATCTGACCAGGCCGACTCCGTCGCCCAAGGATCTCTGTTCGGGTTCGAGCAGTGCCTCGTTTCCATTTCACGGCCATACGGACGTAAAAGAGCTTGCCATCTACCTTCAGGATGCGATCTCCAAGGGAAACTGGTCCCTTAACCTGGGACTGCGGGGCGATTTCTACAACGGCTTGGTCAACGTCTCGCCAAGCCGAGCCGCGTCTTGGAGTTGCTTACAACATCAAGCGGACTAACACGGTGCTGCGCGTTTCCTATGCGCGAACGCTGGAGAGTCCGTTCAATGAGAATCTGGTCGTGGCCAGCGAAGGATGCAACATCGCTGTCATTGCAGACCTTATCCCGTGCGTGCAGCAGCCCAATACGCCAGGCTTTCGCAATGACTTCCATGCGGGCTTGCAGCAGGCGTTCGGGCGCTATGCCGTCGTGAGCGGGGATTACATTTGGAAGTACACGCACACGCGGCTACGATTTCAGCACGCTGGCTGCGACTCCCATCTTCTTTCCCATCGGATGGCACAATTCCAAGATTCCGGGATACGCCATTCGCGTGAGCGTGCCGGATTTCCACGGATTTACGGCGCTGGTAGTGATGTCGAGCGTGGCCGCGCGCTTCTTCCCGCCCCAAACCAGCGGTTTGGGGGTCACGGTCGGGCAGAGTGGAACTCCCCTTCCGCATTGACCACGACGAAAAATTCAACCAAACGACGCACCTGCAATATCAGCCTTGGAAAGCCGGACCATGGCTCGGCTTCAACTGGCGATACGACAGCGGTCTGGTGGCCGGCACGGCACCATGCTACGGTGGCAATCTGCGCGCAGGCAACAACACTAGGCGGGCAACCAGCGCATCAACATGACAGATGCGTTTGTAACTCCCCTGACCGCTGACCAGGAGTTCCAAGCTGGGTTCACCTGCAATGGGGTTCACGCAACCCCAACCACTGCGCTGCCCTTCACGTGCCTGGCATCGCAGTTTGGGTCCACTCTCATAAAGGTACCGGCGCCGAACACGGAAAATGACGACCACAATCCGCCGCGCATCGCGCCGCGTAACCTGTTTGATGTTTCGTTAGGCGAAGATAATCTGTTCAAAGGCGACCATTACAAATGGAGTCTCACGCTTACCGCCATCAACATAACCAACAAGCTGGCGCTGTATAACTTCCTTTCGACGTTCAGCGGGACGCACTATGTGACGCCGCGTGCGCTGACGGCTCAACTTGGGTTTCACTTCTGACCTGATTCAGTGAACCGCCGGGCGTCCGGCCCGGCGGGACCCTCCACTGGGCTCAGGGCAGGCTCGCGAGGCCGCCCGTCGCTCCACTGCAACTTGGGGTGGCGCTTGCTGCCTCGATCCGCTTCAGTCTGGGGTGGGGCGCGGAGAAAGTCGGGTCGCTAGGATGGAGGCGAGTTTGTCGGGTTCGGCGAGAAAAGCGTCATGGCCGTGGGTGGATTCGATTTCACGGTAGATGCAATCCACGCCGCAGCTTCTAAGCTCACCTGCCAAGGATTGCACTTCGGAGGCTGGAAAAAGCCAATCGGAGGAGATGCCCACGAGGGTGACGCGGGCTTTGATGCGGCTATAGGCGTGGATGGAGCCGTATTTCCGGACGGGGTCGAAGGTGTCCATGGTCTTCGTGATGCAGAGATAGGAATTGGTATCGAACCTTTGTACGAATTTCTCTCCCTGATGATCGAGATAACCGCTCACATCGAAGCGAGCGTTCGGCTCCGCCCATGGATTCTCGCCGTTCCGGTTGGGATTGCGTCCAAAGCGGGTGCTGAATAATTCCGCCGACTTGTAAGAGCACATGGCAATCTTGCGTGCCAGGGCCAGGCCGAGAGCCGGTGGCTGGTCGCCGTAGTCTCCATTCTTCCACTTGGGGTCGAGGCGAATAACCTGTCGCTGCATGTGATTGAGGGCGAGTCCCATAGGCCCGAGCGGCGTCGCGGCGATGCTGATGCAGTTATCGACGCGGCCGGGGAAATCCATTGCCCACTGCAAGGCCTGCATGCCGCCAATCGAACCACCGATGACGAGTTGAATGCGATCGATTCCGAGGTGATCGAGAACCTCTCGTTGCGACCGGACAATATCGCCGACGGTGACCAGCGGGAAGTCCGGCCCATACATCCTCCCGGTGTTGGGATTGATGGACTGTGGACCGGTCGAACCGTAACACGATCCCAGAATGTTGATGCAGATTACGCAATAGGGGTCGATGCTGAAGAAGTCATTGTTGGCAAACAACTCGGGCCACCAATCGGCGACTTCGGCGGAGCCCGAGAGCGCGTGACAGACGAGGACCACATTGTCGCGGGCCGCGTTGAGTTCACCGTACACGGCGTACTGAAGAGTCACGGGGCGGAGTTCGCGTCCGCATTCCAGGGCGAAGCCCTCCTTTTCAGCAAAAGAGTGCTTCGCTCGGACCGACGGAATGATGGTCGGCATTCTTGTTGCTCCTAACTTTGCTGCCCGTGGTGGAACTACGCGCCAAAAACCAGCGCCTGAAGGCGCATTCATAACACAACGCTTACGGTATGCCTAAAGGCATACCCTGATACAACATACTCTGATACAAATCGTACTCGCCCCACGGGCTGTTAGTCGTACTTACTTTGTCGTTACTGCCTTTGGCAGCCCGGTTGCCTTCTCCAATCCCTGGGTCAGGTCGTCGACTATGTCGCGCAGGTCTTCGATTCCTACCGATAAGCGTACCAATTCTGGGGTAACTCCGGTATCCCTCCGTTCGGCTTCGGAGAGCTGTTGGTGGGTGGTGGACGCGGGGTGAATGACCAGCGATTTCGCGTCGCCTATGTTAGCCAGCAAGCTGAACAGGGACAGAGAGTTGATCAGCTTACGTCCCGCTTCGTAACCGCCCTTGATTCCGAACGTGACGAGCGATCCCGCGCCATTGGGCAGATACTTCCGCGCCCGCGAATAGTACTTGCTGGAAGGCAGGTCGGGATAATTGACCCAATCGACGCCGGGGTGGGTTTCGAGGAACTTGGCTACGGCAAGGGCATTCTCCGAGTGGCGCTGCATACGGAGATGAAGCGTTTCGGCGCCCTGTAGCAACAGGAAAGCATTGAACGGCGAGAGCGCCGCGCCGGTGTCGCGCAGACCCTGCACCCGGGCCTTGAGAATGAACGCCAGTGGTCCAAACGCCTCCGTGTAGGAAATTCCGTGGTACGAGGGGTCGGGTTCCACGAAGTCCGGGAAACGCCCCGATGCTTTCCAGTCGAATTTCCCGGCGTCCACGATCACGCCTCCGATGGACGTGCCGTGCCCGCCAATAAACTTGGTCGCCGAATTGATGACAATATCGGCTCCCCACTCGATGGGACGAGCCAGCGCCGGGGAGGCGCAAGTATTGTCGATGACGAGAGGCACACCGTTTTCGTGGGCGATGCGAGCCAGGGTCTCGATCTCCGCCACGTCGAGTTTCGGGTTTCCGAGCGTCTCGGTGTAGAGCGCCTTGGTCTTGGAATTGATCGCTTTCTTCAGGCCGTCGAAATCGTCTCCATCGACGAAGCGCACCGCGATGCCCAGTTTCGGCAGGGTGTAGTGGAAGAGATTGTAGGTTCCGCCGTAAAGCGATGTGGTCGATAGGAGTTCGTCTCCGGCGGAGGCCAGCGTAATCGCCGCCAGGGTCTCGGCCGCTTGGCCGGAAGCGGTTGCCAGTGCCGCCACTCCGCCCTCCAGTGCCGCGATTCTCTTTTCGAGCACATCGGTAGTCGGATTCATGATCCGGGTATAGATGTTTCCGAATTCCTTGAGGGCAAACAGGCGCGCCGCATGGTCGGCATCGTCAAACACGTACGAGGTGGTTTGGTAAATGGGCACGGCGCGAGACTTCGTGGCAGGGTCAACTTCCTGGCCAGCCTGAACGGCCAAAGTTGCAAAGTGCCGCTTTTTCCCGGCGTTGTTGTCCTGTGACATTCCGGCTCCTCAGTTTGCCATGATCCGCCTAGGCGGTGGTTGGGATTGTGTTTTCTATGGCTTTAAGAGTTTATCTCGGATGCTGGGAAGGCGAAGTACACAGCCATAGGTTACTCGTCCTCCGTTACGGAAGTTTATCTCCAAATAGCCTAATCCTTTCCTGCCCTTCCTGTGCCTGTTATCAATGAATATCCCTCGTTTTTGCGCCTGGGAATAGGGACCCGTGCGCGGGGAGGAGTCCGTTTGGAATGAAAACTTGCCCTCAATCCTGGAGGGACATGAGCGCGGCGCCACGTTTTCTTGTTGCCGTGGTCGTGCTCTGCGGGACCAGCCGTGCTGACCTATTCGCTCCTGCACGGGGGAAGCGAGAATCCGCTCAAGTTTTCCTGCTATCTCGCGATTGCGCTGGCCGCCTCGCGGCTCAAGGTGAATCTGCCTGGCATTGCCGGGACGATGTCAGTGAACTTTCTGTTTCTCCTGCTGGGCGTGCTGGAACTGAGCTTGCCGGAAGCCATGGCGCTGGGCTGCGCGGCGGTGGTCGTGCAGTATTTAGCGAGATCATCCGATTCCGATCCAAGTCGCGTTCAACGTTTGTTCGACCGCGCTGGCCATCGCGGTGACCTTTGCCCTGTATCGCTATTTCCTGACCCATCGCGCCGTGGATAACCCTTCTACCTTGCTATTTCTGGCGGCGTGCGTTTACTTCGTGGCTAACACGGTTCCGATGGCGGCCGTCATCTCCTTGACCGAGCGCAGGTCGCTGCGAAAGATCTGGACCGACTGCTACTTCTGGAGCTTCCCCTACTACCTGGTGGGCGCGGGCGTGGCCGGCGTGATGAGCTGGCTGCACGGCTTTACCGACTGGCAGACGTCGTTGCTCACGCTGCCCGTCGTGTACCTCATCTACCGCTCCTACCGCCTTTACCTGGGCAAACTGGAAGACGAGAAGCGGCATGTGGAAGAGATGGCCGACTTGCATATGCGCACGATCGAGGCGCTCGCGCTCGCCATCGAGGCCAAGGATCAGACGACTCACGACCACTTGCAGAGGGTTCGGGTTTACGCCGTCGAGGTGGCAAAGGAACTCAGGTTGAGCCGAGAGGAAATGGAAGCCTTGCAGGCCGCAGCCTTGTTGCACGACATCGGCAAGCTGGCGATTCCCGAGCACATCATCTCGAAACCGGGCCGGCTGACGCCGGAAGAATTCGAGAAAATGAAGATTCATCCTACTGGTGGGAGCGGAAATCCTGGAACGCGTGCAATTTCCCTACCCGGTTGTGCCCATCGTACGGGCCCACCACGAAAAGTATGACGGGACCGGCTATCCGATGGGATTGCGCGGGACCGAGATTCCGATCGGCGCGCGCATCCTGGCGGCGGTGGATTTTCTGGACGCGCTGGCTTCCGACCGGCAATATCGGCGGGCGTTGCCGCTGCATGAAGCGATGGCGCGGCTGGTGGAGGAATCGGGAAAGTCTTTCGATCCGCAAGTGGTGAAGGTGCTGGAACGACGATACGTGGAGCTGGAGCAACTGGTCCACAAACGCACCGACGGCCTCGGACAAGCAAAGACTATCCACGGAAGTCAAAGATCGAAGACGCGAAGGATGAGCCGTCCATTGAAGCCGGCGGCCGGGTTCGCCGCGCAAGGCACAGCGGCAAGTGCCGGAGCGCAGTTTTCTGAGTTCGATCGCGGCCGCGCGCCAGGAAGCGCAGACTCTTTTCGAACTCAGCCAGGATCTGGGAGCTTCCCTCAGTCTGGGCGAAACGCTCTCGGTGTTTGCGGTGAAGCTGCGCCGGGCTATCCTCTACGATGCGATTGCGATCTACGTCCGCCATGGCGATGAACTGGTGCCGGAATATGTGAATGGCGACAACTTCCGGCTGTTTGCTTCGCTGCGCATTCCGATTGGACAGGGGCTTTCGGGGTGGGTGGCGCAGAATCGCAAACCGATCCTGAATGGCAATCCTTCGGTCGAGCCCGGTTATCTGAACGACACTTCGAAGTACAGCACGCTGATGTCGGCGCTCGCGGTTCCGCTCGAGGGCTTGCAAGGCGTGGTCGGTGTGGTCGCTGTGTACCACGCGGAAAAGGATTTCTTTACCTCCGACCACCTGCGCATTCTGCTGGCGGTAACTTCCAAGATGGCGCTGGCCATCGAGAACGCGATGAAGTACGAGCAGGCGGAGAGTTCGGCGGTTACCGATTACCTCACCGGCCTTCCCAATGCGCGCTCGCTGTTCTCTGCAACTCGACCGGGAAATGGCGCGCTGCAAACGCGACAACAAAACGCTGACCGTGATGGTCTCCGACCTGGATGGGTTCAAGCAGATCAACGACCGCTTTGGACACCTGGAAGGGAATCGCGTACTGCGGCTGTTTGCCCATTCCCTGAAGGAAACCAGCCGTGAGTACGATTATGTCGCACGCATGGGCGGCGACGAATTCGTGGTCATCGCCCCTGGCCTCACGCCCGAAGCGGCCGCGCGCAAAGCCGAGCAGATGCGCGACTTGGCAAGACAGGCTGGAAAGGACATCTGCAACGAGAATATTCTATCGCTGAGCGTGGGCAAGGCGGTGTATCCCGAGGACGGGATGGATGCCGAAAAAATCCTCTCGGAAGCCGACAAACGCATGTATCTGCAGAAGCGGAGTCACTCGACGGAGAAGAACCGCCGTCTGTATCCGCGGGTGCGAGGCCGGCTCATCACGGAGATTTCCGGCAACGGCCTGGAACGGGCGATAGTGGGCATCGTTACCAACCTCAGCCTGGGCGGCTGCTATGTTGAAAGCAGCAGCCTCCTGCTGCCCGGATCGAAGTTGAAACTCACCTTCTCGCACGAACATACGAACGTTACAGTTGCGAGCGAGGTCGTGCGCATGGACATGGGCATTGGGGCGGCGCTCAAGTTCACTGAGGCGACGCATGAGGTCCGCGCCGCCGTGCAGCGCATGCTGGAACAGATGGCCGCCGCGGAAGCGGTTATCGACCTCAAGCGGAGCCACAACGCTGCTGCGGGGAACACGCTGTAACGGTCGCGCCCGTATCATGCAGGAACGGCGATCGGCCGAATCTGGATCAGGTGTGCAGTGGTGCGTGGTTTCGACAGCCCTTGCCGCAGCATGTTGGCCGTGGGCACGCCCGTCCGGTAGAACGACTTCTCGCAATCGGCGGTGGACGGGCCCCGCATACTTCCTTCGACATAGGCCAAGCCCGGACAACGCGTGCAAGTGGTGACGTGCGTGCACGATGAGCAGACGGTCAGGTCTTTGGCCTGGATCGAACGAACCTCTTTCATCTGCGGGAGAAAAATTCCAGATATCCAGGAACTTCTGCTGCCGAATATTTCCCGTGGGCAGCGGAAACTGCACGCAGGGAAAGACATCGCCGTAGGGCGAAATGTAGCAGAAGGAATGGCCCGCGCTGCACGAGTAACCCTCAAGGTCCTCCGCCGACGGCGGCTTGGGAGGAGCGCAGAACTCTTCCTGGTTGCCGACCAGCGCCGGATTGCGGAAAACTTCGGTGAGTTCTTCTCCCGGAATGCGCAGCGCGAGAACGGAGGTGTCGCCGTCCATCATGGGCGTGATCGTGGGATCGAGCGTGTAATGCACGCCGAGTTCGGCGGCAAGTTTTTGCACGCCCAGATGATCGGAAGAATTCACGGTCATCAGCACATTGGCGATGGTGACTCGCAGCCCTTGTTCGCGCAAGAAGCGGATGGCCTTGATGGTGCGCTCGAAAGAGTGCGGCAGCTTGGTGATGGCATCGTGCACTTCGGGACGATGCGAATAGACGCTGATCTGGATGGTGTCCACGTCCAGTTCGCGAATTCTCCGCGCTTCCGCTTCATGGATCATCACCGCGTTGGTCTTGATCTTGACGTTGAACATGAGACGCCGGGCGTATTCGAGAAGCTCAAAGAAGTCGCGGCGCATGAAGACTTCGCCGCCGCTGAAGGTGAGATAGAAAACGCCGGCCTCGGCCAGTTGATCGAGCACGTCCTTGATTTCGGCGGTCGTCATCTCGCCGTGGTCGTCATGATCGAGATAACAATGCACGCAGCGCTCGTTGCAGCGATAGGTGACGTCAATGTGCACGGCGATGGGCACGCCCAGGTTAAATGCCTTCTGGCCCACTTCGCTCATCAGGCTCATCAGGGCGCCTCCTGGTTCGTCTTCCGATTTGTGTCCCGATTTGTGTCTGACGATAGCGGCTGACTTGAAACGAGAAGAATTCCGTGGCTGGAAAGCTCGGTGACGAACTGCTCGGCGTCTGCCTGGGCCTGTTCGGGATCGACATCAAATTGCTCGCAGATCTTGTCGCGGACGATTTCCCGCAAGGGAGTGTGACCGTCGGCAGCTTGAAAGATGGTGGTTGCGACTTCGTTCAGCGTGAAGAAAGTCGAATCGGCCGAGTTCATGACCATCATTTCGCCGGCTAGCGCGCGGGCGGCAATGGCAGAACTGCGCGCTATGTAAATGCAATTCTCAGGCATGCGCGGGCGCCTCCTGGAAGTTGCGTACGAAATTGCGTTCGTTATTGCGTGCGACTCTGCGTTCGAAGTTGCGGTCGAAGTTGCGAACTGCGTCCCACACCCTGGCATCAGGATAAAACATCAGGCGGCGAATGGGAACCCTGCCGACAAAATCGCATGCCGTGGCGAACAAGCTTTTCCGCCAGGCCCCGGTCTTCGGCGAAGAACAGAATATTGCGCATCAGCCGGCGGACGGCTTCCGCGGACGACAACTCATCGACACGGTTCTCCGAACCCTTCTCCAAAAAAAACAGAGCGGAGACCGGAGCCGTGCAGTTCTCACCGGCCTTGGCGAGCTCTCCGGCAAAAGGCGTGCCGAAGGCCGCGTACCCGTCCGCGCTCGGGCGCAAGTAGGAAATTTCATCGGTGAGCAGGGTGATGTCGGCCGGCGCCAGCCGCGTCATCGTGGTCTTGCCCGCGCCGGACACGCCCGAGAACAGATAGGCCCGGCCGTCGCAGATCGCACTGGCGGCGTGCAGCAGGAATCCGCCGCGCTCGGCAAGAATCATGCTGTGCAGAATGCGCAGCACCGAATCGAGAGAATAAGGATTGGCATTCTGGCGCACGTTGCCTCGTCCGGTGCGCGGGTCCCAGCGGGCGCGGAAGTCTCCGCGCTCGAGTATCCACTCGTCATCGTCAACATTGCGGCGGACCCGAACGTCGTCATCGGAAGCCGGTCCCATGCCGGTCAGATCAAACTCAAGCTCAAACTCGGGAGGCGAAGAACTCAGGAACCCGTCATAGCGCTGGCGCAGCAGATCGAGAAAAGCCTCGTCGCAGGTGGACAAGGCGATCGGGATCCCTCCGATTTCGACACACGCAACTTTTCGGGGCGCGGCTATCATAAGGCTCCCAGCTCACCTGAATCCAGCTCTGAACGCAGGCCCAGGGAAGCCAGCTCTGTGGCCTGTTCCGGGTTTGGAAAATTTCGCGGCGATGCGTGCCGGCGGCTGTGAAGTTTCAGAGCAAGACGCCTTGCCACGCCACAATGACACAGCACCATTCCGAACGCACGCGACCATTTCGCGCCAAACCAGTTCCCGCCAGGCCATGTCAATCCAAACCAGCGCACGCTAAACCCGGAGACGCCTCGCCTTTCGTCAGCCTTACTCACCAACCGGCCCAGCAGCGCATCGGCGGGGTACGGAGGGTCGGAGCCGGGCATGGAGTCGCCGCGCAGCCGAAAACCGTCTGGCTGGCAGGAGGCGAGGCGATGCAAGAAAAGGCGGCCATCACGCCGGGCGAGCACGATCTCGCCGGGCCGGAGGTCTTCGATCGAGCAGCTTGCGATTTCGACCACATCGCCCGGCCAAACAGCGGGCAGCATGCTTTCTCCGTGAACTTGCAGACGCAAACGACCACTGAGACGCAAAGCGTCAGCCAGCAAAGCTGAGCGTTCTGCGTTCCCCGTCGAGCACGCCATAATCGTGGTCGTAATCGTGGTGTTTTCCAGCATGAGGAAGTTTTTTGATGGCCCGGACATATGAAAGGGTTGGTTCTCCCTCCCTGTCCCCAGTTTTGATAAGAGTAAAGGCAGTGTACTACAGGGCTTTCTCCGGTGCCAATCTGACTTGGAGGCGGCGCAGACCGGAAAAGGCGACGCAACAATCCTCAGTAAAATGACAGAGTTCCATCCTGCCGCGCGCGCCGCAAAGTTAGCGACAAACAGGCCAGCGCGAGCGGCAGCAGGACCACGCCAAACCCGGCCAGGACGGCCAGTGTGGGAGCCATCGCGGTGATGGACTGCCCCTCGAGCAACGCCCTGCGCATGCCATCGATGGCGTAAGTGAGAGGAACCGCGCGGGCCAGAAGCTCGAGCGGGCGGGGCAAGCTCTGGATCGGAAACATGGTTCCGCTCAGGAACCAGAGTCCGGAGCCAAGCAGCCAGATCATCGCCGAACCTTTCTGGAAGGCAACTTGAAGTGTGGCCGCGGCGATCCCCAGGGCCAGGGCGATTGCCAGAGAAAAAATCAATACGGCCACGCACGAGAAAAAATTGGCGTGGATCGCTGCCCGGAAAACTGCCACTCCCGCGAAAAGATAGACCAGCAGATTGAGCAGGTTTCCGGCAAAGGCAGAGATGGAGCTGAGGATGACGAGTTCAGCCGGAGCAGTGGAGGTCGTCATGAGCACCTCCAGCGTTCCCGTCTGCTGCGCTTCCTGCACCGCGCTCAGAAAAGCTTGCGCGCTCATTACGAAGAACGTGTAGACGCCGGTGCCCACCATGAGAAAAGGGAAGTACTCGACGCCGCCGGGTCGAAAGCCGGGACCGATGGCGCGGGATAGGAAATAAAACGCCGCGAGTTCGGTGAACACTCCGACCAGGGTCACGACGAAGCCGCTGCGGTGGCGGACGGCCGTGAGCAGATCGCGCCGCAGGATGGCATGGAGCTTGTCGAGGGTCGAAGTCATAAGACAATTTGTAATTTTGTAATTGGGTAATTTGGTAATCTAACAGCCTCTTACCTATGCCCTCAGTAGGGTTTTGAATTGCAAAATTACCCGATTACCACATTACAAAATCTCACAAATTACAAATCTTCTCATCAACCTCGCCGGTCATGCGGAAGTAGAAAGTGCGCAGTGCGTCAGCGCTTTCGCCGTCGCCCACGGAGCGATCGGCGAGCACTTCGCCGCGCTGCAGCAGGAGCAGGCGATCCGCGACGGCAGCCGCTTCCGCGAAGTTGTGGGTGGCGAGCAGAACGCAGGTCTCTTGCCGCGCCAAGGCGCGGATCGTGGTCCAGAAGTGGGCGGTGGTGGCGGCGTCGAGGCTGCGCGTCGGTTCGTCGAGCAAGAGCACGCTGGGGCGCTTGACCAGGGCGCGCGCGATGCCCAGTCGCTGATACATGCCGCTGGAGAACTTCATCACCAGCGTGTCGGCTTGCTCTTCGAGGCCGGTATCGCGGAGAACTTCTTTGATCCTTTGCGCTCGCTCGGCGCGCGAGACTTCGTCGAGCGCGGCAAAGAATTCGAGATTCTCACGCGCGGAGAGACGGGGGAAGAACGAGCGCTCCGTGGCCACAGCAATGCCGACCTGCCGCCGCACTGCACCGGCGTCGCGCCGTGCATCGAAGCCGCCCACGCGCACAGAGCCGGCATCGGGCAGGAGCATGGTCGAGATCAGCTTGAGGGCCGTGGTTTTTCCGCTGCCGTTCGGCCCGAGCAGAGCCAGGACCTCGGCGCGCGCTGCCGAAAAAGAAACGTCTTTCAAGGCAATGGTTTCGCCGCCCCGCTCCCTGCCCAGCCAATTGAACAGAGCGGGACGATGGCGAAAGACCTTGCGAACGGATTCGAAGACGACGCGGTCCATGAGAAGAAAACGACGAAAGTCCCGACGATAGTCCGAACGAAGCTTCGGACACACGCCGAAGACTCTGTATTATAGTGGCGATTCGCGATCCTTTTGATTCTGGGTTGCGGTCGCTTGTCTATTCTTCGGGAATCCGCCTCCATGACTGAACTCTTGTTTCCGTCTCCCGCGTCGAGTACTGTGCCGCAGAGGGCGGACGAATTTGAGTTCCTGTGCGCGTTGGCTGCCGCGGAACTGGCTCCGGAGCGGATCGAGCGCATTGCGAATTGGAATCGCGCCGCCCTCGACTGGAGCGAAGTGCTTCGTCTGGCTGAGCACCACGGAGTTCTTCCGCTCGCGGCTCGCAACCTGATCGAACATGCTCGCGGCCTTCCAGCGGAAGTGGAGCGCACGCTGCGCTCTGCGTACGAAACGAACTTGCGGCGCAGCTTGTGGTTCACAGTCGAACTGGCGCGCATCATGCAGCACTTCGAGCGCAGGCAGTTGCGGGCTGTCCCGTACAAAGGGGCGGTGCTGGCGCAATCGCTTTACCGCAATCTCGGCGTGCGCAGCTTTTCGGATCTCGACTTTCTGATTTCTTCCTCCGACTTCGAGCGAGCCAAGCAGGCTCTTGCTGAAATCGGGTATCGCCCTGCTGCGGATTTTTCGCCGGCCGTCGAGCGATTGTGGCTGCGGACCGGCTACGAGCGCGCGTTTGACGGCGCCGCGGGAAAGAATCTGGTCGAACTGCAGTGGGCATTGTTGCCGCATTTTTATGGGGTTGATCTTCACTCGGATGATCTTCACTCGGACGATCTGGGCGTGGAAGATCTGATGGCGCGAGCCGGCCGCACTGTCGTCGGAGGGTGCGAAGTGCCGTGCCTGGCTCCCGAAGACTCGTTGCTGGTGCTGTGCCTGCACGCCGCCAAGCATCTTTGGACGCGTCTGATCTGGCTTTCGGACATTGCCGAGACTTTGCGATCTCAGTCTCAAGCCCAGACCGTCGACTATTCTCTGGCGTTTTCCCGCGCGCGCACGCTGGGAATCGCGCGTATTCTCGGCGTAAGTTTCTGGCTGGTGAAAAACGTGCTTCGGGCGAAGCTTCCCCAAGCCGCGGAGGAAATGATTGCGGCCGATCCTCGGGTGCCCGCTCTCGGCGCCGAATTCGCCGCGCGTCTGGTTCGCGGCGCCTCCTATGATTTCGAATCTACGGAATACTTTCGGCTGATCCTGAAACTGCGTGAGCGGCGCGGCGACCGCTGGCGATATCTCTGGCGACTGGTGTGGACGCCGGGCGTGGGAGATGTTGCCGCTGTGCAATTGCCGGAGGCGCTGTTTCCTCTTTATCGAATCGTGCGGATGGGCCGATTGATGCGGAAGCTGGTCTGACGAGGAGATCATTCCTCGTGAATTGTCATCCCGAGCGCAGCGAAGGATCTGCAGTCCGCGGCAAAATGCAGATCCCTCGCTTCGCTCGGGATGACAAAGTCTGGCGAATTGGGAGTTGAAGAACGGGCTATCAGTTTCCCACGGACCGCTAATGCGTTTCGCCGTCGCCGGGCGCTACGTCTTGAGTGTCAACTTTCTTCTGCGCGACGGCCGTGTTTCCTTGACCCGGCACAGGCTGAAATTCGCCGGGATCTTTGCCGGCCAGGGCGACGGTCATGAACTGCATCCAGATGGGCAGCGCGGCGCGGGCTCCGGTTTCTTTCTCGCCGAGTGATTTTTTTTCGTCGTAGCCGATCCAGACGCCGCAGGTGAGCGACGGAGAAAAGCCCACGAACCAGGCGTCGGTAAAATCGTTGGTCGTTCCCGTCTTGCCGGCCAGCGGATAAGGCATTTTGGCGGCGGCGACCGCTGTGCCATGGAGCACCACCTCCCGCAGCATCGAGGTCATGACGCGCGCGGTGCGCGAACTGACGACGTCTTTGATGTCGGAGAAATCTTCTTCCAGAACGCGGCCCTCGTAGTCGGTCACCTTGGTGATGTAGCGCGGAGCGACGCGCACGCCGTCGTTGGGAAACACGCTGAAGGCGGAGGTCTGCTCGAGCGGCGTGATTTCCGCCGAGCCCAGCGCCACGGGAAGATATGCGGGAATGTTTGAGGTAACGCCAAAGCGGTGCGCGTATTCGATCACCGTCTTAATGCCGATGCGGTCGGCAAGCTTGAGCGCGGGGATGTTTCTGGACTGGGCGAGAGCGCGGCGCAGGGTGATGGTGCCCTCAAATCTGGCGTCATAGTTGTGCGGCGAATAAGGGCCGGAGGCAGTTTGAAAAGTTACCGGCGCATCCACGATGGTGTCGTCGGGGCTGCCACCACGGTCGATCACTGCGGTGTAGACGTACGGCTTGAAAGACGACCCGACCTGGCGCAGAGCCTGCGTGGCGCGGTTGAATTTTGAGAGGTTGAAGTCACGGCCGCCCACCATGGCCTTGATTTCTCCGGTCGCGTTATCGATGGCGACTAGGGCTCCTTCGGTCCCTGAATCCTGCTCCAGGCTGACGCGTGCTTTTCCGCCCGCATCCAGCGAAAGCACTTTGATGTAGATGACGTCGCCGGCATGGAGAACGTCGGGAAGCTTCGTCTTCGTCTTCATCCAAGCCAGATCGGCCTGCGAGAGCGTGGCCGTGTGCTGGCCGAAGCGGATTTCCGCGGCGCTCGACGAGACTTGTGTCACCAGCGCGTGCATGTATCCGTTGATTTCGGGCTCCGCATCCCAATCCGGATCTTCGTATTTGTCGAGCTTTTGTCCCTGCGCGATTACGTTCAGAAGCTTGCCGTGCCAACCATGCCGTCGTTCGTAGGCAGCGAGGCCGTCGAGCAGCGCCTGGCGCGCGGATTTCTGCAGATTCATATCGAGCGATGTGTAAACCCGCAGTCCGCCTTCGTGAACCTGGTCGCTGCCATACTTCGCTTCGAGGTAGCGCCGGATTTCTTCCACGTAGTGCGGCGCCAGCGAATTCGGATCCTTTTGCAGGTCGAGCATGATCGGCTTGCTCTTGGTTTCCGCCGCTTGGGCCGCGGTGATCTTGCCATCTTCAAGCATGGCATTGAGCACGAGGTTGCGCCGTTTGAGGGCGCGTTCCGGGTGGTTGATGGGCGAGTAATATTGCGGCGCCTTGGGAAGTCCCGCGAGCAGCGCGGCTTCTTCCAGTTTGAGCTGCCGCGCTGGTTTGCTGAAATAGTATTCCGAAGCAGCTTCAAAGCCGTAGGCGCCGTGGCCGAGAAATATCTGGTTGGCGTAGAGCGTGAAGATCTGCGGCTTGGTGAATCGGCGCTCGATCTGGATGGCGAGCAGCGCCTCCTGCATCTTGCGGTAAAACGAGCGATCGGGAGAGAGAAACAGATTGCGGGCGAGTTGCATGGTGAGCGTGGACGCTCCTTGCACTCTCCCGCCGGATTCGATATCGCGATACGCCGCGCCTACGATGCGCCAGATGTTGATGCCCGAGTGCCGGTAGAAATCCTTGTCTTCGACCGAGACCAGGGCATTGCGCAGAACCTCCGGGTAATCGTCGTAGCTGGCGATGACACGGCGCTGAAGCGCGAAGGTGCCGATGACTCTGCCCTGTCCGTCGTAGAGTTCGGTGACGGAACTGGGACGGTAACGCTCGAGCTCTTCAACTTGGGGCAGGCCAGTCGAATACACGAGCAGCAATCCAACGGCAGCGCCGACAGCGGCTGAAAGCAGCAGGAGCAGCCCGAACAGGACCTTTCCGACCAGCTTCCGTCCGGCGATTTCCACCGAAGGAAGATGTTGATAGATGAGTTTCAAGGGGCGAGTTTCAAGGTTTCAGAGTTTCAACGTTTTAATGGTAACTCAACGGCCAGGCTTCGAGGTTTTAGAGTTTCAAGGTTTCAATGTTCACGGAAGTGGCAGGTGTTGACGCATTATCTGTAATAGTAATGGGCTACAAACGGAACCCCTCCCGTGCTAGCCGTTAGAAGTGGCGAATTTGCTAAATAAGCTAAACATAGCGCTTGCATTACTCCCTGCGATTATCCTCTTTTCTTCTGCCTGCACTAGTAGGCTGGATGCAGTTCGACCAGCGGGTGTGTCCGTGGATGCAGTCTTTTTGCGGGGCGCAAAGGTTGGCTGGTGGCAGCAATGCGCTCCTGCAAATGCAGGTCAAGCCGCACACTGCCGCATCTGGAACGAGGCAGGGCTTGTTCTAGAAGATGAAGACTTCTTGCCCTACGATGGCGGAGTTACCCCTGCCGTCCAAGAGTTGAAGATATCGGTTGACACTCCGTTTCCGGGGCCGGATCGGATTTTCTTAACCAACGGTCGTATCCTGCTGCCCCGCTCACGCTTTGACGAGTTGAGGATATTCGTTGATTGGCTTGAAGGAAAAAGAAGCACTCCTCGATGAAGTACGCTTCCTAGAGTGGAAAAGCAGGCGTTTACACAACTTTGCGCCGTTTGTTCGCCCGTCGGCTATTACCCTCAAGAACCTTCTTGCGGCCTGACGGTAGCGACCCCATCCGACGGCGTGGTGTGCAAGGGGCAGGTCTTGGCTATCACGCATTATCCTCATAAGCAAAAAGAAATCGCTCGCCGAAGCGAGCGATTGTAAACTTTGAAACCTTGAAACCTTCTAACTCTTCGCTTCCCGGTTTCCAATACTTCCAATGCCTTGTTGAGTTGGTCGTCCTGCAGGTTCTTCTGGTCGCTGGTCTTTCTTCTCAGCGGGAGCCGCTGGCTGATCTTCGTCGGGCAATCCGCCGTCGTCTGCCGCATCGTCAGCGACCACAACGTTCGGGGTGACGGCGGCATCCTGAATTGCTTTTCCACTCGGCGAGTAGTACTTCGCGACCGAAAGAATGAGGGCGGAGTTATCCGGCATCTCGATGAGCTTTTGCACCGAGCCATCGCCGAAGGTTTTGTCTCCGACCACGTCGCCACGAGCGTTCTCGAGAATGGCGGCGGCCACAATCTCGGCTGGGCCCGCCGTGCCGCGATTCACCAGCACGGCCACGGGAAGCTTGGTGATGTCCTTGGTGGGATCGGCGTTGAAAGCCTCGCGCGGATACTTCTGCCCCTGCAGATAAGTGATGGTGCCATGGTCAAGAAAAAGATTGGCGGTGGCGACGCCCTCAGACTCCGCGCCACTGGCCGAGTTACGCAGATCGAGTATGAGCTTCTTCGCTCCCTGCTTTTGCAGGTCGCGAATCTTGCCGGCGATCTCCTGCGACTTGCCTTCGGGGAACGCGTCCACCTGGATGTAGCCGACGTTGTCGGCGAGCATTTTTTCGCTCACCGGCGGGATGGTAACCATATCGCGCGTGATCACAACCTTCTGCGGTTCGGCGCGCCGCGGCCGGACCACCGCCACGGTGATCGTAGATCCGACCTCGCCAGACAAAATGCCGTGAATCTCAGCCAGCGACATGTCGTGCGTGGTCTTGCCCTCGATGGACTCGATAATGTCGGAGTTCTCGACCCCGGCCTTTTCCGCCGGGCCTCCGGGAATGACCGCGACCACGGCGGCGTATCCGAAGCGCTTGGAGACGGTGGCGCCGATATCCGCCTTGCCGTCGCTCTTCATCGTCTTGTAGCGCTTGTACTCGGCCGGCGACAGGTAGCTGGAATTGGCGTCGAGCGACTCCAGCAGACCGTGCAGCGCGCCCTCGGTGACGCCAGCGATATTCGGCTCTTCAACGTATTCCAGACGGATGCGGGACAGCACTTCGCTGTAGACCGAGATCTGGCGATAGGCGCCATCATTCGAAGATGCGCGAACGTTGACAAAACCGCCCACAACGGTGAACAGCAGAATAGCCAGCGAACTGGCAATAATTGTGACCTTCAACTTCGTCGACATAATTTTGGTTTTCGCTTCCCCAAGGAACTGATGTTCCATTATAGAGGTTTGATGCGTAGATCGGGAAGCAAGATTGCGGGAGCCAAGTCGCGGGTAAGGTGAGCGGGACCGCCTGCGTCCTGCAACCCGGCTGTTGCGGACAGTGAAAGATTTGGAGGAAACATTTCTCCTAACACGCTGATTCTAATAAGGCAAAGTCGATTCTCCCTCCGGAATTAACGAGTTTGACACCCACGCTGAACGGTTGCGCTGCACGAAAATCGAGCCGCCCCCAGTAGGATTGCGCCGTTTGCGTCGCAGGCGTTGTCGGGCAGGGCCTCCTAGAGGAAGATTCTGGTTGGCGAATGAAAAGCAAAATCGGAAGGGGGGACGGTTGAGTATAAGGTGCATGGGACGGGAAGAATTTTCCCGCGTTTTTGCTCACGCGATATTGCGGGTCGAAAAACCTTAACCGGATCAGTCATTTGGCGAAGGGCAGAGAACGGAAGGCTCTTTGCTGTCATCTAGGGGCTGGAAGGAAACAAATTCTCCATCAGGAGGGATCCATGACAAGGGACCCGGTTTGTGGTATGCGAGTCGAAGAGAAGGAATCCGAATTCCAGACCCAGTTTGCAGGAAAGAAATACTTTTTCTGCTCGGAAGAGTGCAGAAAGGAATTCGAGAATCAGCCGGATGAGTACATCGAGGCAGTGGCCTAGACGCTGCCGGGTGGATCACGAGGTAGAAACCTCAGGAAAAAAGGGGCCTTGCGCGCGCCTGGCGCAGGGCCTTCTTTCTTCCCTACGTCGGACTATTGGACTGTTGTCTGATGCTGAAGAACGCACCCGGCGCTAGGATTGGTCGGCGACCGGATTGCGCAACTGGCCGATGCCTTGGATTGAGACTTCGATGGCATCGCCGGCGACTACCGGCCCGACGCCTTTGGGAGTGCCGGTCGCGATCAGGTCGCCGGGTTCCAGGGTCATGATCTGCGAAATGTAACGGATGAGGACGTCGAGCGGGAAAATAAAATCTTTCGTGTTGCCGGACTGGCGGAGATCGCCGTTGACTCGGGTTTCGACCTGGACTCCGGCCCAGGGGTCAATATTAATGCCGTCGGCGACCACGGGTCCGACGGGGCAGAAGGTGTCGAAGCCTTTGCCGCGCACCCACTGCGGTTCTTTATTCTGCAGATCGCGGGCGGTGAAATCATTTACGCAGGTGTAGCCGAGGATGTAGGGGCGTACGTCATCGCTCTCGGCGAGCCGGTGGCAGCGGCGGGCGATCACGACTCCCAATTCGCCCTCATAGTCGGTGTGCGCGGAAGCCTGGGGCCGGAGAATCGTTCCGCCCGGCGGCAGCAGGGAAGAGGGCGGTTTGAAAAATAGCAGCGGCTCTTGCGGAACTTCGTGGCCGAGCTCGGCGGCGTGTTCGCGATAGTTGCGGCCGACGCAGACGATCTTCGAGGGGCTCACCGGCGGCAGCAGGGATGCCTGGCGGAGCGGGATGCGGTCTATGCGGCGGCTGGGAAGGCCTTCGACATCGCCATCGCTCTCCTCGGGAGGGTGGAGGAGCAGGCGAGTGATTTCTTCGTCATTATCATTGCCCGCGACAGACTCGACCAGGCCGTAGTGGGCGGAACCGTTGAGAACGAATCGGCAGTATTTCATCAGAACAATATCTAAACATAAAGGCTGAAAGATCACGAACGGAAATCTTGGAGGGTGTTCTCGGGTACGGCAGATTCTTAACCACAGGGAGCACCGAGGAACACAGGGGAAAGCTTTGATTGGGAGCCGATTTAATGGTCGGTTGAACAAGACGTCCTCTGTGTTCCTCCGTGCTCGCAGTGGTTAAGACCTTCCTGGCTAACTTCGCGGCCACCTTACGGGACTGGTTCGCTGGTTGCTTCGGAGCGCTGGCTTTCGTTTCCACGCACGTCCACGGCGGAAACTGAGTAGGTGTAGGTTTTGCCGGAGGCGACCGCGAAGTCGCGATACGACGGCGATTTCACCAGCTCGGAATTCAGCTTGACCGTCTTCTCGCCTGCGGCGGCACTGGCTTCGCTGCGATAGACGTTGTATCCGGCGAGATCGGCGTTCGTCACGGGCGCCCAGATGAGATCGATAAATGCTTTTTGTCCTTCGCCGGAGTATGCCGCCTGCAAGCCGGCGGGAACGGAAGGCGGGAAGATATCATGGGCGATGACGCGCACCTGGGGAGTGTCGTCTCCCTCAACCTGCACTTCGCTGTTGTCGGGGCGCTTGACGATGGTCACGGCGGTGATGCGGTAGAGATAGGTCTTTTCCCATTCGAAACTGGAGTCGGTGAAATGAACGGGGCCGCGCTCGGTCGATGGCACTGGAACTGGAACTGGGACTTCGCCGGCAATCGCGTCTTTGCCGGTGCTTTCGTCGCGCCGATAGATTCGATAACGATGTTGCACGGCGGGCGAGTTACCGGGAATGTTAGCGGGCGAGTTCGTGGGCAGGTTTTGTGATTCGCCGGCGCTTGTCCAGGTGAGCACTAGGCCATCGCCGGTGAGTTCGGCGGATAGATCGCTCGGCGGAGGCAGAGTGGCGATGGCGGAGACGTGCATGCGATTCGACAATCCCCCGCCGCGGGCGTTGCGGTTCAGGACCTCGACGGCGTAGGTGAGTTCGGCGGACGGGTCCTGCGGTTGCAGGTTTGCGGGGAGAGTGTCGGTGTAGGTCTGCAGGGCAGCGGGCGGGGCGCCTGATTTGTGTGCGGCGCGGCGTGACTTCTTCAGGGCGGGAGATGGTGGCGGTGCTGGCAAGGTGGCGGCGGGATTCCCGCACGCGGTTATTTCGGTTTCAAGGCTGCGGCAGATGAGGGTCGGACCGATGTAGCGGACGCTTTGGCGGTCGGTGGTGAGCGTGGGTTCGCTCCAGGTGAGCGTGACGCGGTTGCCTTTGCGGCTGGCGCGCAGATCCGCGGGCGGCTTGGGAAGTTCGAGCGACGGCGGCAGCGGCGGTCCGGTCTGGGCGCAACCGGCTAACAGCAGGCAGAGTGCGGTCGGCGCGATGAACTTTCCAGGATGTAGCTTCATGCGGAACAAGGAAAGAGTATCAGAGGCAGAGTGGGCGAGTCGTCGGGCATCGATGGGAAAAGCTTGACTTCGCAGATAGGGGCGGGACTCAAAAAGAGCAAAAGGAGCTAGAGACAACCACGGGGAGCACAGAGGTACACAGGGAAGATCATTAGATTTCCCCCGTGTACCTCTGTGTCCTCTGTGGTAGAGATTTCCTACAGAATGTAGCGTGACAAATCCTGGTCTTTCACGATCTCACTCAGCATTTTCTGCACGTAGGCCGCGTCTACTACGAACTGCTGGCCTTTCTTTTCGGGCGCGTCGAAACTGATCTCGTCGAGTACGCGCTCCATGATGGTGTGCAGACGGCGAGCGCCTATGTTTTCCGTGCCTTCATTCACGCGGAAGGCGAAGCGCGCGACCTCTTCGAGCGCGTCGGGCGTGAACTCCAGCTTTACGCCTTCGGTTTCTAGCAGCGCGATGTACTGCCGGGTCAGCGACGATTTCGGTTCGGTCAGGATGCGGACGAAGTCTTCCATGGTGAGCGACTGCAGTTCCACGCGAATGGGAAAGCGGCCCTGCAGTTCGGGGATCAGGTCGCTTGGCTTCGAAACGTGGAACGCGCCCGCGGCTATGAACAGGATGTGGTCGGTGCGGACCATGCCGTAGCGCGTGTTGACGGTGGTGCCTTCTACGATGGGCAGGATGTCGCGCTGCACGCCTTCGCGCGAGACGTCCGGCCCATGGCCGCTTTCGCGGCCGGCGATCTTGTCGATTTCATCGAGGAAGATGATGCCGGAGTTTTCCACGCGATCGATGGCGACGCGCGTGACCTGCTCCATGTCGATCAGGCGCTGCTCTTCTTCCTGGATCAGGTACTCGAAGGCCTCGTTGACCTTCATCTTCCGCTTCTTGGTGCGCTGGCCGAAGATGTTGGGCAACATGTCCTTGATGTTGACGTCCATCTCCTCGACGCCCTGGTTGGAGATGATTTCGAAGGACGGGAAATTGCGCTCGCGGGTTTCGATTTCAACGGTGCGGTCGTCGAGCTTGCCTTCGCGCAACTGCTGGCGCAGTTTCTCGCGCGTGCGGCTGGAGGATTCGGTCAGGCAGGTGCTGCCGTCGATGACCACTCCGCCGGAATTGAAGTCGGACTCCGACGGGCGCGGCGAGATCGGGCGGCAGCAGAATATCGAGCAGGCGCTCTTCGGCGTTCAACTCGGCTTTATCGGCAGACGTCTTCGAGCTTCTCTTCGCGGATCATTTCGATGGCGATCTCAACCAGGTCGCGGATCATGGATTCCACATCGCGCCCCACGTAGCCGACTTCGGTGAACTTGGAAGCTTCGACCTTCAGGAACGGCGAGTTGGCCAGCTTGGCCAGACGGCGGGCGATTTCGGTTTTGCCCACGCCCGTGGGGCCGATCATGATGATGTTCTTGGGAATGACCTCTTCGGCCAACTCCGGCGCGAGCTTCTGCCGGCGCATGCGGTTGCGCAGGGCGATGGCGACGGCGCGCTTCGCGTCTTTTTGTCCGACAACGTACTTGTCGAGTTCGGCCACGATTTCGCGCGGCGTCAGTTCGTCGAGCGTGACTTGTTCTTCTTCGGCGGTTCCGGGTAAGTAAATGGCCATAAATGTCGTCGTTGGTCGTCAGTCGCTCGGTTGTCTAGCGGTCAAGCCCGCAGCTGCGATCCGGTCGAACTGCGAACGACCAGACGACCAGGACGACCATCGACGTTCTTCACAACTCCTCAATCGTAACCTTGTCATTGGTATAGATGCACATGCGGCTGGCAATCTTCATTGCTTCTTCGGCGATTTCGCGCGAGCGAAAGCTGGGTGTGATCGGCCAGGGCCTGCGCGGCCGCCTGGGCAAACGGGCCGCCCGGAGCCGATCGCGGCAATGCCGGTATCGGGCTCGATCACATCGCCCTGGCCGCTCAGCAGGAACGTCTGCTTCCTTATCGGAAACCAGCAGCAGGGCCTCCAGATGCCGCAAGAATTTGTCGGTGCGCCAGTCTTTCGCTAGTTCGACGGCGGCAGCGGCCGACGTTGCCGTGATACTGCTCGAGTTTGGCCTCGAAACGGCTGAATAGCGTGAAAGCGTCGGCGGTCGAGCCGGCAAATCCGGCAAGAATCTTGTCCTGATAGAGGCGGCGAATCTTCTTCGCTCCGTGCTTGATGACGGATTCGCCCAGCGTAACCTGCCCGTCTCCGGCCATGACCACTTTGTCGTCGCGGCGCACGCAGAGGACGGTGGTGGAGCGGATTCGGCGGGGAGCGGGGCTTCGGCAGCGTTTCAGACGGCCGCTACTACTAGTGTGTTCTTCTTCATGAGCGCAATTCTTGATTATAGCAGCGTGATGGTGAGGGGATTCTCATTCGGATGTTCCACGCGCGTTTGTAGCTGTGCCCCGGTTACGGGCGCGGTATTTTCAGGTCCGTTCTTTTGGCGTCCGGCGCACGCGGATTTTTTGATCGGTCACGACGACGAAGCAACCCGCCCACTCGCTGACCGCTTCCGCCTGAAATACCTCTTCCAGTCGTTCCACCAACCGCAATCGGCTGGGCGAGTGCAACCGAACCAGCACAACGCCGCAATGTGTGCCAGGCGTGAAGCGACGGCTGTCCGAGAAATCCAGGTCCTGTGTGATGAGAGTGCGGCCTTCCCGCTGGGCCTGCATCCAAAGCTCGGAATCGTCGCAGCCGGAGAGATTTTCCTGCGGATGGTGTGAACATCGTGGCCCAGTTCCCGGAGACGAGTTGCGATCCGCAGCGGGAGGTTCTCGTCGAGTTTGGCCTTCATTAGACGTAAGGAACGGCTGGAACGGGGAGGTCTTCATTGGCAGAGGCTGCCGCGAATGCGATCGCGGCGCGAATATCGTCGGCTTTGAGACTCGGGAAGTCGGTGAGAATGGCTTCGGTCGCGTCGCCGGCGGCGAGACTGGCCAGCACGGTGCGGAGTAGTACGCGCGTGCCCCTGAAGACCGGTTCCCCGCCGCAGATTTTGCGGTCTCGAACAATGCGGTCGCCGAATGGATGGTGAGGCGCGACTGTTCCGCTCATAGGCTTCGCCTACGTGTATTTTATCACTCACTTGCCAACCGGCTCCCGCAATTCAGGACCCGCCTGATCTTGGAAATGCGCGTGCAGGAGCTTGTTATCCTAGAACCCAGGAGGGCGCTTATGGCCAAGGCGGCAGGCGAGTCGAGAACACGCATTCATTTGAATGCCGCGAAGGTCAAGCGTGTTCAAAAGGCTCTGGGGGCGAAAACCGAGATTGAGGCTATTGAGCGGGCGCTGGATTTGGTTATCGCGGAGAGCGAAAGCAACCGGCTGGTTTTTTGAGGCGACAGAGGGCTTCATTAAGAGCGGCGTCGAGATCAGGGACGTGTACGGCAAACTGGATCGCAAGATGCGGCGATGAGACACTCTTAGATCTGAGGCAGCGAAATGAGGCGACACGCGGAAGGGCTACTTTGGGCGATTTCAATCCTGTCCCTGATAGCTGCTGCCCAGGTTAATTGGCGCCCCTATCTGCTTGCCATAGCGATGGTCTGGATAGCGTCGACGGTGACTGTGATCCAACTTCACTTCTACGGAGCTTGGAGGCGCTGGAGTGAAGTCCCAAACAGGCGGCAGTACGCCGCGTGCGTTGGCTTTGAAACGCTCGCCACGATAGTGCTGGTCGGGCTATTTGTCTATTCGATTTCGTTTTCACTGACCCGCTGCCAAAAGTTTTGTCACCTCCTGTAAAATCCATCTAGCGTATTCGGAGCTATTCTCTGTTGTCGTTCTGGACGAGTTAAACCCGCAGCAACGCGAAGCGGTCGAAACCACCGAAGTGGAACATTCGGACCGTTAGAGTATTTGCGTATCGAGCATCGCAATGAACTGAATTCCCGGTACGATTTTCCCGACAAGACTTTTGTCGTTCGTCAAGAAGAGGTCGGTGCCAGACTGGGCCGCACTCGCCAGATGAATGGCATCCGCGGGCGTGGTGCCGAGCGCGCCGCGAATTCGCGCGAGTGTTCTGCCGTTGCGACGGTGAACGGCACTATTTCTGCAACAACACTTCTCAACAGCGTGCGAAACTATCTGCTAGTTCCGGGGTCCCCAGCGAGCCCGGTTTTGGCTCGCTGGGGTGGAGGTCTGCGCGTCCTTTGCGGTAGGTTCCTGCAAGCACCTCCCCAAAGGTGAAGGCGCCGGTGATGAGTCGATCCTGACGCTGCTTCATCCGCGAATGAATCGCATCAACTTGTTTTGCATACTGCGGATGATCCTCAAGCCAATAAATGAACAGCATGCTATCCCAATACACGCGGCTCATTTGCGCTCCTCAGCAGCGTAAAACTTGCTCCGCTCAGCTTGAAGATAAGCTTCGCCTCCTCCCAGTTCGGCGAAAACCTCCTTCAGGGCCCCGCGTAGACGAGACCAAGCATCAACACTGGGCTCTGCCGGACGTTCTGGATCGACAAATTCGTAAGTGAACACCACCGTCGTGCTCATACCAGACTTGGGCCCGGTCGCCTCGACCAATCTCAGGCCATTGGCACTCTGGAATTCTTTCGTCTTAAGCGCGCTGCAAACAGCAGGTATGCTCCGATACAATCTCAGTTCACGAACTACGTCCCCAACTCTAATAGAAAACCTTTTCTGACCTCTCTGCCGCGCCGGTTCGACAAAGGTCTTTGCGCTGTAATCACGTATCTCATCGGCCCCAATCTTCTTCGCTTGCTCATTCACGGTGCTCACGTTCGACCCTCCTTTTTAGCTGAGAGTACATAGATCGAAACAGATTGTCAAGACTAACATAGAATGAACATAATAGATTAACTTCAGGTCCGACGATGCCTGCACTATACCGGCATTTCCGGGCGGGCAGGAATGCCCGCCCCACACATTCTCTCCATACACGCTCAGCAACGTGTGGGCCGGGTATGCCGCCCGCCCCACACACCCTTCCTGTAAAATTCCTCAGCGCACTCGGAGCCACTCCTTTTGTCGTTTCTGGACGATCTAAATCCGCAACAACGCGAAGCGGTCGAGACCACCGAGGGGCCGGTGCTGATCCTGGCCGGGGCGGGCAGCGGGAAGACTCGCGTCATCACCTTCCGCATTGCTTACCTGATCGAGAAGATGGGCGTGATGCCGGAGTCGATCCTCGCCATGACCTTCACCAACAAGGCCGCGGCGGAGATGGCCGAGCGCGTCGAGAAACTCGTCGGCGGGCTCAGCATTGCCAAGCCGGTGATTTCGACGTTCCATTCTTTTTGCGTGCGCGTGCTGCGGCGCGACATTGAGGCTTTGCGGATTCCGTCTACCGTGCCGGGGCAGCCGCCGATCGGGCTCACGAAAAATTTCGTCATCTACGACGAGAGCGATCAGCAGCAAGTCGTCAAGGGCGTCATGCGGCGGCTCGGGCTGGACGACAAGCAACTGACGCCGCGCAACGTGCTATCGCGGATTTCCTGGGCCAAGAATCACATGCTCGATCCGCAGGAAATCTACTTGCAATCGGCGGATCCCAAGACCGAGCGCATCGCGCACATCTTCGAGGAGTACCGCAAGGAACTGCGCAAGGCGAATGCCATGGACTTCGACGATCTGCTGCTCGAAGCCATGCGCCTGCTCAAGTCGGTGGCGGCGGTGCGCGAATACTACAACCGGCGCTTCCAGTACTTGCTGGTCGATGAATATCAGGACACGAACCGTCCGCAGTACGAACTGATGCGGCTGCTGGCGGGCGACCGGCACAACGTCTGCGCGGTCGGCGACGAGGATCAGTCGATCTATTCGTGGCGCGGCGCCGACATTCGCAACATTCTGGAGTTTGAAGCGCGATTTTCCGGAAGCGAAGATCGTGCGGCTGGAGGAGAACTATCGCTCGACGCAGAATATTCTTGGGGCGGCGTCGGCAGTGGTGGCGAACAACGTCCGGCGCAAGGGCAAGAACCTGTGGACGTCGCGGCAGGGCGGGGCGAAGATCGGATACTACGAGGCTCCGGACGGCGAGAACGAGGCGCTGTTTGCCGCCGACACCATCAACCGCTACGTGCGAGCAGGCGGGCGAGAGCGGCGAAACGGCGCGAGCGGCCGTGCTCTACCGGACGAACTCGCAGTCGCGGCTGTTCGAAGAAGCGATGCGCCGCTATCAGTTGAAGTATCACGTGGTGGGCGGGTTTTCGTTCTACGAGCGGGCTGAGATCAAGGACTTGATTTCGTACTTGAAGGTCATTCAGAACCCGGACGATTCGGTTTCGCTTTTGCGCGTGATTAATACGCCGGTGCGCGGGATTGGCAAGACGACCATCGAGATGATCGAGCGGCTCGCGCTTGAAACCGGGTTGTCGATGTGGGGCGCGGTTGGCGAGGCGATTACGCGGCAGTTGTTGCCGGCGCGGGCGTTGGCCGCGTTGAAGAGCTTCCGCGATCTGATTGAAGACGGGCGCGCGATGCTGGCGGGGACGTTTGCGGAGCGCTTCGCCGAAACAGTTGAGCCGAGAGAGTCTGCAGCCAAGGCTGAGTCGGGAGATCAGGACGGATTGGAATTCGGTCACGATGCGATCGATTTCTCGCCAGAGGGCTTCGGTGAGGACCTGCCGGATGGATCGGAGCCCAGCGAGGCAACCGGAAATAGCACCGGGAAAGCACCGGAAAACTCAGAGAGTTCCCCTGCTGTTCCGCCCGAGGGCCCACAGCTTGAGATTCCACCAGGCGAAACTACCGAGAACGGAAAACGGGTTTTTCGAGTTGCGCCTCAACGATACCGGGACCTCCAAAAAGCACTAGAGCGACTGGCAACAGCAGCTGCTCGAAGAAGAATTCAGGCTCCGACAATTCACATACACGAAGAGGGCCCTATCGGGCCTGATGGCGGGCCCTTGTATTATCGACTAAGTGCAAGCGGAGATTTGCCGCGCATCAGTGGATGGAAGTTTCGGGGTGCTATCCGTCATCGCGAAGGCAACAACGAACTGCATCCGCTCCCAGGGGAGTCCTTCCCGGAAGGTTACGAGTACGCTAGCGCTATATGTGACCACTGTAACAAAGATATCGAAAGGAACTTCACGTTCATCGTGGAGCATCAGGTCGACGGTATCAAGCAGCTTGGCAGCACATGCGTAGACAAGTATCTGCCCTTCAACGCCAAGGCTCACGTATGGTTCGCTGAAAAACTATTCTCACTGCAAGACCAGCTTGAGCACTATTCAAAAGAACCCATTCAAAGCGAAACCAAGCAGGCCAGGAGACCGCCGGCACGGTATCAGTACAGTTATCCCGTTTCCAGCCCCCGCGAACTGCTTAGAAGGTCGGAGACACCAGCCCAAAGAGGGTCAGGACAGCGGGGGGCGGCGGCTGTCCCTACGCAAGCAGGGGACGATACGGATTTTGATCCTCGCAACTTCAGCTTTGATTTCGCGGCTGGGGATTCTGCGGTCGACGACGAGACGGGCGAGGACGCCCGTCGCTCCACCGACAGGGCGGTTGAGGGTTTTCGCGCTCCGGGCGCTTCGGCGAATACTGCCGAAATTCTCAAATTTCTGATCGACCGCACTGGATACATTAAGCAACTGGAAGAGGAAGACACGCCGGAAGCTTTCTCGCGGATCGAGAACCTGCGCGAACTGGTGAACGCGGCCATGGACTCGCGCGATCGCGGGGAGACGCTCGATCAATTCCTCGATCACGCCGCGCTGGTTAGCGATGCCGACCAGTACGACGAGCACGCGCAGATCACGCTGATGACGCTGCATGCGGCCAAGGGGTTGGAGTTTCCGCTGGTGGTTCTGGCCGGAATGGAAGAAGGCCTGTTTCCGCATTCGCGCACCCTGCTCGAGCCCGACCGATCGAAGAAGAACGCCGGCTGTGCTACGTGGGCATGACGCGCGCCATGGACACGCTGATTTTGTCGCGCGCCGTGTATCGGCGGCGCTATGGTACGGACATGCCCGAGGCTAGCGTGCCTTCGCGATTCCTGGAGGAAGTTCCGCCGCAGTTGGTGGAAGAGCTGGGCGGATCGCGGCGGCGGGCATCTTCCGTTCCGATGTCCCTTCTGCGTTTTCTTCTTCCGCCGGCCTTTCGCGGACAAGAGTGTCCGCGCCACACGGGCAGCGGGCCGAGTCTTCGCACTATTCCTACGAAGACGAAGACCAGAGCGCTGCCTGGAACCCGGCGCGGGTCAAGGCTTCGCAAGTGAAGCCGAAGACGGCGGCTCCGCTCGCGAACCTACAACTCGATCGACAACATCGCCGAGTTCTTTGCTTCGCGCGGCAAGAAGTTCAAGCGTTCCCAAAATGCCGTTGGAGGAGCCGAAAGGCAGGCGCGGATTCCGTCCCGGGCAGAAGGTCAAGCACCCAAAATATGGGGAAGGAACGGTGTATCAGCGCGAAGGGGATGGGGAAGATGCCAAGATTACGGTACAATTTCCTCGCTTCGGTTTGAAGAAATTGGTGGAGAGGTATGCGCAGTTGGAGAAGGCGTAGAGCTGCGAGCTTCGAGCCGCGAGCTAGAAACACGGCCCCTGAAGGGGCAATCGCTTTCGAAGATTTGCGGCATCGCTAAAGCGGTGTCCTGACACGAGGCCTAAACACTGATACGAATCTAAACAGCAGAGGAAATGAACCGCAATCATGGCAAACACGAAGACGCTAAGCAAAGAAGAACGCAAGAAAACCAAGCGAGCCTCCCGCAAGAAGATCAAAGCGGAAAAGCCGAAGAAGCCCCGCGATTACGCGCGCGGATCGAAAAAGCGCAAAGTGAAAAAGCTGGCACGCGGTCAGGCGAAACGGTAAGCCATTCGCCTGTGCAGGGATGGGCGTCCAGTGGCGGGCATGAGGCAGGCGCTCATGCCCGACTTCCGCTGTTAGGAGACAACCAACTCTTGTCGCAATCATCGATTGATCCAGGGGTCAGTGAGCCAGCAACCGGCGTCGTCCGTACTTCCAACAGCCAGGCCTTCTGTTGCAAGTCCATCGACAAACTGATCTCGGAGTCGGAGAACCCTGAGCACCGGCTCAGTAAAACACTGGGGCCGTGGTCGCTGACGGCGCTCGGCATCGGTGCCATTATCGGTTCGGGAATCTTTGTGCTTACGGGAACGGCGGCCGCGGGAGAATATTTCCAGGCGCCTTCCATCCTGCACGCGCAAGCGCTTGACCTGATTGTCAATTTCCTGCGAACCGGGAGCACGGCGGGAGCGCTCATGCACGGGCGTCCGCCGGCCGGGCCTTCCATTGCGATTTCTTTTTTTCTGGTCGCGATTGCCTGCAGTTTTGCCGGATTGTGCTACGCCGAGTTGGCGTCGATGATCCCCATCGCCGGCAGCGCCTACACTTACTCGTACGCTACGCTCGGCGAAATCTTCGCCTGGATCATCGGCTGGGACTTGATTCTTGAATACGTAGTCAGCAACGTCGCGGTTGCGGTGGGCTTTGCCGGCTATTCGAAAGCGCAACTGGCGGCCTTCGGCCTGAACTTGCCGGACAAGTGGGCGAGCCCGGTCTGGGCCGGCGGGCAATGGACCGGCGCTTACTTCAATCTGCCCGGGCTTCCTGATCGTATTCATTCTCACGCTGCTGCTGGTGCGCGGCGTGAAGGAATCGGCGGAGACGAACAACATCATGGTCGCGATTAAGATTGGCGCGATCCTGACTTTCCTGGTCGTTGGTGGAATGCTGGTGAAGCCCGCGAACTGGACGCCCTTCGCGCCATCTGGCTTTGCCGGGATTGTGACGGGAGGCGCGATCGTTTTCTTCACCTACATCGGATTCGATTCGGTCTCAACCGCGGCGGAGGAATCGCGCAATCCGCAAAAAGACTTGCCCTTCGGCATAATAATGTCGCTCATTGTCTGCACGCTGCTGTATGTCGGCGTCGCCATCGTGCTGCTCGGCATGATGAAGTACACGACTTTCGTTTCCGGAGAAGCCGCCGAAGCCCCCGTTGCCTACGCGTTGAAGTATCTGGGAGCGCACGTGTTCTTCCGATCGGTGATCGTAATCGGAGCGCTGACGGGGATGATCTCTTCGTTGCTGGTGTTTCAGTATGGGCAGGCGCGCGTCTGGTACGCCATGTCGCGCGACGGCTTGTTGCCGAAATTGTTCTCCGCCGTGCATCCGAAATTTAAGACGCCGTACTGGTCCACTTGGATCGCGTGCTTTGCGGTGGGCATTCCCGCCGGACTTGTGGATATTGGAGATGCGGCCGATCTCGCCAACATTGGGACGCTGTTTGCCTTCGTGCTGGTTTCGCTCGGGGTCATACTTCTTCGACGCAATCAGCCCGATCGCAAGCGTGCGTTTCGCGTGCCGTTTGTGCCGTGGTTTCCGCTGATCTCGGTGATTCTGTGCGGCGGGCTGATGTTCGGGCTTACGCTGATTACCTGGCTGCGCTTTGTGATCTGGCTGGCGCTGGGGCTGGTGATTTACATCTTTTATAGTCGGCATCACAGCGAGTTTAGGAAAGAGATCGGATCATCGGGCCATCGGGTGATCGGGTGATCTGGATTCTGATTTTGAACTAAGATCGCCCGATGGCCCGATCACCCGATGACCCGATCTTTTGCATCGCCCGATCCTTTAGAATCACCTCATGCTTTCGGAGCCCTCCCGCTTCGTGCTTTCGCTGCCGAAGGCTGAGCTCCATCTGCATCTTGAAGGCGCCATCGAGCCGTCCACGCTCGTGGAACTGCGGCAGCGTCATGGGATGGACGGGGCCTCGCTCGCCGAAGTCGAGCAACTTTACAACTACAAGGACTTCGCGGGCTTCCTTGCGGCTTTCAAGGATGTGACGGCACACCTGCGCACTCCGGAAGACTACGAACTGATCGCTTACCGGCTGATGGCGCGCCTGAAAGCGCAGAATGTTCTGCATGCGGAGGTGATAGTTTCGGTCGGCGTCTGCCTCTGGCGCAAGCAGGATTTCCCCGCGATTTTCGAAGGTCTGGAACGTGGCCGCGAGCGCGGCGAGAAAGACTTCGGCATATCGCTCGTGTGGATCTTCGACGCCATCCGGCAGTTCGGCGCCGAGAAAGCCCAGAGCGTACTCGATCTCGCCATCCAGTTTAGCGATCGCAACGTGGTTGCATTTGGCATTGGCGGCGACGAGCTCGCGGGTCCACCGGAATGGTTCGAGGGAGTTTACGGACGCGCGGCGGAGCACGGTCTTCATCTCACGGCGCACGCCGGTGAAAGCGCCGGGCCAGAGTCCATCTGGGGCGCGTTGAACCTCAAGGCGGAACGCATCGGCCACGGCCTTACCGCTGGACAGGATCCGGAATTGATCGAAGAGTTGGCCGAGCGCCAGGTTCCGATTGAAATCTGCGTGACCAGCAATTTGCGGACGGGTTGCTGCGCCGCGCTCGCGCAGCATCCGGTGCGGCGCTACTTCGACCAGGGCCTGATGTTGACCCTCAACAGCGACGATCCGGCCATATTTGCGACCTCGCTGGTCGCAGAGTACGGCCTGGTGCAGGAGGCGTTCGGCTTCACCGACGAACATCTGAGAGAGTTGGCGCGCAACTCGTTTGAGGCATCGTTTCTGCCAGCGGAGAAGAAGATCGAATTTCTGAATATGTTTGACGCCGCTACGTTGCGTGCGTAGCCGCAAGGCGTCGTTGCGGGAGCCAGCAGCGGCTGCCGAGCTTCGCTCGGCTTGGACGGGCGAGGCGCCCGTCCCCACACGGGCGCAGGTCCAGCCTCTGGTCACAAAGGCTTGTGGCAGCCGCTACACTTTAAATGTTTTGGTGCGCGCCTATAATGGCTGCCTATGAAACTTGAAGAGAAAATTGCAGAGCTGAAAAAACGCGACCAGATGGCCGAGGAAGGCGGCGGGGCACAGCGGCGCGAGCGGCAGCACAAAGAGGGCAAGATGTCGGCGCGCGAGCGCATCGAATTTTTGCTCGATGAAGGCACGTTCGAGGAAACCGATAAGCTGGTCACGCACCGCTGCCACGACTTCGGCATGGAGGAGCACAAGTTCTACGGCGACGGTTTCATCACCGGCTACGGCCGCGTGGAAGGACGGGTGGTCTTTGTCTTTGCGCAGGATTTCACCGTGTTCGGGGGCTCGCTCTCCGAGGCCAACGCGGGGAAGATCGTCAAGGTCATGGATCTGGCGGCCAAGATGGGGGCACCGGTCATCGGACTGAACGATTCGGGCGGCGCGCGCATTCAGGAAGGCGTGATGTCATTGGCCGGCTACGCCGACATCTTTTTGCGCAACACGATTTATAGCGGAGTGGTGCCGCAGATCTCGGCCATCATGGGCCCGTGCGCCGGCGGCGCCGTTTACTCGCCCGCCATCACCGATTTCATCTTGATGGTGGATCAGACTTCGTACATGTTCATCACCGGGCCGGACGTGATCAAAACGGTCACGCATGAAGAAGTGACCAAGGACGAGCTCGGTGGCGCGCACACGCACAACGAAACTTCAGGGGTGGCTCACTTCCTGTGCCGCGACGATGCCGAGTGTTTGTCGATGGTCCGCGAGCTGTTGAGTTTTATTCCGTCGAACAATCTGGAAGACCCGCCGCGCAAGACCTGCACTGACCCGATCGATCGTCTGGACGCGAAGCTCGACAAGCTGATCCCCGATGAATCGAACGTGCCGTATGACATGAAAGACGTGATTCAAACGGTGGTGGATGACGGCTACTTTTTCGAGGTTCACGAGCACTATGCCAAGAACATCGTCGTGGGATTTGCGCGCTTCAACGGCAAGCCGGTCGGGATCGTGGCCAATCAGCCGGCGATGCTCGCCGGCACGCTCGATATCAATGCATCGGTGAAGGGCGCGCGTTTCGTGCGCTTCTGTGACTGCTTCAACATTCCGCTGGTGACGTTTGAAGACGTGCCCGGATTTTTGCCCGGTACGCAGCAGGAGTATGGGGGAATCATCCGGCATGGCGCGAAGTTGCTATATGCGTTTGCGGAAGCGACCGTGCCGAAAGTCACCGTGATCACGCGCAAAGCTTATGGCGGAGCGTATTGCGTCATGGCGTCAAAGCACATCCGCGCGGACGTGAACTACGCCTGGCCAAGCGCCGAAATCGCGGTGATGGGGCCGGAAGGCGCAGTGGATATTGTCTACAAACGCGAACTGGACGGCGCCAAGAATCGCGAAGCGGTTCGCCAAGAAAAGATCGAAGAATTCCGCGAGCGTCTGGCGAACCCCTACGTGGCCGCCGATCGCGGCTTCGTGGACGCCGTCATCCAGCCACGCGAGACGCGCAAGAAGCTGATCCAGGCGCTCGAGATGCTGGAGACTAAGCGGGACAAGAACCCGCCTAAGAAGCATGGGAATATTCCGCTGTAGCGTTTCTATTTGATCGCGTGTTCGCGTTCCAACTCGTCAAACACTTCATCTGCCGGACGGCCCGCGCCCTTGCGAGCTTGAGCCAGTCCGCGGCGAACGCTGGCCACGGCGTCCAGTTGACTTGCTACCTCCTGATAGGCCTTGGCATCGAGGACGACGGCCTCGGCTTTGCCCTTCACGGTGAGCACCAGCGGACGCCCGGTTTTCTTCATGTGCTTCATCAGGCCGGAGGAGTTGCGCTTGAAGGTGGTCAGGGAATGAATGTCTTGGGTGACATCGATCATGATGCGATTATAGCATTAGATTAGCATCCTATATAATGCTTGACGGAGGGCAATAACACCGCCGTCCAGCAGCCCCCACCCAAATCGTTACCAAGCTAGAATGAAGGCAAGTGCCCGTGCAAACCCGGAGACCGTCGAAATGGCGATTGGCCCAAACGAAAAGTTGCTTCTTCCAGAACTGGCGGCCACGCTTGGATTGTCAAGCCCCGATTTTCGCGTCGAGGCCGTATTCCCGGGCGGTATGGGAGTTTGCTGCAAGATAATCCACGTCGAATCCGGTAGGCCATTTGCGCTCAAGACGATGGGGACCGGCGTTAGCCTAGACGAAATCGGCTATCGGCGGTTCCTTGAGGAGCTAAAACTGTGGTCCACGGCCTCCGCTTGTGATGGCGTGGTTGAGGCCTATTGCATTTCTAAGGTTAACCAATGGCCATGCGTTTGCGCCCGGTGGATGTCCGGAGGGGATCTGAGCGCACACCTTTCGGAGCGATCTCCAGCATTCTTTTTTCGTACGATTGACCGGCTCATTGGTGTCTTAGATTGGGTATTTCGCGAGTACAGGATCATTCATCGCGATCTGAAGCCGAACAATGTCCTTTTGGATGAGCATTCCCAGGCATTCATTTCGGACTGGGGTATCGCGATGGTTCGGGACCGTATTGCTGTTCCCCCTAGTCAACCGCGCAGCAATACAAGAGTGCCTTCCAATCTAACTCAGACAGGCCAATTTATTGGGACTGTCCATTATTCGTCGCCGGAGCAGATACTTGGCAAACGAGAAATCGACCATAGGGCAGATATCTACAGCCTCGGCTGCATCATGTTCGAATGGGAAGTGGGGAACGTCCCGTTTCTTGGGTCTGCAGTTGAGGAGATTGCCTACAAACACTTGGAGGTCGCTCCGCCAAAGCTGGGCGGATTCTTCAAGAGGACGGCATTTGGTACCGACGAGATTATCGAGAGATGTTTGGAGAAGAAGCCTGCAGATCGATTCCAAGACTACACGGAACTTCGGCGGGCGGTAGGGAGTATTGCCAGATCGCGTGGCATCACCCTAGAGGGAAATTATTTGGCGCAGCGTCGGTATTTGCTACCGCTCGTCGGCGCTGGCGAGATAGACAAGAAGGGTTTTTCAAGTGCGATCGCCGGGAAGGGTGGCTATGCGATTGTCGAAATGGAGGATTTGCAACAGTACTTGAGAGAGGCGGAGGTGCTATGTGGAGTTGGGGAATGGGGCAAGGCCAAAACGATTCTGACTCGAGTATTTGTAGCTGATATGTTTGAGCAAGTACCCGATTATCCGATGCACCAGCTAGTGGCTACAAACCTCGGGCAGTGCCTAGTTCAACTTGGAAAGCCCGATGAAGCGATCAAGGTTCTCTTAAGCATTAGCCGCGCTAAAGCGAAGCCCCCCGAATACTTCATGAACCTCTCTTTCGCGCTACTCAGTCGCGATGCGGTTGAGGCTGAACGAATAGCACGCGAGGGGATCGAAGGGTACCCGAATGAGGCCGGAATTCTCGGGAATCTAACCCTAGCGTTATTTAAGCAGCACAAGCTGGCTGAGGCGAAGGCGGCAGCGGAGAAGCGACTTGAACTCTCCAGAGACGTACACTCCCTTGACGAGATGGGAGTCGTCCTGATCGGGATTGGGGGAACGGCCCTTGACACGGATTACCCGTCGGCTGCCAGGAACTATGCCGGTGCTTTGAACTATCTACAAAATGCGAAATCATTAAACCCCCGATACTTGGCTCCTCGCGTCAATCTCGCGAAGGCATGGTTTGAACTAGAAGAATATGGCCGATCGGACGAGGAACTGAACGACATCGCACGGCCGAATTTGCCGTCAGCCTATGCAGAATTGTGGGCGGCACAAAAAGCAGCAGGTATAGCTCGGACGGCGCTCGTCGAGGAGTGTCGAAAGTTTTGTGATGAGTGGCTGACGAGGATACCCAAGTGCGTCATGCTGGAGCGAATTCGCGCAGAATGCATGACCGACTACTTCATTGGCAAGGAGGATAAGGATGGAATCAGAATTGTCGACAGAGTAGCTGTGGGGTTCTTCACCGACGTCATCACACGTCCCGACCAACGCCAGGCTACGGATTTTATATATATGGGAAGGATCAAAGAATGGATCGGCGAGGTCAACGCGGCTTTCTCACTATTTGACGAGGCCGAAAAACTGGCGCCGCGTGCATGGGGAGTGCCATATTATCAGGCGCTGACCTATTGGCGCTTAAACGAATTCGGATCGGCACTCTCAAGCGCGGAGAAGGCATGCGTTCGGGGGCCCTGGAATCCGAAGACTTGGAACGCGTTCTCGATGATTCAAAAAAGCGCGGGGATGGTTAGAGAAGCTGAAGAACACGAACGCAAGGCTGACGCCATTGCTAAGAAGCGGGAGGAACTCAGGCAATCGGCCGTGGGCCGATACAATTAGCTACGGCTGCCGAGCTGTGCTCGGCTTGGACAGCCGGGGGCGGCTGTCCCTACGTTGATACCTTTGGTCGAGAGCAAATCTGACAATGTCACTCAACTCCCCTATCGAATGGACCGACGCGACCTGGAACCCCGTCCGCGGCTGCGTCAAGATCAGCCCCGGCTGCAAGCACTGCTATGCCGAAACGTTTGCGGAGCGGTTTCGTGGGGTCAAGGGGCATCCCTACGAACAAGGGTTTGATCTGCGCCTGGTGCCGGAGAAGCTGACGGAGCCATTTGCATGGCGATCCCCCAAGTTGGTGTTCGTGAACTCGATGAGCGATCTCTTCCAGACGGGAGTGCCGGATGACTACGCGGAGGCCGTCTCGCGCGTGATGGCGACGGCGAATTGGCACACTTATCAGGTGCTGACGAAGAGGTCGGAGAGGCTGCTGCAGTTGCTCCAGGGCAGGTTACGTTTTGCGGCGGAGCAGGAAAACATCTGGTGGGGTGTCAGCGTTGAGGATCGGAAACATGGTTTGCCCCGAGTGGATCATCTTCGGCAAGCTCCCGCGAAGGTCCGCTTCCTGTCGATTGAGCCGCTGCTGGAAGACCTCGGCGAAATCGACCTCTCAGGCATTACCTGGGTGATTGTCGGCGGCGAGAGTGGGCCGGGCGCGCGTCCGATGAAGCGGGAGTGGGTCGTCTCCATTCGGAAGCAGTGCCGGATGCAGGGCGTGCCTTTCTTCTTTAAGCAATGGGGCGGCGTGCGGAAAGCTAAGAACGGCAGACTGCTCGATGGCCGCACTTACGACGAATATCCAGATCGCGTGCTAGCACCGGTTCCAGAACGGGCGATTGTTTGAGGTGTGCCGATGAGTTCGTGCAGTCATTCAGAATCGGGGCGGGAGAATTGATACAGGCTCACCCCGTAAGAGGGGCTGGGAATTCCGCCTTCACAACGGTTGTGTGTCCCAAGGGAAACAATGTTCTCTTAGCGACCCCGGTGGTCCCTGCGGCCACCTTTGTCAAGCTTGACATTTCAATCGGGATGAAATGGGGTCCGATCGGACGCCCATGAGCTAAGTCCTTATTCCTGAATACGCTGATATAAAAACCCGGTCAGGGACGTCCCAGCAAGCTCTAGCCAGAAAAATATTTGTTGGAGGGCGCAAGAAGCTAGCGGGGGAAGCTGCGGACAAAAATAGAGAGTCCCGAGGTGATGTTGAACTCATTCCTCTCGGCCAGTAGCTCGCGTTTAGACCCTTGCTGACCCTCTCCGAAAGCTCCCTTGCGGGTTTACTTTCCGCCGATCTTGCTCGGGCTCCGGGCTCACCGCCAACCGGATAAATCAGTCCAACGCCTCGGGACTCTATCCTGCCTTTGACATTAGCTCCTGTTCTCCTCAACCAGCGCTTAGCTATAGACCCTTGCTGGCCCTCTCTGACTCACCTCGCGGTTATCTGAGTGACTTCGCTTGAGCCCCGGACGCCGCACCAACCGGGAAAACTTCAGAACGTGTCAAAGAACGATTATGTTTGTACTCCTCTTATTTTTTACGTCAATCAAATTCACGAGTCTTTAACTTCTTATTCCTCAATCAAGTGCAGCCCGTCCACAGCCGGGTGACGCAAAAATTGTGCAATCCCGACTTCCGGCATCGCAAATCCCCAATATTCATGCGGTATTTTCGCGCTTTCTCCGGGGCAAACCTGCGCTTTCGTCCGACAGTCACATGAGATTGTGACTGTGCAAATCGACGGCTCACCCGCATAAATGCTAACTTTTCCGCGGACGGGCTGTGGTTCTCCGCCGGATACTTACGTCCTCCACGTGCTTTCTCTACAATCCCAAGGTTGAGGGCTTTTTGTGATGCGCAGCCTGCGTTGGGCAGCTATGGGTTGCTTCCTGATCGTTTTTGCACTGGCACAAAGCTCCCGGGCGCAAAGCCCTGAAGAGAAGGCCGCGAAATATCTGCAAGCGGTGCGGCATCAGCCGGGGTTGCTGCTGGCGTTTCTGCAGCAGATGCCCAAGGGCGGCGATCTGCATGTCCACCTGAGCGGCGCGGTCTATGCGGAAAGCATGATCGACTGGGCTTCGGAGAGCGCTCTCTGCGTGGACCGCAGCACTTCGAAGCTGATTACTGCGCTGTGCGATTCGTGCGAACCGTACAGGGACAAGCCGTCGGTGCGCTGCGCTTATCAGGACCACATTCTCTACGATCAATTGGTGGACGCCTGGTCGATGCGCAACTGGCATCGCGAGCAGGAATCGGGTCACGACCATTTCTTCGCTACGTTCGACAAGTTTGGTCCAGCTTTGGTGAACCACATTGGCGACGCACTGGCCGAAGTGTCGTCGCGGGCGGCGGCCGATCATCTGCAATACGTGGAGGTGATGCAAACGGCCGACAGAATGAAGGCGGCCATTCTGGGCGACAAGATTGGATGGGATGACGACTTCACCAAGCTCCGCGACAAACTGCTCGCGGGCGGAATTCCCGACCTTGTGGCGTCGGTTCGCGGCCAACTTGACTCCGATGAAGCTCGCAAGAAAGAAGTGCTACATTGCGGGACGGCGCACGCTGCTGCGGGGTGCGAGGTTACGATCCGCTATTTGTACCAGGTGCTGCGGGGCTTGCCTCGGGAGCAGGTTTTCGCGCAGATTCTGCTGGGCTTCGAGTTATCGAAGGCCGATCCACGCTTCGTTGGCTTCAACCTCGTGATGCCTGAAGACTATTACGTGCCGATGCACGATTTTGATCTGCATATGCGGATCATCGAGGCTCTGCATAAGTTTTATCCGGCGACGCATGTGTCGTTGCACGCCGGCGAACTGTGGATGGGACTGGTTCCACCCGAAGGTTTGCGATTTCACATTCGCGAATCGATTGAGCGCGGCGGCGCGGAACGGATTGGGCATGGCGTGGCCGTCATGAGCGAAGACGACCCGATCGGGCTGTTGCAGGAGATGGCGAAGAAGAACGTGCTGGTGGAAATTTGCCTGACGTCGACTGATGTGATTCTGGGCGTCAGCGGCGAGCGGCATCCGCTGCCGGTGTACATGAAATACGGAGTGCCGATTGCGCTCGCTACCGACGACGAAGGCGTTTCGCGGAGCGATATGACGCACGAATATCTGCGGGCGGTCGAGACCTATGGTTTGTCGTATTTCGATCTGAAGCGCATGGCGCGCGAGAGCCTGGAACACAGCTTTATTCCCGGTGATAGTCTTTGGAGCGGTGGGGGGAGCGATGGACGCGCGTTGCGGCGCGCTGTGGCGTGCGCGGATGACAAAGCGTCGGGCGGTCGCGCTACGGGAAAATGTGAGAAGTTCATTGGGGCGAATGAGCGTGCTCGCTTGCAGTGGCAACTGGAAAAGGCTTTCACCCAGTTCGAGAAGAAATACTAACGTAGGGTTGTCATCCTGAGCGAAGCGAAGGACCTGCTTTTTGTCGGTGCGAAACACAGCAGATCCTTCGCTTCGCTCAGGATGACAAATTGTATTTATGACAATGTGTACTTATGTCGCCGGACCTCTTTACTCGCGCTGAATCCGCTGCTGCCTTTGTGCTTTCGCAGACCCGCCTGCGCCCGCAGATTGGGCTTGTGCTTGGCTCTGGCCTGGGCGCTTTTGCCGACGAGCTTACTGACGCCGTTCGCATTCCTTATGCCCACATCCCCACATTTCCGCGTTCGACGGCGATGGGTCATGCCGGACAACTTGTGATCGGCAAGTGCGGCGACTTTGGCGTTGCCGTGATGCAAGGACGAGTGCATCTGTACGAAGGCTATTCGGCTGCTGAAGTCGCGTTTCCTACGCGCGTGCTTGGGCGAACTGGGGTACGCGCTTTGATTCTTACCAACGCTGCCGGGGGCATCAACCTGGAGTATGGCCAGGGGGCGCTGGTCGTCATTCGCGATCACATCAATCTTCAAGGACAGAATCCGCTGAGTGGCCTGAATGACGAGCGTTTTGGCGCGCGCTTCCCAGACATGACTTATACCTACTCCAAACGCTATCGCGAGATGGCGCTGGAGGAGATGAAGAAGCTTTCGATTGCACCGCGCGAGGGCGTCTACGCGGCGCTGGCCGGGCCGAGTTACGAAACTCCGGCGGAGATTCGATATCTGCGCACCATCGGCGCCGATCTGGTGGGGATGTCAACTGTCCCGGAGGCAATTGCCGCGCGGCACATGGGGATGAACGTTTTGGCAATCTCATGCGTGACGAATATGGCCGCCGGCGTTCTCGATCGGGTGCTCGTCCACGAAGAAGTGCTCGAAGTGGGGCGACGAGTGATGGGGCTACTCATTGCGCTGCTGCGGGCCGTGCTGCCTCGGATTGCGGGGGAGTGGCAGAAGGCGGGGTAGAGGGACGAGCTACGCTCGGCTGGGACCCTTCGGCTTCGCTCAGGGCAGGGTCGCCAGAGGCCCGTCACCACATGAACATCGGCGGACTCAGCGGCGCTTGCGGGGTATGAACACCAGTTGCGGCGGACTTATGTCATAGGCCGCTGCGAAGCTTGCCTGGTTCAGGGCAAAGCTGGCTCGTCCGCGCGAATCGATGAAGAGCAAGGGCTGTTTGAGCGGCACCTCGCTGAACGTGTTGATGAACGGCATCTCGAGTTCGCGTCCCGCGATCTTGACCTGCAATTTATCGCCGCGCTGATAGCCGAGCTTCAGGAAATCTTCGGCGCTGATATTCGTGATCAGGTTGCCGAATGGGCCGTCCAGGGCGATCACTTCTCCGCTGAGACCTTTATCGTCGAGTCTTGCGGGCTTCAGATCGAGGCGGACTAACTCCTTGACCGGGGGTCCGACCTGGGTCCAGTCGTCGCCGCGGGCGATGTGAGCGCCGACGGGAGAGAAAATATCGCGGCCATGGAAGGTGGAGGAAATTTTGGCGCCGATCATCCAATCGGGGTTGGTGATCTCGCGAATGCCTTCGATGCCATCGCGGTCCTCCACCATCGTCATCAGGCCGTTGTCGGGCAGCACGAAGAATTGCCCGCGCTTCGATTTTACGACCACAGCCTTACGCGAACTGCCGACGCCGGGATCGACGACCGCCACAAATACCGTTGCGTCCGGGAAGTAGGGCGTGGCGCCGAAGAGGAAGCGGGCGCCGTCTCGAATTGAAAAAGCATTTACCTGATGCGTGAGATCGACAATGCGGAGATTAGGCGCGATGCCGTACATGACGCCCTTGCAGAGGGCCACCGAGTCGTCGGCGACGCCGAAATCGGTCATGAAGACGACGGTGGGCGGAGGTTCGACGGCGGCCTGCTGCGCCAGAAGGGGGCTGGCGACGAGGAGTAGTAAGACGAACCATAATAAGACGAACCATAAACGGAATATTCGCGCCGATTCTTTTGCCGGGGTTGATGTCATCCGCATAAAATCGAGCCCTCCGAAAAGGCTACTATAATCGGGGCAGCAAGAATTTAGCCGGTAATCGATTAACCAAATCCATCAACCCAGGAGAGAGCCAGCAATGTCCAACGTGATTCCTGAAAAATACGCCGACCTTTTCCAGAAGCGCGCTTTTGCCAGTTTGGGCACCCTGATGCCCGACGGACGGCCGCAGGTCACTCCCGTCTGGTGCGACTTCGACGGCCAGCACGTCATCTTCAACTCCGCCCGCGGACGCCAGAAGGATCGCAATGTGCGCCGCGATCCGCGAGTTGCGCTGGCTATTGTCGATCCCGACGATCCCTATCGCTATCTGGAGATCCGCGGCACCGTGGTCGAGATTACTGAGGACGGCGCCGCCCGACACATCGACAAGATGGCGAAGAAGTATTTGGGAGTCGACAAGTATCCGTACGCGCAGCCGGGAGAGGTGCGCGTGCTTTACAAAATCCGGCCGGAGCATACTACTGTGATGGGGTAGACGGTTCGTGTAGCGCGGACACTCTTGTCCGCGTGCGCTAATCTCTTCCAAGGAGCACTGATCGAGAATCCGCAAAGGCCGCGGACAGGAGTGTCCGCGCCACACTCACTCTTTTTTCGATGACCTTTCCTGTGCAGACGAGTCCAACTCCCAATGGAACTTCAGAGGGTCCTTTCCCGTATTAGAAGACGAGAGTCGAGGGATCCTGGTCGTCGTTTTCTGGAGGAGGCGTTTATGGAGGTTGGTAAGAATAGTGGCGGAGGCTTGCAGGCGATCGGCGTTCAGGCCAATAGCATTTCGGCGCAGCAGGTGGTGAAGGCTGCGCACGAAGAACTCCTCCAGCTCATGCGGCAGCGTGCCGAGATTATGAAGCGCATTGGCACGGTGAAGCAGACGATCGCCGGATTGGCGAATCTTTTCGGGGACCAGGTGCTGGGCGACGATTTGCTGGAGCTGATCGACCGCAAGCCCAATGGCCGCCAGCCCGGCTTCACCAAGGCTTGCCGAAGGGTGTTGATGGAAGTCCAGCGTCCGCTTGGAGCCCGCGAGATTTGCGCGGAACTGGAACGATATGCTCCTGCAATTTTGGCGCGGCACAAGGACCCGCTGGCCTCGGTCACAACTGTTTTGAATCGTCTGGTGGATTATGGCGAGGCGCGCAGCCAGAACAACGACCGGGGCCGGCGCGTGTGGGAGTGGATCAGCGAAACCGAGCAACCGGTGGACGCGATGCCTTCCAGGAGAACGGCCTGATAACGTCACGCCTGCATCCGGCAGCGTGGGAGCTCAAAGGCGGGTAGAGTCGTCCAGAGCGTGTATCCGATTTTCGCGTATGGGCAAAATTCTTGGGCGCTGTACTTCTGCTCGGCTCCCCGCGACGGCAGACGGCGCTGTGGCGCAAATCATACGCGCTGCATGGGTAAGAAGTTACTCGCGATTACCAACCCATTTGGCGCATCCGCTCAAGGATGAGCGCGCTGTAGTTATTCATGCGCTCGGGCCGTCGCTTCAGGGGAGCCGGCAGAATCGCGGCGAGCCGTGCCGCCTCTTCCCGGCCGATATTCCGGGCCGCGGTTCCGTCGTAGTAACGACACGCCGACTCTGCACCATAAATACCAGGGCCCCATTCGACCACGTTGAGATAGATCTCCAGAATGCGCCGCTTGCCGAGGACGAATTCGGCCACCGGTACCAGGGTGAACTCCGCACCCTTGCGGAGGATGGAGCGGCCCGTTCCGAAAAATAGGTTCTTTACAAGTTGCTGCGTAATGGTGGAAGCTCCGCGAGTGCGACCGCCTTCCAAATCGTCTTCGGCAGCGATTTGGATCTCGTGCCAATCGAACCCATGGTGCTGGTAGAAGCGCGCGTCCTCCGCGGCGATAACAGCGTGCTGGAGATCGGGCGAGATTTGGCTGAGCGGAATGAATTTGTAGCGTTCGTGATACGGCGTGTGGTGAATCCAGGCCTGCAAGCGGCGCTGGATGTGCACCGCGGTTGACGGTGGGTCGATCCACCGGGCGGCCACAAGGGTCAGCGCGGCAAGCGACCAAACAAGCGCCACACCGATGACAAGCCATCGAACAAAGGATCGGAGGAAGCCCTTGCGAAGCGGGGTCTTGGGGTGTGTGTCTGGCTTTTCAGTCACATTTCAGAATAATAGCCTGGGCTGGGTTGCCGCTTCAGGACCCAGGGGCTTTGGCACGAGTGGCCTGAGCGGAACGCAACACTCCGCTGATGGCTGATCTTGCGCGCGTATACGGAAGGTGAAGTAAGTGAAGGCAACGATGCGAGTTAGAGCTGGTGCCGGGAGGGGGAGTCGAACCCCCAAGGGCCGAAGCCCGGCGGATTTTGAGTCCGCTGCGTCTGCCAGTTCCGCCATCCCGGCACAAGATGCAAGTAATTGATTTTACAGTCTAGTTGGTCTCTTGGCCTTTGTCATCTGCATTAACTGGGGCTGTTCTGTGGTCAAACTCTTATGCTTGCTGCTTGATGCGCTCTCGACCTCCACGAATCTTGCGACCCGCGTCGACGAGGTCAGCATAGTTTGTGATGTTGTATCGGTCGAACACGCTGCGGGTCTCAAGCCGGAGATGATCATGGCGACCTTCTCAGGAATTCCGTTGCGGATCATATTTCTGACGCCAGTTCGACGGAGATCATGGAACAGTAGACCTTCGTACTCCTTCTCGCCACCGCAAGACTGGCACTTCGCACCCGTTACGATCTGGCGGCACCCTTGGCACAGGAAAATGCCGACATCCGCCGCGACCCATGCCAACCACCAGGCATCCCTGACATCTTGGCTTCCACAAGGGGCGCAGCATCAATCCTCAAAGCTTCTCGCCCCTCCTTTCATGCGGTTGGTGACCGCCTGTTTCCAAATCCACTTGATGACGCGGGCGTCGTTGTAGCAGTAACCGAGGTTGTGATTGAGAGTGGAGAAACAATGGCGCTGACAGGTATGTTTCATTTCCTTAAGCTGTTGTTGGTCGAACTTCGGATTGTCGATGTTCCCCCAGTCAAATGTCGAAGGATACATCGGAAAACATGGAGCGACCGTGCCGTCGGTTCGGATAATGACATTGTTCTGACCAGCGCGGCAGTTCCAGTCCGTGAAATGCAGTTCACCGCTCGCGTCCTGCGCAATGCCCGGCGTGTGCGCGAGCATGGCGGCAACACTCCCGTTCGTACCCGTACCATCGCCATACCATCCGTATTTCTTCAGGTCGAGTCCTGAGGACATGCGGACAAAGGCCTTCATCTCCTGCAACCGCTGGACTGAGTTCACCATCTGGTACCCGGCTTGGTTTTTCTCGATGATCCAGTCAATGAGCGCATCGACCGAACGCCAATCCTCGGGCCGGATGTAGGTCGGGTTCTCATTCAAATGCTTGAAGTGCTCGTCCTGTTCGAGCATGGGCGTTTCATTGATGTGGTAGTCGGTGGCGAGCCGGTGCGCGTGCGCGTATTCGGTGAGCTTTCGCACGTCCTCGTGATTGTTGCGGCAGATGTTGATATTGAAGAACACCATGTAGCCGTAGACGTACTGTTTGCGGATGAGGTATTCGAGGTTCTTCTGTCCGGGAACAAACGCCTTCGGAAGGCTGGGTTTTTCGTCCCATGCGTCCAGCGCAAAGTTGAAGACAGCAACGCCCGCATCGCCGAGACGGTCAGCCACCTCGGGACGCAATAGGCGGCCATTGGTGCCGATATAGATCCAGAAGCCTTTCTTCGCGGCGTAGTAGACGACTTTGTGTGCCACTTGCGGGCGCAGCAGCGGCTCACCGCCCATCAGCGCGAGCACACGGCAGCCATGATCATGCAGCCAATCGATGGAGCGTTTCGCGACATCTTCCGTCATGCCCTTCACCTTGTTGTTGAAGGCCCAGCAGTACCAGCAGTCGAGATTGCACTTGTAATCAAGGAAGAGATACGCGGTGATCGGATGGAACTCGCCGGGTAGCACCCGCGACCGCATGTAAGGGAGAAGCCAGCCACGAACTTTGCGCCAGACTTGCTCATAGGTCCAGTCACGCTTTTGCGGTATCACCTCAGGACCCGTGTCTTGGAGCAAATCCAGATACTGGGGGAAAACCGGGTCCGGCAAGGGTGCACCCGTGACCTCAGGTGGCTTTGGTCCAGAAGAGGCGGTATTCATCAAGAGATTGTGGATGTCAACGTCGATTCGGAATTTAGCGGGGGCTGGAGAAGCCATGTTTTTCCTCTCTAAGGAAGCCGCAATTTCGACATAGAAAGATGCGAAAAATAGCCCAGAGGTTGAAAGAAAGTTTTGACGCAGGAATCGCTAGGCTTGACCGGCGGTCGACGTTATCAGGGCATGCAATGGTTATTGAGGGAACGTGCACCGGAACGTCGAGCGCCTGACCATCTTTGGGCCCGGACACAAAGATCGCAATTCAGCTTTCTGCCATCGGCCCTTCGGAGACCCTGAACAGCAACCCGGCGCCCCGCATGCTTACAGGCACTCGCCTGTGTCGCGGAGATATGCCAATGAAGCCGCTTCGGATCTGCGAACGGCCTGCGCTGCGAACTTCAAGAGCAGATCCGTCGTCATGCCTACGAAATGTGTGAGCACTGTGGAAGAGACGATGGCATGAACTAGACGATTGGCGGCCAGCAGAATCGGAGGTGACTCAACAAGAGGCGAAGGCGGTTGCTGCATAAAACCAAGCATTTGATTTATCACATTTTTTTAGTTCAATCGTCACAGACAGCCGCAAGCGATCTTCAATAGGATTTTCTCATTTAATGACAGTACGGTTTCACATCGCGACCGAGCGGGCTGACCCATCGCGGATCGACCGCGGGGGCGGACAGGTGCTGAAGGCTTCGTCTCGCTCGCAAAAGGTTCGGACAGAGGCTTTTTCATTGCGGGGTTTTGGAGTCTGTTCAACAAAAGCTCGAGCAGTGGTGAAAAAGAGAATGAATCGGCAGGAGATAGGCAGATTGCCAGCAGCATAACTGGGAGTTGACTCGACTTGCACCTTGTCCCGCGGCCTCACGTTAATGTGTGCTACGCGGCTCGTTCTCGTTATTTTGTTTTTCTTATTTTTCGAAAAGTGTGCAATATTGACCAATCGCGGCATTGTGAATCGCTGCATGCTCGGTCATTAGTTATTGGAGCAGCTATGTTTTGGAGCAGCTATCGCTGCCAACTGCTGAACTCGGACTGGCGGCTGCGAGTGCCGCAACGCTAAGCACCGGCACAACCATGAGAGCGCTTCTCTATCGCGATCTGGGCAAAGTGGCCGGGAGAATCTAGCGCACCCTGCCGTTCCAGGGTCCGGGCGATGCGGAATGGCGGGCCTCGCGGATGAAAGATGAAGGATGAGAGATGAGAGAGGATTTGGTTGACAAGATGAAACCGGGCGACTTTAGACTTGTGAGCCACCACAAGGTTTCTTGGTCACACATTCAGGACAAACCGCCGGTGTCGAAGGGGGGCGTGCTCATGAGAATGCCAGCAAATTCCAGGTCTGGTCGAGTTGTGCTGTTCCCGGTCTTACTCCTTTTCGTGGTCGTCGCCTTTGCTCCAGGGCAGGCGCGCCAGCAGGTCGCCGATAAGAGCGGCCCATCAGCTAACGGTCAATCCGCCGCCGCACCTGTGGCCAGTGCGCCTTCATCCGATGCTTCCAAGTACGTAGGAGCGGAGACCTGCAAGACCTGTCACGAGGAAATTTATAACGCCTGGGAGAAAACGCCGCACTGGAAGACCACACTGAACAATAAGGGGCCCTCGCACCAAGGTTGCGAGGGCTGCCATGGTCCCGGCGCGGACCACGTGGCCGGGGGCGGCGACAAGACCAAGATATTCGTGTTCGAGGACCACTCACGGCAGGAGACCAGCACGCGCTGTCTGAAATGCCACGGCGAAGGTCACGAGCAGTCGCATTTTGCCGAATCCGCCCACTCCAGCAGCGATGTCGGCTGTCTCGACTGCCACTCTCCCCATCATGCTAAGGAAAGCCAGCGCCTGCTGGTCCAGAGCCAGCCCCAGTTGTGCTACGGATGCCATACCTCGGCCAAGGCTGATTTCGCCAAACCCTGTCACCACCGTGTCAACGAGGGCTTGGTGCAATGCAATGACTGCCATAACCCTCATGGCACGGCGACCGTGCGGCAGGTGCGGAGCCCTGCCGAGCGGGGATGCCATCTGCTACAAGTGCCATGTCGACAAGCAGGGGCCCTTCGTCTACGAGCACGTGCCGGTGAAGACCGAGGGCTGCAGCGTTGCCACACGCCCCACGGTTCCACCAATCCTCGGCTCCTCAAGGTGAGCCTGGTGAACATGCTCTGTCTGCAGTGCCACACTTTCTCGACCACTTTGACGGCCGGCGGCCCAATCGGGCCCGCACACAATCAATCGGCGAAGTATCAGGCCTGCACCATGTGTCACACGCAGATTCATGGATCCAACTTCAGCAATGTCTTTTTCAAGTGAGGGGGAACCGATGGCGTCGCCAAGAAAACTCGACCTGCAATCTTCCTCGGCTCTTCTGGAGAACGGAGCCGTGCGCATGGGCGGCGAAAGCTGATGGCCAAATCATTGCGCCTCGCGCTGCTCCTCGCGCGTGTTGCGTTGCGGCTTGATGGTGTCGTCGCCCAGGTTGCTCTTTGCGCAATCTCCCCAGCGCCGGCCAGAACCCGTCCGGGCGAGCCGCGAAGGCGTGACCAGCGGCGGTTACCTGATTCACTCGTCGGTTGACCTGGGCTACCGGTCAACAACGTGACCGGCAGTGAGGATATGTACGACACGCTGGTGAATCTGCAGACCGGCCCGCGGCTTCTCGACCAGACGCTTTCGATGCAGTCGCTGGATCACAAGGGCGTGCTGTTCGACAATCTTTATCTCAGCAGCTTTGGATGGGGAGGCGATCCCAACAACGCCTTGCGCCTTCGGGCAGACAAGAACAAGTGGTACAACTTTCAAGCCAGTTTCCGTCGCGATCAGAATTTCTCTGACTTCGACTTGCTGGCGAATCCCCTGAATCCCCCAACCTCCACGCCGATCGATTCAGGTCGCAAAACTCGCCCCACTTGTTTGACACGACGCGGCGCATGAGCGATGTAGACCTCACCCTGCTTCCGCAGTCCCGGGTGAGCTTCCGCTTCGGGATATTCGCACAACAACATGACGGGGCCTTCGTTCAGCAGCATCCACGAGGGTACGGAAGCTCTGCTCCTCCAAGACTGGAACACAACCATGAACTCCTACCGCATGGGGGTGGACTTTAGAATCGCGCCGCGAACTGTTCTCAGCTACGACCAATTCCTCGATTACTACAAGGGAGACACGGGCTACCACTGGCTCCCTTCGCGCCGGCGCTCCTGCCCACGACGCCATTGTGGGTCCAGTTTCGTTAGGCTTGTCCATCGACACTAAGAACAATACGCCCTGCGCCGTGACCGACCGGCCAACCAGTCTGATTGATCCAGCGGAGACCTGACCAATGTCACATGCAGCGCGTACTTCGAGCTACTCGCGCGGACCAGCGGATTCGCACCTCCACGCCCACCGAGCGCGTCAGCCTGCGCAGCAATTACTTCCAGCGGGTAGAGTTGGTCGGTTCTTTTTCCTATAGCTCCGCGACTTCGAGCACGCCCTTGGACGAGTCTTTCAGCGGCCTGATCACGCGTACCATCACCCTCGCCTTCACCGGCACTGGGACAGCCGCCGCGAACCGAATTTCCAACGTGCTCGATCTCGAGGCCACACTGCACTTGACCCAGCATCTGCGCCTGATCGAGAAATTCTATTTCTGGGCCTACCGCATTCCGCAGAACGGCAATTTCACCGAGGTCGACTATAGCTGTGCACCTGCCACCCGTGCACGCTGCTGACGCCACTGAGCGCCACTACGCCCACAACTCCGGAGGGACGCCTCGACCCTAGTCGTCCTTCAACCAGACCTGGAAGAGAAATCAAACCGAACTGGCATGGGACATTTCGAAAAAAGCGGGGGCCCGCATCGGCTACCGCTATGGCGACCGGGACTTCAACCACTTCAATGATTATCTGCCCGGAGACTTGGACCATTTCGTGGGCCTAGAGAAAACGGCGCTCCTGGGACTCTGGGCACGGCCCACCCATGCCTTGCGATTGAATTTCGATCTGGAGCACACGAACTACAACAGCGTGTTCGTCCGCATGTCGCCACGCAAGGAAGCGCGCTACCGCTTCCAGACGACCTACACACCGCGCCCGTGGGCGGTCCTGGGCGGATCCATCAACATCCTGCAACAATCCAACGCCGACCCAGAGACCCAGTACGTGGGACACAACCAAAACTACGGACTCACCGCCTCGCTCGCGCCGCGCGAACGCATAGGGCTGGACCTGGCGTACAACTTCAACAGCGTGATCCAGAATGCCCTGATCTGCTTCAACGACACGCCGCCAATCGGAGTGATCCTTCCCTTCGTGACCGGCGCCACCACCGGCGCTGGCACTTTTTGTACAACGAACGAGTCGGCCAATCCCCTGCTGGCCACCTCGTACTACACCAACCACACCAATTTCGGAATGACCGCCATCAGGTTCAAGCCCGAAAAGCGAGTGACGGTCAACCTTGGCTACAGCATCACCAGTGTTGACGGCAGCATCCCGCAGTTCAACGTTCTGCAGCCTCTGGGCTCGTTGCAGTACAAGTACCAGCAACCGGTGGCCAACCTGAGCGTGGATTTGGGTCATAAACTGGCTTGGACTATGGGCTGGAATTATTACCAGTACGGCGAGGGTTCGTTCGTCGGCCCCACCGCGCCACGCTACTTCCACGCGAACAACTTGACCGAGTCCCTGCGTTACGCTTTCTGATTTTTCTTGCTTTCCTGGCCGGAGCTGCGGAGCAGCTACAGAAGCCCGCAAGCAGCTGAGCAATTTCTATCGCAGTTCGTGTGGGGACGGGCGCCTCGCCCGTCTCAGCCGTGCGCAGCGCGGCCTCGCCGCAGCGCTCCTGCCAAGACGAGCGGAACGCGCGGAGAACGAAAGGAAATACGACGAAGGCCAGAACGCCGGGCCTTATCGCTTTGTGATACGGCTTGAATTCATCGGCCCCAATCAGATGCCAGGTCCGAAGTTGACGAAACCTTCCACGAAGGTGGCTCCCAAAACATAGAAGATAAATGCGAAGGCAAGCACGAAGATTACGGACGCCGTGGTCATCATGAGCTCTCTAGGCGCCGCGGCCTTGGGCAAGGTCGCTTGTAGCGCTGCTCCGGCTAAAAAAAGCAACCGTTGCCTCGACAACCATGCAGGTCCCGCTGGACATACCAAGCCCCTTGTTCTCACTTACTTATTTTTGCATACTTTCGGCACGAAGCTGTGACGCTGGGGCACGAGTCATCGTGACGCCCTTCCAACGATGTGCATAAGCAGGCCGAACGGTCCTATCAATGCACGGAGTTGCTAAGAGAGAAGGCTCTGAGCGCCTGTCTTTCGATCCCCCAAGCTGTGGGCGGAAGCAACCCCAGGAACATGAGCCTGGACACGAGATATAATGCCCTGCACTAGCGGAGAGTCTGTTTGCAGGTTGAGGTTTGATCAGTGCAGGCACAAGTCAAGCTCGGGCGTATTGCCGGCATTTCCATTGGGCTCCACTATAGCTGGTTCATCATCGCCTTTCTCATAGCGCTCTCTTTGGCTGACCACTTTCACACCGTCACGCCGGAGTGGAGTAAGGCGGTCGTGTGGTCTGCCGCAATTATCACGGGTGTGCTGTTTTTTGTGACGCTGCTGCTGCACGAATTGGCACATTCCCTGGTAGCAAAAGCGCGTGGCATGCGGGTGCGAGCCATTACGTTGTTCGCGTTGGGCGGCGTATCGCAGATTGAATCGGAGAGCCCCGACGCCAGGTCTGAGTTTTGGATGGCAATCGCCGGGCCGCTCACGAGCGCAATTCTTGGCGTCGGTTTTCTAGGGATAGCAAGGCTGGCCGGTTGGCTGGCCGGTGGTGAGCCCAAAACTCCAGTAGTTGCTGTGCTAGTGTGGCTCGGCTACATCAACCTCATGCTGGCCGTTTTTAACATGATTCCCGGCTACCCGCTGGATGGGGGACGCGTGCTGCGTGCCGCAATCTGGGGGATCACTCGTGATGCCGACCGCGCGACTCGACTCGCGGCCCAAATCGGCCAAGGAGTCGCTTTTTTATTCATCTTGATGGGGCTGTATCGCTTTTTTGTAGGGGCAAATTTCGGCGGTCTGTGGATGGCGTTCATCGGCTGGTTCCTGCTGGACGCTTCCCGCGGCAGTTACCTCCAGGTCGAGTTAATGGCGGGACTCCGCGGCCAGCGTGTCACCGACATAATGGAACGGGACTACCCTACGGTACAGGGTCATTTTAGTCTGCAGGACTTCGTCAATGAATATCTGTTACGCAGTGGACGTCGCTGCTTCATGGTCATGCAAAACGGCCAAGTGACCGGCCTGATCACTCCGCACGAGGTGAAGGGAGTGGGCCGCGAGCGCTGGGAGCAGACCAGCGTGCAAAGTGTGATGCGCCCTCTGGCTCAACTCCAGACAGTGACGGTTGACACTCCCGCTATCCAAGCCCTTGAGATTATGAGCCGCAATGACATCAACCAGCTACCTGTTGTCTCAAATGGACGAGTCGAGGGAGTCCTCTCTCGCAGCCACATTCTGCGCTACCTGCAGACTCATGCCGAATTGCAGAGGCGATAGAGACCCGTGATAGAGCACGTCTCACTCGCATGAGGCGGCTCTATTCTTCGAAGCACGGGCCGCCATCGTGACCATGCTGTTGGTGATCCTTGATTGTTCCACTCAGACGGGGAATCGGACACCGATTTGACGTAAACGTTCATCGTTAGGCTCACGTTCGAGTGCCGCAAAATCGCTTGGATGGTCTTATCGTCCACGCCGAATTGGTGGAGCGTGGTCGCAAGCCCTCGCCGGAAAGCGTGCCAGCCATGCCATTCTACGCCAGTTCCTTTCAACGCCGGAATAATCTCGCGCCGCACCAGGTTGTCCAAATTGAGAGGCTTTCCATTCCCCGCCTGGAAGATCGGCAAGCAGTGTTCTGCGAGTTTGCCCATTCTCTCGCGGTGATTGTCAAGTGCATCGGCCAGTTTCTTCACTACGGGGACCGGGGCCTTGCTGCGGTTGGTCTTCGGTTCGTTAACTTCGCTGTTCCAGATGGAGCGATTGACGCTCAATTCCTTGCCGCTAAAATCTTCCCACCGCAAACCGCGAATTTCGCTCTTGCGTAGGCCGCTCAGCGCCGCTGTAAGCACGACAGTCTTGGCGGGTTCCTGCGAGCACCAAGAGCATCGTTTTCAATTCATCTAGCGAATAGGCATAGGTGTCTTCGGTCTCTGGCGCACGCGGGGTACTTACGTCCATCATCGGGTTAATTCCATCAAGAATCCCCAGACGTTTCGCCTGTTTGAAAACTCCAGCTCAGAAACGACTTAATGAGCCTCAGACTGTTGCGGCTAAGTTTCTTGCCGCCGGCAATATCAGCCAGCAGCCGCTCGCCGTCAACGGTGCGGAAGTCGCGCAGTGTCACCTTGCCCAGCCGTTCCCGCAGATAGCCTTTCCAAATGTCGCGGTAGCCTTTGAGAGTGCTGGGGCGCAACTGTTCTCGGCGTGGTGAGGAGATAGAATTTCTCGACAAACTCAGCAACCGGCATCGTGCTTTGCGGATTGAGTGTGCCACTGTTGACGAGCCGCAGAACATCGTCAACGAACGGCTTGACGCTCGGCTTGCTTCGATATTGATCGCCGTAGGGCACCTGCAACTTCTTACATACCAGCTTGCGCTTGATGGTCGCCATCGCTTTGCAGGACATCATCGCAATACCGGACAAACCAGCTCTTGCCCCGGTGAAAGACATAGCCCTTTTGTTCTCGCATTGGCGCACCCTCTCAGGCTTCAATAGTTTTTCTCGCGTACTTTGGAACCGAAAGACCGGCCCGCTTCGCAGCCGCGCACAGCTTGCGGTATTCGTCCTTGCTCAAGCGTTGGCACAGCACCACGGACAATCTCTCGGATGCTGGTTTCTTCGGCCTGCCGCGCTTCACGGCATTTATTGTATACATTAAATGGAAGGCGCGTCAAGGGGAAAGCGAATCACTTTGACCTCTTACGCAGCCACTCGCAGACATCGGGCCAGCAAAACCGAAGATACCGGCCCAACGCAGACATGGCAGAGGCTTGCTGCCATTGCGTCCACGGCTGCGGCTCTTCTCGTACACCCAGGACCAACGCCGACCTGTAGCCGCTCGGCCAGTTGCTCGGGGGTCAAAATGTCCTGCGGGTTGAAGCGTGTTTTCCATGTTCAGTTTGCAACAACCTTGCAACGGCCCTTCTAAGGCATTGACGCTAAAGCCCCAAAAACTGACTGGCGGATATACTAACCGCTATTCAAATCCGCTCCTCTTACAAAATCCGTCACTGGTGGGAATCTTGGCCGCGGAGTGGGCCCGCACGCAAGACAGTGATCGGACAGCGCGAGTGGAAATCTCTAATTGGTCAGTCGTTATGGGGGTTTAGACCAGGAGAAGTTTTACTCGCGGGACGCGAGTTGCGCGAGTAGAGGGCTGATCTTGTCAAATTCCTCTGGCAGGTAGGTGTTGAGGGCAGTGGCCAGTTCGGACCGGGGGTAGCCCTGCATGCGCAGTTTAGCGCGTGTCTTCTCATCTTGGACTTTCTTTCGCCAGGGGTCGCCGACTTGGTAGCTCTTGAGGTAGGTGGCGGGGCCTGAGTCTGACCACTTCGGCCTGGTCCCGTACTTGTCAAGAAATGAACAATATCTGGTGCCTTTGAATCCCGCCAGGATGGCTGCGAAGATCACCGTGTCTCGCTTTCCTGGATTCCGTCTCTTCCTTCCCTTTTTGATAGGTTCTGGCGCTGGAACACTGTCGAATCTAGCGAGAAGAGCCTGAAGAAGCTCCTCTACCTTTGCCAGAGCTGCATTCTGCGGTTGGACCTCGGAACCCGATTTCGTCGCGCCCCGGCTCCGAGCTGGTTCATCTTTCTCGGGCTCTGCCACTGGCTGACCTTGGTATTCGAGGTGCTTCTTTCCAAGGACCAGGGACAAAAGCGAGCTATTGTCCACAGTTCCCTCAACCAATTTCGCCGCTTGTTCGACAACCTTTTCTTGCAAGACTCGGGTCACCACCTCCCCGTGCCGTTTATGCATGGAAATGATTCTTTCGGCGGCTTCGCTCCGCTTCGGCTCGTAGCGAACTGCACGGCTGAGTTCAGCATTAAAACGGGCCGCCAATTCTGACTCTGAGCGTCGCCATAACTCAATCCCATGGCGGGTGTAGTCCACGGCCATGCTCTTCTCCGGGCCGTCTCTGCGTGGTCCCAGGAAGACATCCGAGACGTAATCCGCATCCGAATCGTATGCCAGAAGCCCGGCAGCAGTGATCGCAAATCTTCGATCAATGCATTGGCTGCAACTCCCACAATGCCACTGTGTCTTAGACTTGAACATCGAATGGGCGCACGAGCAGGTGTAGGGAATCAAGTGCGCGGCCTTATTGGTTGATAGGATCGTGGCCACGTCCGTCTTCGTCTTGAAGATGTACGGATTATCAACGGCAAAATCGCGCTCTGCGACCGCGCTGCATAGGGACTTCAAGAGTTGAAGCGCCACAGGGTGGGTAGTGCGCGAGGCGCGTGCTCGGATGGCTTCGTCAGCGACGGGTAAATTCAGGCTCACGATGCCGTTCTCGAAAAACCGAACCCCGCCCGCCTGGACGGAGTGAGCAACGACGGTACCCAGCGCCGAGTACAGGAATGAACGTGTGCGCTGACGTAGGCTCTCGCCGCCCCAGTTTTTCAGACTTGTTGATCCAAACCGGAATATGGATTAACTGATTGGGGAATTCCTTCTTTAACGCACTAAAGAGCTGTCGCTGCCGGGAATCCAACATCGCCACGGGTCGGTGACTCACTAACACTAACCTTTCGCCGGCTCTCGCAGTTTCCACAGCACCAGCAAGGGAATCTAATCCTCCGGAGAACATGATGACGCGCTCCGTAGCGTAGAAAGGCCAGTCTTCCAGTTCACCGTACTCAAGGTATTGCTGCTGATCTGTGCGGTCGTGCTCCAAGCGCACGAAAGTGAAGGAATACTTGTCATTCGAGAGAAAAGTGAGCACGTCTATAATGAGATCCGTAACCTCCGAAGAGTTCCAGAAGTCCGGCTCTCGTACCGGAATGACAAAAGCAAGGTCGCGGCCCCACGGCTCCGTGCTGTCATCATCCGTCCAGGCTTTCCCTCGGCTTGTCGCGCAGTCCGCGCTATACACGTAGGATGCGATTTCAAGAAGATCGACCAGCCGGGGAGAAAGATGCTGGTGGAAGACCTTTGCCACATTCTCGAAGCGAATGTGTACATTAGCCTTCTTTCCAATAGAGTCGAGGTCGATCCGCTGCCTTCCCGCTGCAAGAGAATCGCTGGGGGCAATCTTTGCGCCACTGCACAGGAAAAGGCGGGGGCTGATCACAATGTCGCCTTCTGCTGCTCAAGTTCACTGCGCAGCTTCTTCAGAGCGACCGCTAAGAATCTCGATGTGTTCTCAAGATTGATTCCTTTCTGATACTCCGTCTTCGAGTACCATTCCCCGCAGAAGTCCCGCACGATACGAGCACTCTGATCGCAGTGGGATCGAAGAGCGTCGTTAAACTCAGCAACATCCCCCAAATCTGGCAGGCGCGGGCTTCCGAGGGCAGATGCCGTTACGCGACTCAGGTAGAAGTTTAGGAATCGCGCAATAAATCTTCCAAAGAAACGCTGCCCCAGTTCTCCGAACCCCTTCTTGGTCGAAAGGGAGCGGATGGCATTCTGTACGTCGGCGCTACTGCCGCCAAACAGGCTGACCGTTCGCGTTCCGGCGAGACTTGTGATCGCTTCACCGGCTGATTGCTGGGCTATCTCACTTAGATCGGTTGCACCGGCTGGATTCCGGCTAATGTAGCGGTCGATAGCATCCTGCACCTCGGCGGTGAAGTCGAAAATAGTGCTGTCATTCGACAGACTGATGCCATGCTGACTCAGCGCACTCTCCCAATCGGATGTGCGTGAGGCGAGGGCGACCTGCGTTAAGAGGTAAAATGTGTAGCGTACACCGGGATCATCGACCGCCTTGTCCAAGCCCCTCTGGGCCGCATCTAGCGTCCGCGCTGCAATCGCACCTATGTTGACTGCGGCAGTGGCGACATCGCCGGTCAGACCTGGCCCAGCGATCTGCTCGACTAGTTCATTCCACTTGCGCGTTTTCGGAACTGTGCCCAGCCGCGTGTGACCCATGACAGACTCCGGATGTTGAGGAGTTCAGCTTTGCAACCGCAAAGGATGCTACCACT
>CAWCDV010000007.1:0-192131 GCA_963794365.1 uncultured Acidobacteriaceae bacterium
GCGGACCCGGAGATTACCAGTGCGGTGCACGAAGTCTTCAGTTTTCTGACCGCCTACGCCGAGCACCCCGGCTACGGTCCGCTGTTGGTAGCGCCTCTGGATTTGGCCGACAAGTCCTTGGGCCTGATTGAGCGCGAGTCTGAACACGCCCGTCAGGGGCGTCCGGCGCGCATTATCGCCAAGATGAACGCACTGCTTGAGGTGAATGTTATCCAGGCGCTGTACCGCGCTTCGCAGGCCGGAGTGGACATTGAGCTGCTGGTGCGCGGCATGTGCGCGCTGCGGCCGGGGATTCGTGGCCTCAGCGACCGCATCCGCGTGCGCAGCATCGTGGGCCGCTTCCTGGAGCACAGCCGCATTTTTTATTTCGAGAACGGCGGCGAGCCTGAAGTCTACGTCGGCAGCGCCGATTGGATGAATCGCAATCTGCACGAGCGCGTCGAAGTCCTGTTCCCGCTTGAAAAACCCGCTGCTGCGCGACCGAGTGGTGCATGAGATTCTGGCCGCCTACCTCGCCGACAATGTGAAGTCAAGATTTCTGCAAAAGGACGGTCGTTACTTGCGTCCCTGGCAATCGCCGCGCGGGCGCAGCAAGCGACCTCCTCGAGGCTCTGCCGCTTTCAGTTCCCAGGATTTTCTAGTTGGTCTCGCGGAAGGCACGAAGACGCCAGAGGAGATTCCGGCGGCTATTCCGCGGCATTTTTCTCGAGCACGGACACCTCTCGGACGAGCCTTGATCGGCCGAGCTTCGATCGGAAAGGAATAGTCACTCCGAAATGTTTCTCTATTTTTTGCGCCACGCCAGCGCCGGACAACCGTTGAGCAGCGCGAAGAAAGACGAAAAACGCGGCCTCGATAAAGACGGCATCGAGCAGTGCGGATACATCGGCCGCGCCCTGGCCGCCCTGGGCGTACAGGTAGAAATCATCGTCGCCAGTCCGCTAAAGCGATCCACACAAACCGCGGCTCTGGTGGGCAATGAAATGGGGCACGAAGGCAAACTGGTGGTCGAGAACGCCCTGCGTCCGCAGGCCAGCTTCGCGGATTTTCAGAAGATGCTGGCAAAATACGCCCGCCAGGATTCCATGATGCTGGTGGGACATAACCCGAATCTGCAGGAATTTCTCGGACGCGTCATCTGCGACACTGGATGCGAAGCCGTGGTTGAGCTGAAGAAGGGCGCGGTGGCCAAAGTCGAAATGCGGCGTAATTCCGGATCGCTGAGCTGGTGCATCACGCCCCGCATCCTGCGCGCGCTTCACGCCGCGGCTACCGAAAGCTCGCGCCCGAAGACTTCGCGGAAGTAGGATCGATCCTTCTCAATCGACCATACCTCCAAGTCGACGCTTGCCTTTCCGCGTGGAGTCAGTTTCAACGAGACCCTTCCGCTCCGCGCCGCCACTCCAACTTTACCCACCGATTGATTTCTCCCCAAATTCAAAGCGCGCGCCAGCCGGAGCAGCACCGACGCTTTCTTCACATTCTCCTGCTCCTCGGGGCTCAAGGTACTCATCGGACCCTCTCCCGGCGTGGGGCGCGACTTTCCCAGGTAACGCGCGATCGAGCCAATGATCCGCCGCTGCTGCGGCGTGTATCCCAGAATTTCCGAGTTCGCGATGATGTAATAAGTATGGCGGTGATGTCCGTTGCGGTTCACGTAATCGCCCACTTCGTAGAGCATGGCCGCGGCCGAAAGCCATTCGCGATACTCCGCCGGAAGCTGATGCACCGACTTCAACGAGGAAAATAGCAGCAATGCCGCCTCGCGCACATGCAAAGCATGATGCAGGTCGACCCGGTAATGTTCCACCGCCCGCTTGATCGACTCCCAACGTTCCGATTCAATGGCGCGGCCCGATCTCGTGCTGCGATCGTAGTCCGCCGCCATCTGCGCCAGGATGCCATCGCGCAGCCCCAGCGCCGAGTAGCGAAAGCCGGGAAGATGGCAGCGCTCCAGCAACTCCGCATACGCCATCGCGCCGGCACAAATGATTTCAGCGCGGCGTGGACCGATCCCGGGAACCTTCCGCCGCTGCTCCAACGGCTGGCGCGAAATTTGTTTGGCAATGCGGCGGATCATCTCGCGTGTCGCGTAAGTCGCGGGCCGGCGTTTTCTGGGTCGCGCCAGGTGGCTGGCGACGCCCACCAGTGCGGCGGCTGTGCCGGAGGTGGCGATCACCGCGCCCACTCGTGCGGACTTGATTCGATCTTGAATGCGCGCAATCTCCCGCGCCGCAAATTCCTGGAGCCGCTTCATTTCGCTCTTGCGCGGCGGGTCGTGCTGAAGAAATTCGCCGGTCAGGCGCACGGCTCCGAGCGGCAAGCTCACCGTATCCCGGATTTGTCCCTCGCGAGAAAGCGTGAGCTCGCAGCTTCCGCCACCGAGGTCCATCAACAGAACGCTGTGCGCGCCCACCCGGCCAGCCGAGATAATGCCCAGATGAATGAGGCGGGCCTCTTCCAGTCCGGAAATGATTTCGATCGTCCAGCCCGTCGTCGAGCGTACCCACTCCAGAAATATGCGCGAATTGCGGGCATCGCGCAGCGCCGCCGTTGCCACCACCTTTACCGAATCCGTCCCGCATTCCTGTATGGCACGATTGAAGCGCCGCAACACGCGCACCGTTTCCGACATCGCCTCCGGCGAAAGCAGTCCGCCACTGAAGACGCCTTCCCCCAAGCGAGTCACTTCGCGGTCTTCGTGGATTTCCTTCAGCCGCCCGGCTTGCAGGCGCGAAATTTTCAGACGAACGGAATTTGAGCCGATGTCGATGGCGGCAAAGGTGGGCATCGAGTGACGATCGAAAGGTGAACCATCAGTATTCTCACACGCGGGTCGATTCGCGCAAGCTTGTACGCTTCCCGGTAGTGTGCTAATTCAGCGTTTCGGCGTTTTCACCACGGAGGCTCGGAAACACGGAGAAAACCTCACGGTTGGGCGAAACCTTTTCTTGTCGTTCTTAGAGAGAGCCGGGGTTTCTTCCGTGACCGGTGACTCCGTGGTCACGATTAGGAATGGTGGTACGGCCGGGGCCGGTGTTTACTGTTTGGTACCCCCACCCCCCTCCCCCCATGGCTCATGGAATCATGGGCTTGGCGGGAATTTTCTGCTTTGGTCTTTGAAAACTAAGGACTTATATCAAAGTATTCCGGAATAAGGACTTAACGGAAAATAGCTTTGCCGCGCTCCCAATTTGGGAACAGGTGGAGAGCTTTTGGGCGCTTCTGGGTTTTCAAAGAGCGCTGGCAAATGGCTCTCGTGCGGCAGCAGGTTCCGTCTCTGGAGACGGGCACAGTTCTGCCTTGGCCAATCCGTTTTCATTATTGCGGATGGCGCGCAGGATGTCTGTGAGGGCGATCACTCGCTGAATGTGATGAATCGGTGGGGGAGCGCTTACGATGAAGATCCGGTGTCGGCGGTTCGGAGAATCCCGCCCTTCGCTTCGCGATAGGACGGGCCAGCCGCCAGGCCGTCTTTCTACTTCGTCGCGTAAACGCCCGATATAGATTTGCCTTCTTCGATAGCCTTGCAAATCATGTGAGCATCCACACGTGATAGCCCAATATCTTCCAAAAACTCGTGTAGCGCGCTGGGCGCTTGTGGACGGTCTTTGTCCGTGGTCGAAAACTTTTTGGGTACTCGCCTTACCTTCACGCAAAACGCTAACATCTGTTTCAGCCACTTGAAGGTCATAACGAACCTTGGGCCATACAACGGGCACAGCGGGCGGCGGCGGGTCACCCTCTTCCATCGAAAAGCCCATCGGAATGTTGCCGTACAATCCGGCAGCCATGAAAAGGCTTCGCAAGGAAAGCATGTGCGCGCTTGGCTGCTGCGACACCACAGAAAGCAGATGCTGCTGCGGGTCTAAATCACGAACTGCGTAGTGATGCGGATGATTGCTGAAAATAATCATGCAATAGGGGTCCGCATCATTGTGCTGCTTCTTGATTCTGTCCAGCAGCGTCTGAATGGGGGGAGATATTGTGTTTCCTGCCTGCCGCCCCAGCACCCTTTCGGCCCATTTGAAGGGCAGATTAGCGTCCACAAAAATTACGAGTGGGTGCTTCGCATTCTTGGCCACCGCGTCGTTGATTAAAGGCATGAGCCGCAACCGTGGCTTTTCTTCCGGCATGCCCGGCATTGCTAGCACACCAGCACGATGCCTGCTCTTTGCTTCGATCGATAGAAGCTGTCCCGTGGCTGCATGCCTAACGGTAAATTCCGCGTGGCGGGTGCTCCCGTCTTTTTCGTCTTCGTGCTGCACTGTGAATCCCGCCCGATAACAAGTCGCCTCAGCGAAGAGTTCATGGCGCGCACCCTGAAACAGTTCCCGGTTTTTCAGCCGTTGTAGGAATTCATCATCAAGCCCGCCATTGTCGTCCACCACGTAGAGGTCGTAAGCGAAGCAGGTATATGCCGCAAACGCGCCACAAGGCAGCGCTACCCGGCTCCCATCAGGTTGAGCTGGCTGCGCATTCATGTATGCTGCGCCTTGCGCCCGCCACGTTATAATTGGATGGCGCTCTGCTTCTGGTTTCGCTGCTTCTGCTTTGCACCATTCGAGGCCAAGAACCTGAGGCACGTATCACGGAGAAAATCGGGAAAGAACTTCCATTTGTCCGAATGGTAAAATCTATTGCGCACTACAACCAGGCGCTGGCCTTGGTGCACCACCGACATTTGCGGCCTTATTTGGCCAAAGCGAGCGACGCGCTCCTGCTCCTTGCGCTGCTTTTCTTCAAACACTTTCATCGCTTTCGCGCTCAATTCTGGTGGGGCTTCCTTCCACACCTTCCCATCTTTCGACGCCATTATCGGTGGCTCGGTAGGACTTCTACTTTCGGCAGGCAACACTTCTTGTACTTCAGTCCGCTTCCGACAACTGCAAGGGTCATTCCGCCCAAGCTTCCGAGGGCGGTTCCTAATCTTTATTCTTCTCTTTCCGCTCATTCAGCTCCTGCCGCTTCATTCTTTCATGGGCTGGTGGCCCGCTCAAGCATGTTTGGAGCGAGGCTAAGCGGGTCGAGAAGTTGCGTTATATCCACCGTAATCCGGTGAAGCGCGGTCTGGCGCAGGGCCCGGAGGATTGGGCGTGGAGCAGTTTTCGCCACTATCTCTCAGGTGTGGAAGGAGTGGTGGAAATTGAGTCGCAATGGACGGCGCGGAAGAGAGAAGAGATGGGAGTCGTGGTGGGGATAGGAAGTCAAAAGCCCCGCCCTGTCGCAGAAAACGCGACAAGAGCGGGGCACCCTCGGGAATGAGATGCGGGAAAGGGTGGGCGGGCCCCCGGCGCGGCTGGCCGGGCGAGGACGCCCGGCTCTCCACAAAAGCAAAAAACGGCCCAAGCGCCGCATTTTAACCGATTTGTAACAACCCTCTGGTACGCCTCAGCACGGAATGTCTAATCAAGCCCTGCCCCGGCCGCGTTTCAACGCTCCCGAACCGGAGCGGGGGTCAAAGGCCGCCCTGAAAATCGAAGCCAGAACGACGCCTCTGTTGCAAGGGAAGGTCAGCGAAATCCCCGACGTATTTTTTGGCTGGGCGATGCGTCTTTGTGGCGTTGCGGTCGTCGCGCTGCTGGGCTTGATCGTGTACCAACTGGTGGTGGGCTCCGAGCTTTCCTGGCATGCTTTTGGCTGGAAGTTCTTTGGCCAGTCGGATTGGAATCCGGTTGAGGATTCGTATGGCGCGCTGCCGTTCATCTACGGCACGATCGTGTCCTCGCTGCTTGCGCTGGTTATCGCCGTGCCGCTGTCTCTCGGCGTGGCCGTCTTCATCACCGAGATGTGCCCGATCGGGCTGCGCGGAATTCTTTCCTTCACCACCGAACTTTTGGCCGCCATCCCCAGCGTGGTCTACGGACTTTGGGCAATCTTCGTTCTGGTGCCGGTACTCCGCGAATATGTCCAGCCGTTTCTTGCCCAGACACTCGGCTGGACGGGCCTGTTCAGCGGGCCGCCCTACGGCATCGGAATGCTGGCGGCGGGTGTGATTCTGGCGATCATGATCATTCCCATCATTTCGTCGATCACCCGCGAAGTGCTCACCGTCGTTCCGCAGCATCAGCGGGAAGCGGTGCTGGCGCTGGGAGCAACGCGCTGGGAAATGATCCGCATGGGTGTGCTGCGCAATGCGCGGGCTGGAATCGTGGGCGCCATCATTTTGGGCCTGGGCCGCGCGCTCGGCGAAACCATGGCGGTCACCATGGTGATCGGCAACCGTCCGGAGATTGCCAAATCGCTGTTTGCTCCCGGATACACCATGGCCAGCGTACTCGCCAACGAATTCACCGAAGCGACCGGCGATCTGTATCTTTCGGCATTGATCGAGATTGGCTTGGCGTTGTTCTTTGTCACCATTGTGGTCAACGCGCTGGCACGGCTCATGGTGTGGAGCGTTACGCGAGGCCAACCGGCAAGAAGCATTGCCTGAGATGAAATGCCTGATACGAACTCCAATACGATGGCATTCAGCGTTCCGCCCATCAGCTTGCGGCGGCGTGTGACGGACCACGCCATGACCGGCGCCTCCGTGCTGACGGTCCTCCTCGTGCTTTTGCCGCTCTTCGCCATCTTTGCCTATCTGGTTTACAAAGGCATCGGCTCGATCAATCTCGCCTTCCTGACCCAAACCCCAAAGCCGGTGGGCGAACCCGGCGGCGGCATGGCGAACGCTATCGTCGGCTCGGTGGTCATTCTTGCCATTGCCAGTCTGCTCGGCGTTCCGCTCGGAATCGGCGCCGGCATCTTTCTCTCCGAGTACGGCCGCAACCGCTATGGCGATATCGTGCGCTTTGTCTCCGATGTCTTGAACGGCGTGCCCTCGATCGTGATCGGCATTGTGGCCTATGGGCTGGTCGTGATGCGCCAGAAACACTTCTCGGCGCTGGCCGGTGGCGTGGCGCTGGCCATCATGATGATTCCGACCATCGCGCGCACCACGGAGCAGATGCTGCTGCTGGTGCCACAGGCCATCCGCGAAGCCGCTTACGGTCTGGGCGTTTCCCGCTGGCGCACCACGCTCTCGATTACGCTGCGCACAGCCACCTCCGGAGTCATCACCGGCGTCATGCTGGCCTTCGCCCGCGTTGCCGGTGAAACCGCGCCACTACTGTTCACCGCCTTTGGAAACCAGTTCTGGAATTGGAAGACAGACCAGCCGACCGCCGCCCTGTCGCTGCAAATCTTCACCTATGCCATTTCGCCCTTCGACGAATGGCACCGGCAAGCATGGGCGGGTGCGCTGGTTTTGATTATCCTAATCGTCGGCGCGGTAGCCGCTGTTCGCATCGCCGTGAAGCACGGAACGTTAGCAGGAGCTTAACGCCGCTACGATTTAGGGGAAGCTTAACATACGCATGGTGAAGAGTAATTATGAATTGTCATCCTGAGCGGAGCAGGGACTTCACAGAAGTGAAGTCCCCGCGGAGTCGAAGGACCCCTACCTGTCACCACGAGGCTAACCAGAGCGGGAGCTTAAGGATCTATGGGCGTAGGAATAACAGTCGAGCACCTGAATGCGTTTTACGGCAAGACTCAGGCATTGTTCGATGTCAGCATCACCGTGCTCGCCAACCACGCGACCGCGCTCATCGGCCCTTCAGGCTGCGGGAAATCCACGTTCATTCGTTGTCTCAACCGCATGCACGAAACCATTCCCGAGGCGCGGGTCGAGGGCCAGGTGCACATCGGCGATCTCAGTGTTTATAACGGAACCTCGGCCACCCAACTGCGCCGCCGCGTAGGCATGGTGTTTCAGAAGCCGAATCCGTTCCCGACCATGTCCATCTACGACAACGTTGCCGCCGGTCTCAAGCTCAACGGCTTTCGCAACCGCAAACAACTCGACGAGGTAGTCCAAAAATCTCTGCACGCCTCCGCGCTCTGGGACGAAGTAAAAGATCATCTCCACAAGAAGTCCGGAGCCAGCCTCTCCGGCGGTCAGCAGCAGCGCCTCTGCATCGCCCGCGCTCTCGCCGTTCAACCGGAAGTTCTGCTCATGGATGAGCCCTGCTCGGCCCTCGACCCAATCTCCACCGGCAAAATCGAAGAGCTGATTTTTCAATTAAAAGAGCAATACACGATCGTGATTGTGACGCATAATATGCAGCAGGCGGCCCGTGTGGCCGAGTTTACCGGCTTTTTCCTGTTGGGCAAGATGATCGAATTCGATAAAACGGAAAAGATATTCACCAATCCTTCCGACAAACGGACGGAAGACTACGTCACCGGCAGATTCGGGTAGTAATGAGGTCAGAAGTGAGAGGTCAGATCGCAGGGGTTAAACGCCAATCGCACAAATGGTGGTGGCGGTCCTGGGATTTTCACCTCTGCAATCTGACCTCTAACCTCTGACCTTGCGAAAGAGGGTTCGGATGATGCGCACGCGCTTTCAGCAGCAGATGGAGGATCTCCGCGAGAAACTGCTCCGCATGGGCGGTCTCGCGGAACTGGCAGTGGATCGCGCCACCCAGGCGTACACCGAGCGCGATCTCAACCGCTGCCGGCTGGTCCTCGAAAACGAGAGCCTGATCAACGCGGCCGAGCGCGAGATCGATGAACTCGCCTTCGACATCCTCGCCACACAGCAGCCGGCGGCCACGGATCTGCGCTTCATTCTCGCGGTTACCAAGATCAACGCCGACCTCGAGCGCGTGGGCGATCAAGCCGTTAACATCGCCGAGCGCGTCATGGACATGATCGACTTGCCGGCCGCCGAGCTGCCGGTCGATATCGCTCGCATGGCCACTGCCGTAAGCGCCATGGTGCGGCGCGCCCTGGAGTCGTTCGTGGAAGGCAAAGCCGAACTAGCCCAGGCCGTGCTCGAAATGGATCACGTAGTCGACCGGATGCGCGACGAAGCCTTTATCATGCTCGTGCGAAAGATGAACGAAGAGCCGCAAGTGACTCAACAAGCGCTGGATGCACTCCTAGTCGCACGCAATCTGGAACGCGTGGCGGACCACGCCACCAACATTTCCGAAGACGTAATTTTCTGGGTTCTCGGAGCCGATGTCCGTCATCATGCGCAAGCAGCCTCCGCCGCTCCAGCGCCCAGAAAGACGCGAACAGTAGCCGCGAACCGTGCTTGTGTGGGGACGGGGCTCCGCCCCGTCCAAGCGGGGCGGAGCCCCGCTTCCACACGGTCTAGACCATTCCGCGGGACTCTTTCCTTCGCTGCACATCCGGCCTGCGATACACTGTTCCAGCCCATGAGCCAAAGAATCCGCGTTTTTGCCACCTGCGACATTGGAGAAGCTCTCAACATCCTTGACCACAAGGGATACGACGTCGAAGTCTATCCCCAGCCCGAAGCTCCACCGAAAAGCTTGATCGTAGAAAAGGTGAAGTCCGGCGTAGATGGCCTGATCACCACGCTGCGCGATCCGATCGACGCCGAGGTCTTCGCCGCCGGAGAAGGCACGCTAAAAGTCGTCGCACAATACGCCGTAGGATTTGACAACATCAATCGCGGCGATGCCAATAAATACAAAATCCCGTTCACTAATACCGCCGACGTCCTGACCGAAGCGACCGCCGAGTTTGCCTTTTTCCTGATGGGCGCGCTCGCCCGCAAACTCTGGCCCGCCGAACATCTGACCCGCGAAAATCGCTGGGGCTACTGGCACCCGTACCTGCCGTTTCTGGGCGACGAAGTCACCGGAAAGACGGTCGCCGTAATCGGCACCGGACGCATCGGGCAGGCCTTCATCAAAAAGTGCGCGGGATTCGACATGAACATCCTGTGCTTCGATCCCGCGTATGAAAACCACGAATACATCAAGGCCATCCAGGAAGTGAAAGACCTGCGCTTCAAGCGCGGCATCAGCCGCGAGCGAGCGACAATTCGCTACACCACGTTGCACGAAGCGTTGAGCACCGCGGATTTCATCAGCCTGCACGTTCCCCTGCTGCGCGAGGGCGAAAGCGCCACGCCCACCTATCACCTGATCAACGAAACCACGCTGCGCATGATGAAACCCACTGCCCTGGTCATCAACACGTCGCGCGGTCCGGTGGTGGACGAAGTGGCCCTGGCGCGGGCTTTGCGCGAGAACTGGATCGCCGGCGCCGCTCTCGATGTGTACGCGACCGAGCCTCTCCCCGCCGATTCTCTGCTGCGCGATCCCGCCATCGTCGACCGCTGCCGCCTCACGCCCCACTTCGCCAGCGCCGCGCGCATCACGCGCTTGTCATCCGATCCCAATAAAGGTATGGCCGGCCGCTGTGTGCAAGGTCTGATCGACGTGCTGGAAGGGAACTACGGCGGCGACATCACCAAGATGCCCTACGTGGTAAACAAAGAAGCTTTCAAGAAGTAGACCTTCGGACGGGCGTTGCTGAGTAATTCCCTAAAAGGAATCCAGTGGGCTACTTCCTGCCTTGGAGGATGGCCGCGATCACGCGAGGGCTGCGACGACCATGGAGCACGGCAATTATTAGGAGGGGCCTTTCATCCGGTGCATAGACGATGAGGTAGTTCCGCACCGTCCGAAAACGAAGCGGTCGTGAAGTGAGATCCGTCCGTTGGTGACCCTGAAGTGGAAAGGGAACGAGCCTGCGAATCGCGTCCAAAATGTCTTCGCGGACGCACCCGGCCGCTTGGGGATTGTCCTCAGCGATAAACTCCCAGATACCGGTGATATCCGACGCTGCGCCAGGATGCAGCTCAAAGCCCTGGTCGGCAGTCATTTCAAATTTCGCTTGGCGAGCAGCTCGTTTTCGCGTTGGCGCAGGGTGTCAAAGAAAGCCTCGCCGTCGATAGGCCTAACTCGGCCGCTCTTGATCTCATCGTAGCGGCCATCGAGCATTTCGCGGACTTCGGCCACCTCCGCCAGATATCCAGCCAGCGCATCTTCGACAAGATCGTCGGGGGCGCGACCGCTCTTGGAAGCCAGCTCGGTAAGGCGCGATTCCGTTTCCGGCTTAAAGTGCACTTCCATGACTGCAAGTGTAGAGAGGCAGATTAGCTCTGTCAAAACAATTGCGGGGATTGGAAATAGGGAGAGAAATGCCAACTTGATTCGCACCGGCTCATTCTCCGTTCTTGTCGCCTAGCGATCTGACCTGCTACTCTCGCCATTCACTCAGCCATGTCCGCTCCAGTCTTCCAAGACTTGTCGCGTCCCGACTGCACCTGCTACTCTCGCCTTTCACTCACAATGTTCTCCCACCGCACAAGCTGGCGGCGCAGCCCGAACGCTCTAACGCGCGCCATCGAAGAAGCGCGCGCGTCAGGACAGAAACTTCTAGACCTCACGATCTCGAACCCGACCGAAGCCGGCGTCCGCCCGGATCCGAAATCGTGCTCGCCGCGCTGGCGAATCCCGAAGCGATGCATTACGACCCGCAGCCCCGCGGACTGCTCGAAGCGCGCCAAGCCGTGTGCCGCTACTACCGCGAGTCGCACGAGGTTTTCGATCTCGATCCCGAGCGCCTGATTCTGACCACCAGCACCAGCGAAGCCTACTCCCACGTCTTCCGTCTGCTTGCGAATCCCGGCGAAGAGATCCTAGTACCCAAACCAAGCTACCCGTTGTTCGAGTTTCTCGCCGATCTCGCCGACGTCAAGCTCGTTCCGTATCCGCTGCTCTACGATCACGGATGGCAAATCGATTTCGATTCGCTCTACAAAGCAGCCACCGCGAGGTCGCGAGCCGTGATTCTCGTGCATCCCAACAACCCGACCGGCTCCTACGTTTCGGCTGCGGAAACCTCGGCGCTCAACGCTTTCTGCCGCGACTACGGGCTGGCGCTGATCGTGGACGAGGTTTTTCTCGATTACGCGCACGACGGCGCGCCGCGCAGCAGTTTCGTGACGAACGCCGACGCGCTCACCTTCACACTCAGCGGAGTTTCCAAGATTTCCGCGCTCCCGCAGATGAAGCTTGCATGGGTAGCCACCAGCGGCCCGGAAGAAATGGTCGCGGAAGCAGGCGCGCGCCTCGAAATCATCGCCGACACCTATCTCTCCATGAACGCTCCCGTCCAGCTTGCCGCCCCGGTGCTGCTCGATCAGCGCAAACAGATCCAGCCCATTCTGCTGGACCGCGTGCGCGTGAATCTCGCGGAACTCGATGCCCAACTCGCCCGCCATCCCTCGTGCGCAAGATTGCAAGTCGAAGGCGGATGGTACGTGGTTGTGCGCGTCCCAGTCCTTGAGAGTGACGAAGATCTAGCCATCGATCTCTTGCGCAAGATGGGTGTCATCGTGCACCCGGGCCACTTCTACGATTTTCCGAACGAAGGCCATCTCGTGCTGAGCCTGATCACCGAATCGGCCACCTTTCGCGAAGGGGTCGCGCGCCTGCTGCAAGCGGTGGAGTAACGGTGCGCCTCGCCCGCTCCGCCGAGCGGGGGCAGGCAAAATCATGCTTTCCCCTGTGTGTTAGGGGCTACTTTGAAGAGCCACTACCCCTGTGTTCCCCCGTGCTCCCTGTGGTGAAGAATTGCCCTCTTCCCACCGGGTGTACAATTGCTTTGTAGGGACCGCCGCTTCACGGGGATCCACCCCAGCGTTCGAGGCTCGAAGATGAACGTTCACGTCAGTTACAAGGTCCACAAAACTCCCGACATCGAAAAAGAAATCAGCCACCAGATCGAGAAAATCCAGAAGCGCCTACAGGTCTTCCGGCCCGAACTGGCTCGATCTGAAAGCCGTCATCGAGGAGAATTCGGCGCGCGAGGGAACGATCGTCTCCTTGAATCTGCGCTTGCCCTCCGGACAACTTGCCGCCCAGGCGAAAGCTCCCAGCCCAACCTCCGCCATCAAGGCTGCCTTTGACGAACTCATCCAGCAGATCGGCCGGCATAAGGATCTGCTCCGCTCCAGCCATAAATGGCGTCGCTGGCGCGGAGGGCCCCAGGAATCTCCCGAGCCCGGCGTTCCCTTCGAGCAGACGCTGGCAGCGGTTTTGCCGCCCACCATTTCCGCCGACGACATCGGCTCCTATGTGAATGCGAATCTCTCCCGGCTCGAACGCTTCGTGGACCGCGAACTCTATTTCCGCCGCGCCGACGAGGAGATTCCCAATTCCGAGGACGGTCTCTCCACCCCCGAGGTCGTGAACGAAGTCATCGCCCGAGCTCTCGGCGACCACGACCGTCCGGAAAAAGTGTCGCTCGAACCCTGGCTTTACCGCCTTGCCCTGCAAGCCATGAACGAGATGACGGCGCGCCTCCAGGAACTGGAGTCTCCCGCCTACCTGCATCTCGAAGCCAGTCGCCGCCGGCAAAATGTCGAAGCCTCCGACGAACCCAGTCTCCAGTTCCATCAGCCCGACGAGGGTTGGACGCGCGAAAGCGCCATCCCCGATCGCCGCGTGTCCACTCCTGAACAGGCCGCCTACTCCGACGAAATGATCGCCTTGGTGCAGGCCGCACTCCGCGGCGTCGACCGCACTGACCGCGAAACTTTCCTGCTCTATGGCATCGAGGGCTTTTCCCTCGGCGAAATTGCCGCCATCACCGGCCTGCATCCGGAGGCCGTGCGCGAGTCCGTTCAGCGGGCGCGCGACTGCGTTCGCAGCGCGCCTTCCATAGCCAGCGAATTCCACCAGGCACTCTTAGTCAAAACTCGAATCTAAACATCTCACTCAGAACCTAAACATCAAGGAGCGTCGAGATGATGACCCGAGACGAAATCCGTGAGTTGGCGGCTTTTCAGGCGGACGAAACCAAAGGGGCGTGCGCCCTGAGTTTTTACTTTCAGCCCGATCCTCCGCAGGATCGTTCCCATCGCCGCGAGGCGATCGTCGCCAAGGATGTCGTGAAGCAGGCCCTGAAAAGTTCTGCCGCGACCGGTAAGAACGGATCGCTTCATGCCGACCTCGATCGCGTGCTCGATCTGGCCACCAACCTGCGCGGCCATGCCCGGGGAAGGGCAGTCTTCGCCTGCTCCGCTCAGAATTTCTGGAAGGAGTACGAACTGCCCCCGCATCTCGTGTCTACCCAGATTTATCTCCAGCCGCGCTTTCAGTTGAAACCGCTGGCCGCTTTGCTGGGAGCCCAGCCCGCTCTCTCGCGTTGCCATGGTCGACCGCCAGCGCGCCCGTTTCTTCGATCTTCGCCTCGACGACCTGCACGAGCGCGGAGCCATTGTCCACATGCTCTCGCGCAACGCCTCGAGCCAAGGCTACAACGGCTACGAAGGCGGCCATGCCGAACGCCGCGTATCCGAGGAAGCGCTGCAGCACTTCAAGGCCGTTTCCGAACGGCTGCGGACCGACTTCGAGAAAGGTATCTGGGAGCGGCTCATCGTCGGTTGCCAGGATGCCAACTGGTCCGAGTTCGAATCCAACCTTCATCCTTACGTCAAACAGCGCCTGATTGGCCGATTTTCAGCCGACGTAGCCAGCGTTTCGAATGAAGAGATTCGCGATCGCGCCGGCGCCGTCCTCAATCAATGGATCGCGAAACGCGCCTCTACCAAAGTCAGCGAAGCGCTGGATTTCGCCAAGTCCAACGGACGTGGTGTCACCGGCCTCCGCCGCGTGCTGCAGGCGCTGGAGACCGGGGAAGTGCAGACCATCTTCCTCACCGAAAACTATTCTGCTCGAGCAGTCGAGTGCCCGCACTGCGGTCACCTCGACGCCCACTTGGTCCCGTCGTGCGTCGCTTGCGGAAAGCCCACTCGCGAACTCTCCGACGTCTGCGATGCCATCATCCCGATCGCCATCCGCCGCGACATCGAATTGTTCTATCTCAAGGAGCACACCGATCTGGATCGCGCCGGCAATATCGCAGCCCTCCTGCGCTTCCGCTCCGATCAGACAACAGGACAGATCGCGACGGCTTCGTAGGAAGTGTGTTCCACTAATTCCGTAGCATAAATCAGCGCTGTCATCCTGAGCGAAGCAGAACGATTCGCGAAGCGGATCGTTCTGCGGAGTCGAAGGACCCCTACACCTCCTGCGCTATCTGACTGCGTCAGGGAGTTCTGACCGCAAATGTCGCGGGGCGCACCACGTCTCTCCGCGAGAAGTGGGCCGCCGAACATCCGGGTAGAGCCCTTTGGCGTTTCGCTACTGTTTCACGCTGTCGAGCAACTTCTTTTCCGCAGCGCTCGGCGGCTCATGCCTGCCGCCCAGATACTTCGCCAGGAACTCTTCCGCCGCGGCATTGAAGGCCATACGGTTTTCCGGCCGGGCGAAACCGTGCCCTTCGTCCGGGAAGACAAAGTATTCGACCGGCTTGTTGTTCTTGCGCATGGCGGCGACGATCTGGTCGCTTTCCGCCTTGTTGACGCGCGGATCGTTCGCCCCCTGCCCGATCAGCAAAGGCGCCTTGATCTGGTCGGCTTTGAAAAGCGGCGATTGCGATTTCAGAAATTCTTCATTGTCTCCCATGCGCTTGTGGAAGATGGAGACCATCGTGGACCAATAGGGCGGAATCGTCTTCAGCAGCGTATTGAGGTTGGAAGGGCCAACGATGTCAACGCCGCAAGCGAAGGCATCGGGCGCGAAGGCGACGCCGGCGAGCGTGGCGTAACCGCCATAGCTGCCGCCCATGATGCAGACTTTCGCGGGATCGGCTATGCCTTGCTTCACCGCCCAGTCTTTGCCGTCGAGCAGATCGGTGCGCATGGTCCCAGCCCACTCGCGATCGCCGGCGTTAAGGTACTGTTTGCCATAGCCGGTGGATGATCGGAAATTCGGCTGCAGAACGGCATAGCCGCGATTGGCAAGCCACTGCGCATTGGGATCGTATCCCCAGAGGTCGCGTGCCCAGGGACCTCCGTGCGGAAAAATGACCATGGCTAGGTTCTTCGGTGCGACTCCCGCCGGAGTCGTGACATATCCGTAGATCGTCATGCCATCGCGGGCCTTGTACTGGATCGGCTTCACTTTCGCCAGTTTGAAGTTTTCCAGCGCCGGCCGATTGCTGAACAGCACGGTGGCCGTCCGGCTGGCGCGGTCGTAGAGGTAGTAGTAGATGGGAGCGTCGTCCCCCTGAAAGGCCACCACCCACTTGTCATCGGCCAGGTCGCGGCTGATGTTACTGATGTCGGCATCGCGCACTTTCTTGAGGGCGTCGAAATCAGGCTGTAGCGAAGGATCGAGAATCTGGAAATCGCGGCGCTCGCGCAGGAATACCACCGCCTGGAGTTTGTTGGTTCGCGGATGCGTGACCGTAAACGAGACGTCGAATTGCGGGTCTTCAGCAATGACTGTGCTCTTGCCGGTAGCGACGTCGACCGAAAGGAGGCGGGCAGCGTTGGCATCCAGCGAGGTCATGACCAACAAAGCCTTGTTGTCCGCAGAAAAGCTGTCGATGTTGCCCAAGGTCTCTTCCGGGCCCCACTTCATCAACTCGCGCCAGGGCGATTTAGCATTGTCCCGCACCCGGATCACGGTGCCACCGTCGGGAGTCGTCACCTGCGCCGCGCGAACCTGTAGATCGTGATCGGGCTGATAACCGGCGACATCGCCCGGGTTTTCCGTATCGAGAGTCAGTTCGCCGCTCTGCGAGATTCACCCGGTAGATGTCGAAAAGCTTGGCGTCGCGCTTGTTCAACTGTATGAGCGCAGTCTCCGGATGGGCAGGCTCCAGCGCGACGATGTCGGCGCGCACTTTCTCGAAAGGTGTAAGGTCGCGCGTCTGTTTGGTGGCGATGTTGGTCTGATAGACGCGCCAGTTCTCATCGCCATTCTGATCCTGGGCATAGAGGATGTTCTTCGAGTCGTATTGCCAAAACAGATTTCGGATGCCGCGCTTGCGATCGTTGGTGATGGCGCGATCGTCCGTTTTGCCCAGAGTGCGTACCCAGATGTTGAGCACTCCCTGATCGGGGGCAAGATAGGCAAGCATGGCGCCGTCGGGCGAAATTTGTGGAGAAGAGCGTTCAGGATTGCCAAACAAAACGCTGCGCGGAATCAATTGCGTCTGGGTTTGGGCAAATGCCCCAAGGGCAAGCAAAAGAAAAACAGCAAAGCAAGCGCAACGGAAACGGCTCAAGGCACTCATGAAATGACCTCCCCGGTCGGCAGAATTGTACGTAAACAAAGATACGACGAACAACTGGGTTTGGTTCCGTGAAATCTTCACTCTAAATTCATGGGGTGGTGGAATCCAGCGGTCTGAGCGAAAATGAGGCATGATTCACAAGATCCTTCCCGTAGGCCCGCTGCAATGTAACTGCTCCGTCATCGGAGACGAGACCACGCACCAAGCCATGGTCATCGATCCTGGCGATGACATTGAAGACGTTCTCGCTATCGTCCGCCAGCACAAGTTGGAAGTGAAGCAGATCGTCATCACCCACGCCCACATCGATCACGTAGGCGGAGCCATGAAGCTGCGCGCGCTGACGGGCGCGCCAATCCTGCTCAACCAGAATGACTACGCGCTGCTGAAAATGCTCGACGTACAGGCGTCCTGGCTCGGCATGGCCGCGCCGGGCGCGGTTGCCATCGAAGCGAGCATCGCAGACGGCGAATCGTTGCGGACGGGTAACCTGACAGCGAACGTTCTCCACACTCCCGGCCACACCGAGGGCAGCGTCTGCCTCTATTTTCCCGCGGAAAAATTACTGATCGCCGGCGATACCCTGTTCGCCCGCAGCATCGGACGCACCGATCTCCCCGGAGGATCCTTCGAGAAAATCATGCGCTCCCTGCACGATCGCGTCCTCACCCTGCCCGATGATACCGTCGTCATTCCAGGCCACGGCCCCCGAACAACCATAGGCGAAGAAAGGGAAGAGAATCCATTCCTGTAGGGTGACCTGGTAGGGTGACCGCGTGGCGAGTCATACGATGGAGCGACGGGCGTCTCGCGCGTCCAGCCGGGCGGGACGCAGGCTCTCCACCAGCAAATTATTTCTGTGTCGGCGCTTGGTTTTGCGGAACGGTCGGCGGCGCGGACGGCGCGACCGGAGTCGCTGGCTGCGACTTCGTCTGCGTCGGCTTTACTCCCGAAAGCACGGACGATGGCCCCGTTCGCCGCGCTGCAAAAATCGAAAGCGTGATCGACGTGAGCATGAAGATGATTGCGGACCAGGTCGTCGCCCGGGAAAGAACCGAAGCCGCGCCCCGCGGACCAAACGCTGTCTGGCTGCCCTGACCGCCGAAAGCCGCGGCCAGGTCGCCGCTCTTTCCGCTCTGCAGCAACACGACCGCAATCAAAAAGAAACAAACGATAACATGAACCAAGGTAATCAAAATCGTCATTGAAAACAAACTCCCCTTGAAGATGATGAAATGTCTTCCTTGCCCAACAAGAGTTTGACATCCGCCCTTCCCATCGGTCAAGGCCACCGGGTTGACTCTTGGAGTGTGATCATGAGAACCGACGGTTATCGGTCTCATAAGACTAATTGCTAAAAGAAACTCCGATGCAGAACAGAAAAACTATGCGTTGGACGCGCGCTGGTTGGACCGCTAAGGTCAACTTGGTGACATCGGAAGCGCCCGGTCATCCGTTGCACGCACAGGAGAGAAAGCGAGTAACAAAATCAGAAGCCGCTCTCAGGCACCTAGATGGAGCCGCTTCTGGCGCCGGGGATCGAGTTCGTCTCGGGCGTTACGGCGCGATTTACTTCTTCCGCATCAGTAAGAGTCTCCGGCCGCACAACCCTGATTAAAGGACCGTGTGACCATGACGACGATCGCATGACGTCACGAACAGTTGGCACGGTGAAGCCTGGCAGCCGCAGGGTTGCCAGGCTTCCGGTTGTCAGTAAGAATTAGATATTGGGAACTGGCCATCGCCGGCGATAGGGCCGCGTAGGTCTCTATCCGCACAGTTCGCTCTTCTATGTTGGATCTTGAATTCGCGGAGCTCTCCGATGTGGGTCGCGTACGCGCGGGGAACGAGGACTATGTTGGGCATGTAGTCCCCGGTTCGCCGGCGCGCGCCCGTTCGCATGGCTGGCTGTTTGCCCTGGCCGACGGCGTCGGCGGACAGCGCCAGGGAGAAGTGGCATCGCGGGCCGCCGTGCAGGAGGTGGTGGGGGGCTTCCAGCGCGCGAAAGAGACGGCACAGCAGAAGGAACTGCTGAACCAACTGGTGCAAGCCGCCAATGCGCGCGTCTGCGAAACCGGAGCGCTCGCGGGCCCTTCTGGTGCCGGGATGGCCTCGACGATCGTAGTTTGCGGCGTGCGCTTCGATCGGGCCACCATCGCTTACGTTGGCGACTCCCGATGCTATCTGATCCGGACCGGCGATGCCAAGCCCATCACCCGCGATCACACCGTCGCCGCCGACCAGGAGCGCCTTGGCTTGGTCTCCGCCGAAGAGGCCGCCGAGTCTTCCGCCCGCCACGTTCTCAGCCGCTCTCTCGGGATGAACCTTTTCGTAAACGTCGATATCGATGAGGTCCAACTGCTGGCCGGCGATGTACTGCTGCTCTGCTCCGACGGACTGCACGGCGCGGTCAGTGCGCCGGAAATGGCTCAGACCGTGGGCCGGCACCGGGACCTAAACGCCGCTGCCCGCGAGCTCGTCTCCAGCGCCAACGAGAAGGACGGAAGCGACAACATCAGTATCCAGTTGATCCGCATTCGCAGCGTCGAACGCATGGGAATGTACCGGGGTCGCCCTTATAAACTGCGTTGATCGGGGAAGAAAGTTCTCTTCTACGCGCTGATGGTCCTGATTCCAATTGTGATTTTCGGCGTGCTGCTCTACGTAGCCTTCCACAGCTAGTCTAGATACGCTAACAATTCGCCAACCGATTCTCACCGCGGAAGGAACTCGTCGCCATGGATGTCAAACTCCGGATACGCTCCCGCCCCTAGTTCGTACAGATCCATCCCCTGCAACTCGCCTTCCCGCTGCGCGCGTTGCGGATAGACACGATCCAGCAGCCAGTTCAATCCATAGGACAGCGGCAAGACAAAGCCCAGCAGCGTTGCCATTCCCACCAACTGCGCCAGCCACTGCCCGCCCGATTTCCCGGGCGCGCCGGCATCGGTCAGCAGCGCTACCGCCAGCAACCCCCAGAGCCCGCCGACCGCATGCACGGAAATGGCGCCGCCGGGGTCGTCAATCGCAAGTTGGAATTCAAGCAAATCGGCAACCAGCGGAACCACGATGCCCGCAACCCCACCCACAATGATCGCGGCTGCTGGCTTCATGAACGCGGCCGCTGCACTGCTGGCCACCAAGCCCGCCACCCACCCATTGGCGCTCAGCGACGCATCGGGCCGGCCAAACCGGACGCGCGTCACCACCACCGTCGTCAACCCGGAAGCCGCCGCGCACAATGTAGTATTGACGGCGATCAATACAACGCGCGCCGGCTCCACGCCCAGGAACAGAATCGCGCCGCCAGAGTTCAACCCCATCCATCCGATCCACGCGAACAGGCAGCCGAGCAGAACCAGCACCGCGCTGTGTCCGGGAAGCGCGGCGGGCAGGCCCTCGGCGGAAAACTTTCCCCGCCGGGGGCGGAGAATCCAAGTGATCGATAGTGCGGTCAGTCCGCCCAGTCACTTGAATCGTGCCGGAGCCCCCGCCGTCGAGGAAGCCCCGGCCGAGTCCGCAATTGACACCGAGTTGCGCCAGCCATCCGCCGCCCCATGCCCAGTGTGCGAACAGCGGATAGGTGCAGCCGGCGAGCAGTGCAGTCGAGGCGCACGTCGCGCCCAGCCGCCAGCGGTCCGCGCCCGAACTGAGTGGAATCAGCCCCGCCAGGCCCGACGCTGAAGAGCTGCAGCAATACCACCAGCGCCGCCGGAGAAAGGTCGAGCCGCAGCCCGCGCAGGAAGAACGGTTCCGCCGCAATCCATCCCCACGCCTTTCCTCCGGCGATGAGGACGTGTTCCGGCCGGCCCGCCGCTCCTTGCCACGCGAAACCGACGATCACATACACAATGGCCGCTACCGCCGTCACCGAGAGCGCCGCCAGCATGGCGTGGGCTGCGCTGCGCGCTCGCCCCAGGCCGCAGTTGATCAGCGCCAGCCCGACGCCCGCGAACGGTACAAGAAGGATGAGGAGAAAGCAGAGCAGCGCGGAGACTTCCGGGAGCGAGACCAGAGAAGGAGCCACGAAAAGGGTCACTCTCCTTCCGCTTCCAGCACAAGATGAGAACGGACCGCGAGCGCGAGGCCGAGCAACTCCACCGCCATGCCGGCGAGCACGAACGCGGCGCGCGGGCCCGCCGAAGGCAGCAAGGCAACGGCGAAAACCACAATCGCCCATCCTGCAACCAGCAATAAGAAACCGGCGAGTTTCATACCCTTCTGTCCCTCGAACGTTGCGCTCTGGGATCGTCATGCAGGAACGTATCTCCGTCCCAACCAGCTGAGGCTAATCGCCGTAGTCGCACCGTCCAATCGAATTTTCTTATTGTACCTAGAAACGGAAAGGACCCGACGAAGCCGCCTTTCCTGCTAGGATGGCGGGACACCTGCGTCCTATGAGAGACCTGCTCAATCACATCGTCGCGCACCGCAGCGGTGCGCTCTTCCTTCTGGCGATCGCCGCGTTCCTGGAAGCTTACGGCGACTCGTGCTTTCAGTCCGCGCTCTATCGTGCTTCCGGGATGAGCCGCGCCCTCGCTTTTGTGGGCGGGAGCGGTGTCGCTCGCCGCTTATGGACTGGTCGTCAACGCCCCACGCTGGGAGTTCGGCAAACTGATTGGCGTCTACGTCGTGCTTTTCTTCCTGCTGGCGCAGATCGTAGCCCGCGTCAGATTCGGCCAGGCGCCCACGCTCCCGCATTCTGATCGGCGGCGCACTCATCGTCGCCGGGGGCGTGACCATCTCGTTGGGTGGATAGTCGTCGGTGGCAAAATTGGTGCGGAAGGGGGGATTTGAACCCCCACGCCTTTCGGCGCCACCCCCTCAAGATGGTGTGTCTGCCAGTTCCACCACTTCCGCTTTAAAATCAATCTCTTGCAGACCGTTTGAGGGAACATCGCAGTCCGCATGGCACACGCCGGGAAGTACTGCACCCGGCATCGTGCTTCCTAAGTCTTTATACACGGTCGAACGAGGCGGTTCAAGTTCGCTCGTGCTGGCTGCGAACAATAAACTGCCAACCGGCGACCCGCCCAGAATTGTACGTACAGTGTTCCACGTGGAACATGGCAAATATGTACGTAAATAGTTACATATTCAGAGGCGATCGGAGGCATGACTTTGGCGCACAAAAAGCGAACACATGGGGCTCGCCCTGTGTATTTATTAGTGACCTGTGGTCATTATTAATTCGCGGTCAGCCATCCTAAGTCATTGATAACGCGCAGGGTCGATGTGGTTAAATAGACACAAGCGTGTATTAGTTACACGGTAATTCTTACCATCAGCATAATTTGGCGGGCTGGCGTCGAGGCTCCCGCGTTTGCTTCCTGGGCGAGGCAGGTCTGGAAGGTGGCGGAGTGGGAAATGCTTAAGACTGAAGATACGACCTCAGGCCGCGTAAAGGGGAGCGAACGGTGTCCGCGGTTCGGCAGGCCACTTCTCAAAAAGCGTGAGAAGTGGCGCACCCCAGTTATTTCGGTCGATGGTAAAAGACAAGCCCGCGTTATACTTCCGCAGTAATGTGGCCCACCCCGCGTCTTAGCTACGGCTAGTCTGAACAGCAGATGGGCCGCCACCACAGAAATTCGAAAAGGGGAGTGCTTGATGAAAGCGCCTGCGTTATTTGACTTAACCGGTCGGGTGGCTGTCGTGACTGGTGGTAATGGCGGAATTGGCCGCAGCATTGCGCTCGGATTGGCCGAAGCCGGGGCTGCCGTCGCAGTGTTTGGACGAAACGACCAAAAGAACCAGCGGGTGCTTTCCGAATTGAAAGCAATCGGTGTTCCATCGGTTGCTGTGAAGGTTGATGTGACCAATCGCGCCGGATTGGAGCCGGCGCTTAACAGGGTCGAGAGCGAACTCGGTGGCATAGGCATCCTGGTAAATAATGCCGGCAACGTGTCGTTGAGCGGCGGTGTGTTGCAGGAAAAACCTGAAGATTGGGACAACGTCATCGAGACGCAACTCAATGCAGTTTTCCTTCTTTCGAAGCTCGCTGCCAGATCGATGCTTAGTCGTAAAAGTGGAAAGATTATTAACATCGGCAGTATGTACTCGTTCTTTGGATCTGGGCTCATCCCCTCTTACAGCGCAGCGAAAGGAGCGATCGTCCAACTGACCAAGTCCATGGCCATTGAGCTCGCCCCGCACAACATTCAAGTCAATGCGATCGCGCCAGGGTGGATTGAAACGGACATGACGGCGCCGGTACGTACAATGCCCATGAACGACGAAATTCTTGCGCGGACTCCTGCCGGTCGGTGGGGTCAACCGGAGGAACTTGCGGGAACAGCTGTGTACTTGGCCTCGCGGGCTTCGGACTTCGTTACCGGTACTACGATTCGTGTCGATGGCGGTTATGCGATCCGATGAGATTCCGAACGTAACTCAGGCCGAGACCGACCTGGAAGTCCGATGTGGAGAGCGTAACGCGGAGTCTCACAATGCCAGCAGTTCGGCGAGCCACTTCTCAAAAAGCGTGAGAAGTGGCGCACCCCCAATATTTCGGTCAATGTTAAGAGACAAGCGGGTGTGCTTCCCCGCTAGGGGGGCCCACGCCCGCTTCCGACGCGGATCGGTCAGCGTTCGGACGATAGTGAACGAGGTCAAAATCCCCGCCCTGTGTCTGCAAAGAACGCAGACACAAGGACGGGGCACCCTCGGGAGTTGAGATGAGGGAAAGGGCGGGCCAGCCCCCACCGATCAACGATCAACGGACAGTATTTCGTTATATTCATTCCACCGATCGACTACGACCCTAGCGTCAGCAGCGCCCTCCTTAGCCGCCCGTGACGCTGCGTGAGATGCAGGTAGAGCATTTCATCCGGTTTGGCTTTGGCGCGGATGATTTGGATGAGGTCTTCTTTTTCTTCTTGTGCCCACGCATGCAATCCCGGCACATCGGCCAGGACGAGCGCGAAATTGTCGAAGGCTGCCTTCTCCAGCGGCTTCCATGAAGATGTGCTGACGCGTAGGATTCGCTCCAGCGCACGCCTTGAATGCTCGCGCATGCGGACGGCATCTCCGCCAAAATCGCGCGCCATCCGGCGGTTGACTTGCAATCCTATGTTGCGCGTTGAAAATCCGTCCCACGCTCCTGCTTCGCTTCCCGGCAGCTCGTTTCTTGGTACATCGTAGAAGACATGCCCCGCCGCCAGCCGCTTCAGCGTGCGCGCGGGGGTCCGGTATTTGGGATCGGCGGCGATTTTCTGTTCTTCGCGCTCGACCAGCTTTTGCAGTTCTGGGCGTCCCGGCCTGAAGCCCAGCTTCCGGTAAAACCAGAACGCGCCCGATTCGATCGCTTCCTCGTTTTCATGGCCTAGTTGATACGGGTAGACCGAGATGCATGTCGTTCCCATACGGTGACACAGGCAGCGCAGCACTTGCGCGTAGATCCATCCCGCTTCGCCGCCTCGGAATGTGTAGAAGGTGTTGAAGCCTACCTCCATCCACTCGCAGAGGCCGATGGCTTCGATGTAGTTGACGGGCACTCCATTCTTGAGCGTCAAGCCGGCGACATAGGCGCGCAGCGGGAGACGGCGATCTGGCGGCAGGTTCCAGAGATAGATCGTCACGCCGCGTCCGACATCGGACTGCACCACCGACCTCGGATCGCCCAGCGTGGTGCCGTAAAGTTCGCGGTAGCGGACCAGCATGACCTCGCGGATCATGTCCATGATCTTGTCGCCCTGCTGGCGCGAAAGCTTCGTCAGTTGCGGTGGACGCCTTGCCAACTCGGCGGCCAGCGAGACTTGGCTGCGGCTGATGAGCGGTTCGCTGTGGTAGAAAACGCTTGGAACCGGCTTCCAGTTTCGCGTTCGCGTGATGACGGAGTTCCCGAGATTCCAACGCAGGGGGACGCGTAGCGATTCGTAGAGTTCGGCTTTCTGCTGCACGGGCAGCCGCAATTGCTCGAAGCGTCCGATCAGCCGCACGCCGCGCTCGCGTTCTTTTTTCCTGCGGCCGTCTCCAGCCATCGGCGCCAGGGTGTGTCGGCCTCTACATACGCGTCGTCCTCGAGGAAGGGGATGAAGCGCGGGCCGGTGGTGCCTAGCTCGCGTCCTGGGTCGTAATTTTCCCAGGCGATCTCGACTTTGCCTTTCATGCGCTTGATTAGCCAGTTGGCTACGTCGAAGCTGAGCGTGTCTTCCATCTCGGTGCCGGCTATGCCGGAGACTTCGATGGGCTCGAAGTCGTCCATGTCGGCGCCGGCTTTGCGTAGGGCTTCGACTTTTCTGTGGAAACTATTCAGAATGCGCTCGGTGGCGCGCACTACGGCTGGCCCTTGCGGAAAGGCGCGCAGGAAAAGTAGCGCTTCGTGGAAGCGGATCAGCGACGCTGAGTCGGGAAAGCGCGCGGTATTTAGCCGCTTCAGTAACTTCACTACGCGTCGCGGCTTCGTGGCGTCCGAAGCGATAGCGGCGGGCTTCGAGTTCGGTGAGTTGGCGATCGAGAGCTTTCGCGGCCATGGAGATCCCCAACAAGGGTACCTCACGCCTAGCAGCCTGTGGTGAAACTCTGGCGCCAAGAACCAGCGCCTAAAGGCGCATTCATAACATGGCACTTGCGGCACGCCTGAAGGCGTGCCCTGATACGAATCAGACTTTTACCACGGACCGCAAGCCTGGCCAGCGTTACCTCCCTGATGACGGCATAACGCCGCTGCGCCATTGGGATACTCGGCTAAGAGTGAGTGCCGACTATTTCCTCAAAACAATGGGAGTCTTGCGATGAGGTCTGCCACCGATGGTGGCTTGATTTGCTCGATGGACTTCCCCAAGCTGCTAATAGCATCCCTGAGGGCAAAGATTCCTTTCGCAATCAATCCCAAGCAGACGACACCGAGGACCGCACCCAGAGCAATGAGAAATTGAACCCACCACGGCATATGAACCTCGCTGGACAGGTACGATTTAATCACAAGCCGGGCGGCGATCGAACGGCGGAGTTGGGCTGTTCACGTCACGGACGACACAAAGGTTGTATCGGCGGCATCGCCGTGCACCCCTTCGACTCCGCTCAGGGCAGGCTCTTGCAAAGAGCGCAAGGTGGAGCATCCTCAGTTATGGTGGCGCAGGCGAACGTCGTTCAAAGGGCGGGCCACCAGCCCACCTACCGTTCGGACGAGGATGGAAAGAGGTCGATAGGCCCCGCCCTGTCGCAGGAAATCGGACAGGACGGGGCCCCCGCGGGAGTTGAGCTGAGCGATAAGGGTGGGCCAGCCACTCCACTCGGTTCCGAGAGTCTATCGACTTGATGGCTCCGAGCTGGAGGATTCAGCGAGATTTCGATTGAGCTGCAGCTCCGCGGCAAAATGCACGGCGGTCCTTCGCTTCGCTCAGGATGACAAATCATGAAGGGTGTCGATTCGTGTCCCTTGCTATAACTGCTTTCGCTGGAGTGGCTAGTCGGGCTGACGGTGATTTCCGCCGCGGGCGGAAGCTAAAGACGAACACTGACCCAGCTATATTTGCAGATTCGCCTGAACGTGTTTACTGTCGAGGCTGATCCTGTGATTTCCTCCGCGGGCGGATCCATCATTCCGAGAATCAGTCGCAACTTTCGAGTATCTCTAGAGATGAGGTAGAGCTATGTCCGGCCATTCGAAATGGGCAACTATCAAGCACAAGAAGGGCGCGCTTGACGCTAAGCGCGGCAAGATCTTTACCCGCCTCATCAAGGAAATCGCGATGGCGGCGAAGTCGGGCGGCGATCCCGACATGAACCCGCGGCTGCGGACGGCGATCCTGGCGGCGAAGAACGAGAACATGCCGGCCGACAACATCAAGCGCGCCATCCAGCGCGGCACCGGCGAACTGCCGGGCGCGAGCTACGAAGAATTTGTGCTTGAGGGCTACGGGCCGGGCGGCGTGGCTTTGCTGGCGGAAATTTCTACCGACAACCGCAATCGCACGGTTAGCGAAATCCGGCACGTGTTCGGGAAGAACAATGGGAACATGGCCGCAGCGGGCGCGGTCGCGTAGATGTTCCACAAGAAGGGCGACATCATCATTCCCAAGTCGGCGGCCAAGGAAGACGACCTGATGAACATCATCCTGGAAGCGGGCGGTGAGGATTTGAAGGACGATGGCGAGAACTGGGAAATCCTGACTGAGACTTCCGCCTACGAAGGCGTGCTGGAGGCCGTGAAGAAGGCCGGCATTACGCCCATCTCCTCAGAGCGTGGGCATGATTCCGGATACCTACATCAAGCTGGAAGGGCAGCAGGCGGCGCAGATGATCCGGTTGATGGAAGCGCTCGAAGATTGCGACGATGTGCAGAACGTGCATGCCAACTTCGACATCGACCAGAAGCTTCTGGAAGAAGTTGCGGGCTGAGAAATCATCGGGTGATCGGGCCATCGGGTGATCGGGTCATCTGAGTTCCCAAACTGCTTGGTCTCCCCAAGTTTTCAACACCGCTGAGGAAAAGTTTGTGGAAAAGCGGGAACTTACTCTTGTAACCTTCTGTTAACGAATCGCTTTCAACATTCTGCACTGCATCGGGTGCTAGACGCATCGGACGGATTCGTTTTTTCGATACTCCGATTTCTCGATACTGCGTGAAGACACGTCTCGACAAGTTGCTCGTGGAGCGAGGGCTGACGTCGTCGCGCGAGCGCGCGCAGGCTCTTATCCTGGCCGGAAAAGTTCTGGTCAACGAGCAGAAGATCGCGAAGGCGGGCGCATTGATTGACTCCGGCTCGTCGTCGGTTTTGCGCCTGCTGGGCGAAGATCTCCGCTATGTCAGCCGGGGCGGGCTCAAGTTGGAGAAGGCTCTCGAGCACTGGCGAATTGACCTTCATGGCAAAGTCTGTCTCGACGTCGGCGCTTCCACTGGGGGATTCAGCGATTGCATGTTGCAGCACGGCGCGGCCAAGGTGATTGCCGTCGATACTGGGTATGGGCAGATGGATTTTGGCTTGCGCAACGATCCACGCATTCGGCTTCTGGAGAGAACTAACGCCCGCTATGTCGAGCCCGGCGACATTGGCGAGGCGGTGGATTTCATTGCCATGGATGTTTCCTTCATCTCCGCCACGCTGGTGCTGCCGGCGGTGATTCGCGCCGCTTTTTGCTCCAGCCTGCCTCGCAATGTGAAACTCAGTCCGACTGCGCCCGCGGTATCGGAGTTCGTTCGGCAGATTGTGGTGTTGGTGAAGCCGCAGTTTGAAGCGGGCAGGGAACTGGTGGGTAAAGGCGGAATCGTGCGCGACGAATCGGCACAGCGGGCGGCCGTGGCCAGGGTGGAAGCGGCGCTTTTGGAACTCGGATGCGCGCGCGCCGAATGGATCGAGTCTCCCATTCTTGGCGGCGAAGGGAATCGCGAATTCCTGCTGCACGCGGAGTTTCTGACGCCTGCCATCCGGTGATTCTGTACAATCGGAAGTCCGATGTTCGGAGCGATGTCAGAAGAGACACCCGAGCGCAAGCCTTAAAGAGAAGTCCGAAGACATGTCCAAGTCTCCCCAAAGCCCGAGCCGGCAGAAAACCGTTGCCATCATTTCGAAGCCGGGGCGTCCCGAGCTGTCGCGAAGCACTGCCTCCGCTGGAAAAATGGCTACAGCAGCGCAACTACGCGGTGGTGGTGGACGAGGAAAGCGCAGCTTACTTTTCGGCGACCAACGTGATGCCGCGATGCGACTTGGCGGAGCGGTCTCCGGATCTGGCTCTGGTGCTGGGCGGCGACGGCACGTCTGCTTTCGGCGGCGCGCGCGGTGGCGAAAACCGGAACCCTGATTCTCGGCATTAACCTGGGCACGCTCGGATTCATGACCGAACTTGCGTTGGCCGATCTGTATCCGGCTCTGGAAGCGATCGAGAAAGAGCGCTACATCGTGGACAGCCGGTCCATGATGAGTGGTTCGCTGATGCGGGGCGGCGAGACCCTGGCCACACACGCCGCCTTGAACGAGGTGGTGGTGAGCAAGAGCGCCATCGCGCGCTTGAATCACTTCGAGCTTTTCGTGGACGCGGAGTTCGTTTCCAGTTACAGGGCCGATGCTCTGATCATCGCCACGCCGACCGGTTCTACCGCTTATTCTCTTGGAGCGGGAGGGCCGATTCTTAACCCGGATGTGGATGCCTTCCTCATTACGCCCGTCTCGCCTCACGGATTGACGCACCGTCCGGTGGTGGTGCGCGATACGGTCGAGATTGAAATCCACGTCAAGACCGGGAAAGAGGACGCCTATCTGAGTTTCGATGGACAGGTCGGCTTGCCAGCGCGAGTCGGCGATGTCGTGCGGTGCGTTAAGGCGGAACATTCGGCCCGGCTGCTGCGTTTTCAGAAAACATTTTTCGAAGTGCTCGCCACCAAGCTCAAGTGGGGGGAACGCTGAGGGTTATCCCAGCGGAGAGCCGGGCGTTCCTGTAGGCGCTAACCTAACTGCCTGTGGTGAAACTCTGGCGCCAAGAACCAGCGCCTAAAGGCGCATTCATAACATGGCACTTGCGGCACGCCTGAAGGCGTGCCCTGATACGAATCAGACTTTTACCACGGCCTGCTAAGGCAGGATCCCTTCGGGGTGGCCGGTAATCCGGACGCGACGACGCCGGGGCGAAAGCGCGTGATTCCCCTGGACAGTTGACAAACTACTGATATCCCGTAGTATCATGAAACTGGAATTTGAATGGCACAACGCCAAAGCCAAAGCTAACTTGAGCGCCCATGGCGTGAGCTTCGATTTGGCGAAGACGGTGTTTAAGGATCCGTTTGCCATCGAGCGCCTCGACGATCGTGAGAACTACAGCGAAGAGCGTTTTGTCATTATCGGCATGGCCGCGGGAGACATCTTGTTGTTTGTAGCCTATGCCGAACGCGGGGAACGCATCCGCATTATTTCGGCCCGAAGGGCAACACAATATGAGGAAGACGACTACTTCCAGCAAAACGCTTAGGCGCATGACGCCCGAGGCCATCGAGGCGGCCGCTCGCGCCGACGGCGACGCGCAACCGCTAAGCCCCGGCGATCTTAAGCGGATGAGGCGGACACCGCAGGCGAAAATCATTCGCCGCGCTTTAGCCTTGACGCAAGAGGAATTCGCTGTCCGCTACCACATCCCTCTGGGCACTCTTCGGGACTGGGAGCAAGGCCGCGCGGAACCGGACCAAGCAACGCAAGCCTATTTAAAGGTCATTGCGCGGGAACCCGAGCGCGTGGGGCGCCTCTTGAATCCAAGGCCGCACTGACCCCCAGTGCTCGCCACCAAGCTCAAGTGGGGAGGGCGCTCAGGGATCGCGGAAACTGGTCATTAGGATCGCGTTCTCCACTCATTCACAAGGAAAGCGAATGGGTGGGGCAGGCACACAGAGGAAGGCAGTTTTCCATGAAGGACCTATCAGTGATACTTCGCAAGAATGCGGAGAAAAAACGGTGGTACCAAACAGAAAAGAATACGGCGGCGCTGGTAGCCGCTGTGCTGCAGGCCCGGGGAGGCAAACCACTCAAAGGTGATGATGTGTGGAACTTGGTCCGGCTTTGCTGGATCACGAGTGGTCCCGAGCATTGGAAGATATATAAGGCCCCTGCATTGGGCAGCCTCGTTCTCGGGAAGGAGATAAAGATTCACTCCGATCACGCCTCGACCGTCGATGCTGCGGAATTTCCGGAGGAGGTTAACGTAGCCGCACGCCAACGTACGGGGTTCGTACACTTTAGGCCTGTCTGGACGAAATCATCACGGAACTGGTGTGGCAATCATGCCCCAGCGTTACGTCGTATCGTCGCCGATACGCTAGGTCTGAAGCGGCACTCCGACGAAAGTAGACTGGCGATAGCAACAAAGCTGGGTCGTCTTCCGCACATTGATTCCCCCACCGGTGCGGTCAAGCGGAGCCCCGAAGGATTCCTAACACCTTTGCTCGCCTGTCTCGACCCTCAAGGGCGCTTCCCTGTGATTAACGGCCGAAAGGAAGTGCAGCACTTGCTGGGGTCCTTGAGCGTGCCGAGCCCCGATCTGACGGCGCACGTAAAGGGCATGATCAACTTGATCGGTCACTTCGGATTGGCAGACGCACTTATGATCGATGTTCTCGCTGATGAAATCGCCGACCTGGGACCTGAATTGGCGAAACTTCGGGGTGAGACCGTTAAGCGAGACGAAGGATCGTCTTTGCCCTATTACGACGAAGCAGAACGTGAAGCGGTCACGAAAAGTGATAAGGTCACGTATCGTGCACGGCACGACAAAATGACGAACAGACTGAAGGAACTATTCAGGTCGCTAGAACTCAAGAGAGGTACAGCAGCCGATTGCCGCTATGACGTGTTGCTCAAGAGCTACGATGCGAATGGGCGAGACCTCCTGATGGAAGTTAAGCCCGATCCAGACAAAGGGTCCTTACGAATTGCCATCGGTCAGTTGTTCGACTACCGGCGTTTTCTTCCAAGGCAGGCGGCGACCGACCTAGCCGTCTTGACAATTTCGCGGCCCCCATTGAAGTACGTTAATCTTCTGGTTGAGCTTCAGATCACGGCCGTATGGTTTGCAAACGACAGTTTGAAGAAGCTGGATGGGCGAGGGCAAGCTTGGGAATCGCTGTCTAAAGCAGTCGGCGACGAGTGAGAGACGCGCTTTATAACCGTACGGAATAATGTGCCGATGAAAAGTGATTGGACGCTAAAACTCTTCCATCCTAATCTGATCCTGCAAGCTCTCGCGTCGCCGGATTACTCGTCGCCTTCGCGCCATCCACCAGAACTTCCGCCGGGCGGCTGCGCGTGTTGTAATTCGATCCCAGCACCGAGCCGTAGGCGCCCACGTCCAAAATGGCCAATAGATCGCCCTCGCTGACCGGTGGAAGTTTTCTGTCGCGCGCAAAAAAGTCGCCGGTCTCGCAGATGGGGCCGACCACGTCGGTGATTTCGGTTTCGCGCGACTGGCGGCTCGTTGCCCGACCCCAGGCCGGACCAAGGGAACAATCTCGTGATACGCACCGTACAGAGAAGGACGCAGCAGATCGTTCATTGCCGCATCGACAATTAGAAAGCGTTTGTGATTATTCTTTTTGCGGTAGAGGACGCGCGTCAGCAACACGCCCGCCGGCCCCACGATGGAGCGTCCCGGTTCGAGCAGCAAATGCAGTTTCAACCCGCGCAACGGAGCAAGTACTGCCTTGGCGTACGCCGCAATCTGTTTCTCAAAGTTCTCCTGCGCTCCCTCGTAGGAAATCCCGAGGCCACCACCGGCGTCGATGTAGCGAATGTCATGGCCCTGCTGGCGCAGTGTGCGCACCAGATCGGCCACGCGTTCTAGAGCCTCTTGAAAGGAGCCGACATCGGTAATCTGCGACCCGATGTGGACGCTCACTCCGGCAACTTCCAGATAGGGCTGCTTTGCGGCCTGCGCGTAGAGCGCCAGCGCTTCGGGAATCGGAACGCCGAATTTGTGCTGATGCAATCCGGTCGAAATATAGGGGTGAGTTTTCGTCGAGACATCGGGATTGACCCGCACTGCGACCGCCGCTCGTTTCTTCAATTGTGTCTTTAATCGGGTCGCGGTTGCCGAAAGCAAGTTCAATTCCGACGCGCTTTCAATGTTGAACAGCAATATCCCCGAGCGGAGGGCGAGTTCCATCTCGGCCGCGGTCTTGCCCACGCCGGAGAACACAACTTTGGGCTTACTCGTTGCCTTCCGGCTTACGCGCAGAACTCGTTGTAGTTCTCCGCCAGAAACCACGTCGAAGCCGGCCCCCTCGGCGGCCACGAGCCGCAAAATCGCCAGCGTCGAATTGGCTTTGACCGAATAACACAGCGTGTGAGGAATGGAATGAAACGCGCGCCGAAGGCATTCATGCGCGCGCGGATCATGGCCGCGGAATAAACGTACAGCGGAGTTCCGTGGCGTGCGGCAAGGCTTGCCAGGGCAATGCCCTCGCAGTAAAGCTCGTTGCAGGAGAGATCCGTGGCGCGTGCTCTCGAAGTTGCGCCATGATACCCAAACGCGGGTGGGCGTAACGATGCGGGTGCTTGCTTCACTTGCGTTTGCCCGGGACCGGCTTTCACTTTGATGGCAACCACCGTCTGATCGTCGAAGGCATCCACACCAGCGGCGTGCTCGGTCAACCGCCTTGAAGATCTCGTTCACCACGCAGTCCGCCGATTTGGTGGCGCAGCCGGCGACGATCGCTTCCACACGCTCCGGCCCAAACGATTGGCCGTGCCGGTTGCGTGCGTCGAGAATGCCGTCGCTGTAGAACACGAAGAGATCGCCCGGCTTGGCCTGGAAGGTGAATTCGTCGTAATCGGTTTCGTCGAACAGTCCGAGCGGCAGTCCTGTCGCTTCGATAAACTCGACTTTGTCGTCATGACAATAGATAGGCCGCGGCAAGCCGGAATTCGCCACCAGCAGCGTCCGCTGCTCGTCGTCCCACACCGCGTAGATGATCGACACAAACTGCGCGGCAATCCTGCGTTCCGCCAGCGACAGGTTCACCGCCGAGAGCATTTCCGCCGGGCCCGGCTCAATCGGCGCATGGGAACGCAGAATGCCGCTGACCAGCGCGGCGTAAATGGCAGCCGGCGCGCCTTTGCCGCTCACGTCTCCAATCGCAATCCCCAGGCGCGACAATGAGTACGGGAGAAAATCGTAGAGATCGCCGCCAATGGCGCGGGCCGGAACAAACTTCGCCTCGACTTCGAGATTCTGCATCTTCGGACGCGAGGGTGGCAGCAAGCGAAACTGGAGTTCGCGCGCCAGCGCCAGATCGCTTTCCATTCGCCGCTCTTGCCGCGCAATCTGCTCGTACAAGCGCGCGTTTTCAATGGCGATCGCAAGCTGCGCCGCGAGCGTGGTCAGAGTGCGCTTGTGATCCTCGGTGAAGTAGCCGCGGCGCGTGTGCTCCAGATCGAGGACTCCGATTACTTTCTCCTGGTAGATCAGCGGAACCGCAAGTTCCGAGCGCGTCTCCGGATTCACCGCGATGTAGCGGTCACTCTTGGCGACGTCGGGCACCAGAACCGCTTCCTTGGCCTGCGCGGCGTACCCCACCACTCCGCGGCCCATCGGGATGTCGTGCTTCAGATGCAGTCTTTCTTCGAAGCGCTGCGAGAAGCGGTGCTGCAGTTTCTCGTCCCGTCTCATCCAGCAGAAGAATGCTGAACATCTGGTAGTCGATCAGCCGGTTGAGCAGTTCGGCGATGCGCTTGAGCAGTTGATCGAGGTTCAGAATCGACGTGAGTTCGCGCGCAATCTCGTTCAGCAGCAGCAGGGTGCGAGCCTGGCGCGTGGTGCGCGTGTGCAGCCGCGCGTTCTCTATGCCCACCGCCATGCGCGACGCGATCAGAGTCAGCAAGCGTTTGTGCTCTTCGGTGAAGTAACCCTTCTCGCGCGCCTCAATGTCGATCACACCAATCACCCGGTTCTTGACAATCAGCGGGATGGCCAGTTCCGAGCGAACGTTGGGCACGGCCTCAACGTAGAAATCTTCCTGTGTCACATCGGCGACCAGCACTGCTTGCCGGCTCTGCGCGGCGCGTCCCGTAACGCCCTGGCCCACTTTCACGCGCACGCGATCGGCGACTTCCTGCGCATACCCCACATGGAAGCGGACATATAATTCCTGACGCTGCTCGTTGAGCAACAGGATCGCGAAAATTTCGTAGTCGATGACTTTGCGTACGCAGTTCCGCTACCCGCCGCAGCGTGGTTTCCAGGTCGAGCGTGGTGTTCACCACGTCGGCCACTTCCAGCAGGAGGGGCTCAACCTGGGAAGCGCGTTCAGTTTGCGCGGCGGTCATTTTCACAAGCTTCATGTTAGCAGCCGTCGGGGATCGGCTCTTCAGAGTTCATTTGAAATCCTAATTTGTAATTGGTAATTGAAAAATCGAAAGCGGGGGCTTTCAAGAAGTCTGTACAAATCACCAATTACAAATTGTCCAGCACGCAAATGTCCGGAAGATTGCGGTAGCGTTCGGCATAGTCCAGGCCGTAGCCGACTACGTAGGCATCGGGAATGGTGAAGCCGATGTATTGCGCCTGGATCGGCTGCTTGCGGCGCGAAGGCTTGTCGAGCAAGGCCGCAATGCGCAGCGATCTTGGTTGATGCGCCTGCACCAGCTTCGTAATGTAGTTCAGCGTCAGGCCGGTGTCGAGGATGTCTTCGACCAGAATTACGTTTCGGTCCGCCAGCGAACTGATCCAGATCTTTGGTCAAACGGACTTCGCCCAGCGAATCCCACGCGGCGTGGCCCGCCGGGTCTTCTTTGGCTGAGGGGCGGTTGCCATAGCTCGAAACGCCGATGAAGTCGAAGGTGGAGTCGAGCGGAATCTGACGCGCAAGATCGCTCAGAAAAATGGCCGCGCCTTTGAGAACGCCGACGAAGATGATCGATTGGCCGCCGAAATCGCGCGCAATCTCTTCTCCCAGTTCGGCAACCCGTTTGGCAATGGTTTCGCGTGACAGCAATACTTTGAGTTCGGGCATCGAGCACCATGTTATACACGAGTTTAGGTGCAACCGGAATGGTTTAAATCAAGCGGATATTCTTGCGGACGTTCGCCGCTCGTTGCGCGCTCTTTTCCAAGTCACTAGAATGCTAGTTCGCAGGAGGAACGCCTGCGAGCGGCTTGTGGTGGAACTCGGGCGCCAGGAACCAGCGCCTAAAGGCGCATTCATAACATGGCACTTGCGGCACGCCTGAAGGCGTGCCCTGACACGAATCAGACTTTCACCACGGGCTACTAGCTGGATGCAAGTCGAATCGACAGCCCGCGTGCTCGAGAACAAGAAGCAAGCGGCTTTTTCCCGCAGGAGCGATTCGTGAAACTTCAAGGAATCCAACTCACATGGCTTGGCCACTCCACCTTCCGCGTCCAGACTCCGGAAGGGAAGACCCTCTACATCGATCCGTGGATTGCCGGTAATCCCAAGTGCCCGGAGAGTGAGAAGAACGTCAAGAAAGCCGACGTGCTGATCTGCACCCACGGGCATGGCGATCACATCGGGGACGCGGTCGACGTGGGCAAGAAGGTCAATCCGGTCGCGGTGGGCATCTTCGAGCTCTGCTTGTGGCTGCAGAAAAAAGGCGTCAAACAGATCTCGCCCATGAACAAGGGCGGCACGCAAACTGTCGCGGGTGTGAAGATCACCATGGTGCACGCGGTGCATTCCTGCGGCATTCAGGATGGCGACCAGATCGTCTACGGCGGCGAAGCCTGCGGCTACGTGCTCGAGTTTTCGAACGGAGTCAAGCTCTACCACGCGGGCGATACCAACGTCTTCGGCGACATGGCCATCATTCGCGATCTTTACGCGCCGAAGATTTGCATGCTGCCCATCGGCGACCTTTTCACCATGTCTCCGCGCGAGGCTGCCTATGCCTGTAAACTGCTGCAGCCGGAAACTGTCATTCCTATGCACTTCGGCACGTTTCCGCAGCTGACGGGAACGCCCGCCGAGTTGCAGAAACTGGCGCCGGACGTGGAAGTGCTGGAGATGAAACCGGGGCAGACCATTTCGTAAACGCACGAATGATTCGTTGGAGCGACGGGCGTCTCGGGCGTCCTGCTTGCGCCTTCAGGAGGATGGAGGCCGGCGGGGACGCCGGCGCTACACTAAGGAGCGACATGAGCGAGCAACCGGCAAATCCTGGCTGGCGCATGGGCGGAATTACAGTTCCTGAAGTCGAAGATTACCTGTACGCCATGCTGCCGCCGCGCGACGAAGTGCTGGCCGAGATGGAAGTTGAGGCCAGCAAGAACGATGTGTCCATTGTCGGGCCGGCTGTCGCGCGCGTGCTTTATCAGCTGGCCACCATCAGCGGCGCGAAGAAGATCTTCGAAATGGGCTCGGCCATCGGCTATTCCACCATCTGGTGGGCGCGCGCGGTGGGCGACGGCGGACGCGTCGTCTACACCGATGGCGACCGCAAGAACGCCGAAAAAGCGCGCCGCTACTTCGATCGGGCCGGGGTCAGCCAGCGCATCACGGTGCGCGTAGGCGACGCGCTCGAAATTCTTTCAGAGGAGAAGGCGCCGTACGACATCATCTTCAACGACGTCGATAAGATCGACTACCCGCGCGCTTTTCGTTTAGCGCTCCCGCGCTTGAGAAGCGGCGGCCTTTTTATCACGGATAACGTCCTCTGGAAAGGCAAGGTCTCGAAACCCAACCCCGACGACAAAACCAAGGCCATCCTCGAATTCAACAAACTCATCTGCGAGTCGCAAGATTTGTTTACGACCATCTTGCCCATCCGCGATGGAGTTTCGGTTTGCGTGAAGAAATAGGCGCGCCGGGCTCGTCTCGTGGCGACTCACGGTGCTTAGGGAAACTCTGATTAAGTGTCGGCTAAAGCGGCATATTTAACGGGCACAGCGGTACAGCTGAAGCGGTGCACGAAGGCTCTCCGTGAACCGACTTAATCAGAACTTCCCTAGCTCGTAGCGTACGGTGCTAGAATGATCGGTCTCCCAACCCCAATGATGAAGCCCCTGACATCTTCGTCCGTTGAACAGATTCCTGAAACTCTGCCCCGCACTCAAGCTCACTCGCGGCCCGACTCCTGGAGCGATGTTTTGGTGGTGGGCGCCGGCCCGACGGGCATGGCGTGCGCCATCGAGGCGCAGAACGCGGGCTTTAAGGCCACCATCATCGACAAGGGATGCCTGGTCAATTCCATCTATCACTATCCGACCAACATGGTGTTCTTCACCACGCCGGAGTTGCTGGAGATTGGCGACATTCCTTTCACCACAGCGCTGGCGAAGCCCACGCGGCTGGAAGCGCTCGAATATTACCGCCGTGTCGCCGAACACTTTCACTTGCACATCCGCCTGTACGAATGGGTAAAGACGATTACGGGTGAGGACGGTGATTTTCGTGTTACTACCACCGACCGGCACGGCGCCATTCACGACTACCGGGCGCGCAAGATTGTGGTCGCCACCGGCTACTACGATCTTGCCAACCAGATGGATATCCCCGGCGAAGACCTGGACAAAGTTTTCCATTACTACCGGGAACCGCATCCTTTTTTCGACACCGATGTAGTCGTGGTCGGCGGCAAGAATTCGGCGGCGGAAGCGGCTCTGGATTTGTGGCGGCACGGGGCGCGCGTCACGCTTGTCCATCGCGGTCCGCAGATGCACCAGCACGTGAAATACTGGGTGCGCCCCGACATTGACAACCGCATCAAGGCCGGCGAAATCACGGCGCACTTCAACAGCACGGTGCAGGAAATCGGCAGCGACTACGTGGTGGTCGAAACTCCATCCGGCCCGCTTCACCTGAAGAACGATTTTGTATTCGCGCTCACGGGGTATCATCCCGACTACGATTTTCTGCGCAGCGTGGGCATCGAACTTTCCTCCGAACAGATGCGTCCCGTCTGCGATCCGGAGAACCTGGAATCGAACGTTGCGGGAATCTATGTCGCCGGAGTGATTGTCGCGGGCTCGCGGACGAATGAAATCTTCATTGAGAATGGCCGTTTCCACGGCAAACTGATCGCCGCCCACATCAGCGAGAAGCTGGGCCGCGGCAACCCGAATTTTCCTCTGGACGCGACTTGACGCGGCCTTGGGGCGGATATGTAACGTTCGCCTCATCCTCTGGGAGAATCCAAGGCTTTACACGGCGCGCGGCGTTAAGGGCGGATCTCGATGGTGCGATCAGCACTGCCGCCCACCCTTCGCAAAAACCCGCGAAGGATGGGGCACCCTCTTTGTGGTTGTGCTAGCAAAAGGCAGGGCCACCGGCCTGGGCCACCCAGCGAACGGCTGCTCGAGGAGAATTCCCTGGCGCGTCTGAGATCGTGAGAAAGTGTAGGGGTCCTTCGACTCCGCAGGGACTTCACTTCGTGAAGTCCCTGCTGCGCTCAGGATGACAGTTAGAAAGCTCAGGATGACAGTTAGAAAATTGTGACAGGTGATGGAGAAAATTTGGGAAGTTCCACCCCTGGTTTATACTGAACCAATGTCGGGGACCGGCGACAAGACGTTTTATCTGGAAACTTTTGGGTGCCAGATGAATGCGCACGACTCCGAGAAGGTGGTGGGGACGCTTTTGCAGCAGGGGTATCGGCAGGTTCCGACGGTGGAAGAGGCGGGGCTGGTGCTTTATAACACGTGCTCGATTCGCGACAAGGCGGAGCAGAAGGTCTTTAACCGGCTGGCGGATTATAAGAAGTATCGGGCGCAGGGGAAACAGTTTGGCGTCCTGGGATGCGTGGCGCAGCAGGAGGGGGAAAAGATTTTTGAACGCGCTCCTTATGTGTCGCTGGTGTGCGGGTCGGCTTCTTACCGGAATCTTCCGCAGATGCTGGTGCAGCTGGAGACGGGGTCGTCGCGGGTTACAGGGCTTGACGATCGGATGACGGACAAGTGCTTTGAGACGGAGTACACGGCTCGCACCAATCCGCATCGCGGCTACATTACGATCATCGAGGGATGCGACAAGTTCTGCGCCTACTGCGTGGTGCCGTATACGCGCGGCAAGGAGCGGAGCCGGACTTCCTCCTCTGTTCTTAGATGAAGCGCGGCAACTGGTGGACCTAGGCTATACGGAGATTCAACTGCTCGGGCAGAACGTTAATTCTTACCGCGATCCTGATGGAAAGAAGAGCTTTGCCGAGCTGCTGGAGGCGGTCGCTTCGGTGGCTGGGATGCGGCGGGTGCGGTTTACTACTTCGCATCCTCGCGATTTTGGACGCGATATTGTCGAGGTTATCGACTCCGTGGCGGCGCTTTGCGATCATGTGCATTTGCCCGTGCAGAGCGGATCTACGCGCGTGCTTGATGCCATGCAACGGCTCTACACGCGGGACGAGTACCTGGAGCGCATTGGCTGGGTTCAGGCGGCTCGACGCGATATATCGATCACCAGCGATATGATCGTTGGATTTCCGGGCGAGACGGAACGGGAGTTTGAGGAGACGCTTTCGTTGCTGGAGGTGGTTGGGTATGACAGCGTCTTTACTTTTAAGTATTCGCCGCGGCCTAACACTCCGGCGTTGCGGCTGGAGGACGCGGTCTCCGATGCGGAGAAGGGTCGGCGGCTGGCGGTGCTGAATGACAAGCAGAAGCAGATTGGAGCGCGGCGCAATCAGCGGCATGTGGGGGACGTGCTCGAGGTGATGGTGGAAGGGAAGAACCCGGCGCGCGGACAGTGGATTGGGCGGACTTCGCAGATTAAGGTGATGAATTTTACGGTTCCGGCCGGGGTTGAGCTTGGCGACTGGGAGCTACGTCGATGTGCGGGTTACAGGAAGCTTTCCTAATAGCTTGGTGGGAGAGATGGATTGCAGATCGGGTGATCGGGCCATCGGGTCATCGGGCGATCCAAGTTGAACCGCGAGTAGCGCTCTCTGATGGTTTGAGGTTTTTATGGAAGTGGAAATGAAAATTCGCGGGCTGATGATGGATCCGGTTTCGAACATGCCGATTGTGCTGCTCAAGGACGTGGGCAGCGACTTGGTGCTCCCGATCTGGGTGGGGGTGTACGAGGCCAACGCCATTGCGCTTGAGATCGAAAAAGTCAGCACGCCGCGACCGATGACCCACGACTTGATCAAGAGCGTTCTCACCGGCCTGGACGCGCTGGTGCACAAAGTGGTGGTCACGGAACTGAAAAACGATACCTTCTACGCCGTGATCTGGTTGGAGAGGGAAGGACACGTGATCAGCATCGACTCCCGTCCGTCAGACGCGCTGGCGCTGGCGTTGCGCGTGGATTGCCCCATCTTCGTGGAGGACGAGGTTCTGAAGACCTCTAAGCAAGCCTCTAATCCCGTTCCGGCGGTTTCCAGCGAGGAACTGCGCAAGTGGCTGGAAGACCTGGGCGATGATGATCTGGGCAAGTACAAAATGTAGGAAGGTAGCTCTCAGCTCTCCGCTGTCAGCTCGCAGTTTCCGGTTCGAATGCGGTTTGACGGAGACTACACACGGGATGAGCTCGTTCTCAACTGCTTGGTTCGCGCTCCTCGTCTTCGCTGTGTTGTCTGCTGGGCTTTCGGTTGCGCAGAGCAATTCGGCGTTGCCCGATGCGGCTGCGACGGCTCCGGTTTCCGGATCGAGCGTCTCCGGATCGAGCGTTTCAGGATCAACCATATCGCTGCACGCTACCTCCACCGTGAACGTTGCCTCGGAGATGGGCGGCGCGTTCATGAGCGGCTCGAAGTGCGACGCCGACGGCAATCTCTACATTCGCAAGTTCGCCATGGATCGTCCGCTGCTTGGGCCGGTGGTCAAGATCGACCGAGATGGAAAGCGCACCGCGCTTTTTGACTTGGGCGCGTTTTCTCAGCTGGGGCTCGACCGTGCCGACGCCTTCTCGCCAGCGTCCGATGGAGGGATGTATCAGATCGCGCAGAGCGGCGTGTTGAAGCCGCGTATCTACGTGCTGCATTTTTCTTCCGACGGATCGGCTGCGTCGCCGACGCGCCTCGACGCTGACCTTGAGGTGTACACGTTCGCGGTGTTTACGGATGGAAATTTTCTGCTCTCAGGCGTGCGGCGCGATGTGCAGAATAAGAACGATCGCGGACGAAACTTCACCGCGGTTTTTTCCGCCGATGGCAGGGAACTGGCGCAACTTTCATTTCCGGAGCCTAAGCGGGAGAGCCGGCAGGAGTCTCAGCAGGGAACCCAGCAGGAAACCCAGGGAGCTGCGAAAGCGGGGGCGAAATCAGATGCCAGTGGGCCTCAGAGGGAGGCTCGGAAGGACGCGCAGAAAGTCGCCTTGAAGGATGAGCAGAAGTCGGCGCCCATGCTCGATCTGGCGGATGCCGAAGTCGGAGGCGATGGCAATCTTTACGTCATGCGCGCTTCTTCGCCGGCGTTGGTCTATGTGATCGCGCCGAGCGGAAAGATTATGCAGACGCTCAAAGTCGCCGCTGCGGTGCGCGGCGGCGTGCCCAGCGCGTTTCATGTCTCCGGGAATCGGCTGGCGATTTCGTTCTGGAACGAGGAAAAGCAGAGCCGGACGATGGTGGTCGCGGACGCACAGACGGGACGGAAGATCGCCAGCTACGCCGATCCGGCTGGCCTGGGGATGTTTGCTTGTTATGAGGCCAACGAAGGAGTTTTCACCTTTCTGAATCTGGGAGAGGGAAATGCGCTGGAAATCATCCGCGCCGAGGCGCAGTGAGAGCACGATTCGAAACGGCGCTGGAAGCTCGTGGTCGAAAGTCCAAGCTCCCGCTTCGCACGCGACCTAAAGGGCCAAATTAAAAATTACCAATTACTCTTCCATTTCTTTCCATGCCTGATTCCGCCGAACAGCTTCAGCGTATTTACCTTGCTGGGTTCGAACTTCAGACTTTTGAACGCTATCCCAAGTGCATTGGCGTGGTGCGCGAGAACTGCGTCGCCCTGCTCGTTCCGGGGGTGGACGGCTTGCAAATCCTGGGCACTCCGGGCTGGCGCATGGGCGAAGTGATGGGCGTGCTTACCGAAAGGGAAGGGCGCAAAGTGTTTCAGGCGAAGAGCGAAATTGTGGCGGCCACGCCGGAGCGGCTCGAGGCATTGCAGAAGTTCCGCCACGAGCTCGCAGAGCTGCTCAGAACTTAGGCGAGCACTGCCTATCGATAAGTTCTGAAAGAGGATACTGGACCGCCGAAAAGTCATCTTGACATTCGTCTGTTAATTCAGTAATTTCTGTTATGAGAGAAATATGCCGCAGTTGAGCGCCGCCAAGAAGCAGTTCGTTCTCCACTGGGGAGAGATGGGAACGCGCTGGGGAATCAATCGGACCGTGGCCCAAATCCACGCGCTCCTGCACGTCTCTGCGGCGCCTCTTACGGCCGAGGAGATTGCAGCCACCCTGAGCGTTGCCCGTTCCAACGTGAGTACCAGTATTCGCGAACTGCAAGGATGGGGCCTGGTTCGGCCCGTGCATATTTTAGGCGACCGGCGGCAGCATTTTGAGTCCATAAAGGACGTTTGGGAGATGTTTCGTATCATCATCGACCAACGAAAGCGCCGCGAGATTGATCCGACTCTAGAGGTGCTGCGGCTGTGCATGGCGGAACTGGACAAAGGTGACGCCAAGGACGATTACACCAAGGAGCGATTGCGGGAAATCTATGAGTTCTTCGCCGACGTCGAGGCGCTCTATACCGACATTCGGCAGTTTCCGGTCTCGACGATCCGGGGAATCGTGAAGGCCCGTGGTGCTGTCCGCAAGCTCTTGTCCATGAAGGGGCGGCGCTGACGGCTTTTTTTTGGGTTCGTGAGTTCAGTATGTTCAGAAGTATCAGACATAACCGGTGAAAGGAGTAGCGCATGACAGCTTCCATTTTGTTTCTCCTGGGTCTCGGCATGACCCTAGTCACAACGTTTGCCATCGTTGCATATCTGCGAACTTCTCTGCACAACATCCTGGTGGAGCTATGCGGGACGAGAGAGCGTGCCGCTTTTTGGGTGTCGTTCTCGAATGTGACCATCAGCCTCGTACCATTGATTTTCGCAATGCAGTACACCCCCGACTTCAAAGCGGGAAGCGCAGCCGTGTTCGAACTGGCCGGACAACTGAAGTGGGCGCTGGTCGGGTTGCTCGTTGCCGTGCTCATCCTGGGCTGGGTGCTGAGGGGCTTTATACGTCGGGAAGACGGCCCGAGTAAGACAAACCAAGCATCTGCGGCCACGGTGGTTTAGTTAGATCGAATCCACAAGGGGGCTATATGGATTCCGAACGCGAGGGCAGCGGTCCGACTGAAGTAACTACGAGCGTTGTGACCGGAGCATTTGGGTTTAGCGGCCAGGAAATCGCGAACAGGTTGCTCGCTCGCGGCGAGAGGGTCCGAACGCTAACCAATCATCCCCAAGCTACGTCGCCGCTCTTTGGTCAAGTTCAGGTCTTCCCGCTTGACTTTGGCGATGCTGAGCGACTGACCGAATCCATGAGCGGCGCAAGCGTGCTTTACAACACCTATTGGGTCCGGTTCTCCTATGGCGGGCTCAGCGATGAAGGCGCGGTACGCAACACGAAAACTCTGATTCGTGCCGCAGAGGCAGCGGGCGTGAAGAGGATAGTTCACGTTAGCATCACCAATCCCTCGATCGATTCTCCGCTACCGTATTTCAAGGGTAAGGCCGAATTGGAGCAGGCGATTCTATCGTCGTCGTTGTCTTATGCAATTCTGCGGCCGGCGGTGCTGTTCGGAGAGGGCGACATTCTCATCAACAACATTGCGTTTATGTTGAAGCGGTTTTCGCTATTTGCGATCCCAGGAAGCGGTGAGTACCACGTTCAACCCATCTTTGTGAACGATTTGGCGGAACTGGCGGTCGGCGCCGGACAGCGCTCGGACAGCTACACTGTGGACGCGGTGGGCCCAGAGACGTACACGTACACAGAGCTGGTCAAGATGATCAGGCGCGCCATCGGAAGCAGGTCGATGCTGGTTCATATGCCGCCGATTATCATTGGGTTTGCTTCCGGAGTTCTGGGGGCGATCCTCAAGGATGTCGTTCTTACCGGAGACGAGATCAAAGGACTTATGGATGACCTCCTGGTCTCCAACGGGCCACCGTCGGGACGAACGAGTTTGGAAGGCTGGATCAAGTTCCACGCCGAGACGATCGGAAGCACCTATGCATCGGAACTCTCTAGCCACTATATTTCCGCCTCAGGCGGCACTACTTGGCTGGGAGAAATTCGATCTTGATTGTGCCGGAGGGAATGCTTTTGAAGTCGTAGTCTGCGGTCACCAGGGTCGCGTTCTCGTGCAATGCCAGCGATCCTGCGAAAGCGTCGACAAATGGAACCTTAAAGTCATACTTGAAGATGGCCGCGCCTTCGGCGAGATCCTTGTCTGCCGCAACGACCGTTAGCGGAAGGGCAGCGAGATTCGCCACGAGGCTGCCGATGTTCGTCAAGGCCGATGGCGATAGTCCGCCGGCTCGCCTGAGCAGGGCTCGCCACAATCTCGCCCCAGTTCACGGCGCTTAGCAGGAGTTCGGCGTTGCCCTGAGCGGCCTGGATAAAGAGATCGCGAACCCGATCAAACCCGGCTTCCTTGTCGGTAAAGAGGAGGATGGCGCTGGCATCGAGGACGTAAGAGTGGTCATCGGTACTCGTCATGGCTGTCTTGGTCATCGGTCTTTGTCCTTGTCCTGGTCATCCCGATGCATCGAGTCGCGCAGCTTGCCCAAACCCTTGGTCGAGCCACAAAGGCTGTCGATAAACTCGGGGGTGATCGGGCGCAGGATGAGCGTCTGGCCGTCGCGCTGGATCGACAACTTGGTGCCGGCCGATAGTTTTATCTGGTCGCGGATCTCGGCGGGGATGATGATCTGGCCCTTGGTGCTCAGGGTGGTGTATTCGGCCTTCATGGGGAAATGGTAGGGAATCGTAAGCAACAAGTCAAGGTGGCTTACATTTGTCATATTGTCTTACGCGAAAGGCTAACCCAAAGATCCGGAATGATTGAAAGCCCATTTCAACAACTTCACATAATACCTGTTATCGGACATTGTACGATATCCGCCCGCTTTAAGCACTCTCAAGCACGTACACGGCCCACGGCGCAATCTCTATCTCACTCACCCAACTGTAGGGCTCGTCTCCCCGCGCCAGCGGTTCGTACTTCCCTAGCAGGCGTAGGCGGGCCTCTTTGAAGACTTCGCGGTATGACTCATCGGTCCACAGGATGTCCTCGACCGGGCGCGGATCGGCGTGGTCGGTCACGATGATGCGGACTTCGTCTCCCGACTTCGCCAGTTGGTTCTCGGGAAAGTCTTTCGTCGAGAACGACGCCCACTCGTGGGTGTAGATTTCCGGCCGGGAGACGATCAGCACCAGCTTTCCGTCCTGGTTTAGGAGGCGGCCCAAGTCCTGCAGGATGCGCCGCTTATTGTCGTTGTTCTTGCCCGCGATATTGTCGAAGGTGAAGGCAGCGAGAACGAGATCATAGGTCCCGGATTGAAACGCGCTCAGGTCGTCGCCATGAACGTCGTTGCTCTGGACGTCGTTGCTCTGAACCTTGTTGCTCTGAATCAGGCGATAGTCGCCGGAGGGGTCCAGTTCCCGCGCTTTGCGGATCATATCCTCGGCTATATCGACTCCCGTCACCTCGAAGCCGAGCTGGCGCAGGAAGCGCGTGGAGCGTCCTGTGCCGCAACCGAAGTCCAAACTCTTGCGGCCGCGAACGTGCTCGCCTAGGATCGCAGGGATGTCGCGATACGCTAAGTGGTAAGTGTTCTTGAACTCTAACGTGGCGTAGGCTTGGGCGCGGGTGGCATCTGCATAGCAGTTAGCGAAGGTCACGGGTTCCCTTTCCGGTTCCGGCGATGACACAGCTGGTCGTCCTCCGGCGAGAGTATACAGCCCATCGCAATTTGCGTCTGTGAGTTCGTGGAGAGTCGGCTGTCGTCGTTTGGGCGAATGGGCGAGGACGCCCGTCGCTCCACTGTGTGGTTCATCTGCCGGAAAATACTATGCTCGGGTGGAAGAGCGTCCCGGCGATTCTGGTTGCTATCGCTATCAGGTCGCGCTGGCCGTAGAAGACTTTTACCTGGGGAGCGCGCGACATTTCCGGAAGATTCACGGCGCGACCGCTGCGGATCAGGGCGGCGCTCTCTTCATTGGCGGTGACGCTGGGCAACTGCGGCACGAGCTTTCTGGGATGGACAAGCATTGTAAGTACAAATGACTCAGCGCTTCCCTGCTGCATCGCGGTTTCTAACGCTTGGAGCGAGTGCGCATCTTCGATGGTGAACTCGGCGACGGCGGTGCGTCGCAGGCTGGCCAGATGCGCTCCGCAGCCCAGCTTCTGGCCCATTTCGTGGGCTACCGACCTTATGTATGTGCCCGAGGCCACGCGGGCGCGGAAGTTAGCTTGATCGGCGGTGGTGTCTAGAATCTCGAATTCCTTGATTTCTACTGGCACCGGCTTGAGTTTGACCTGCCTGCTTTTTGCGGGCTAGTTTGTAGGCGGGGACTCCGGCAATTTTTTTGGCGGAAAAGGGCGGCGGCATCTGCTCGATGGCGCCTTGAAACTGCGCCGCCAGGGCGCGTACTTCATCGCAATTTATGTGCACATCTTGCGGCGGGGTGGTGGGCTCGCCATCCGCGTCGTAGGTGTCGGTGGCGAAGCCGAAGCGAATCACGCCTTCGTATGTCTTCTCGGAGTGGGCGTAGAACTGCGCCAGGCGCGTGAGGTTGCCGAGGACAATCGGAAGGACTCCGGTGGCGGAGGGATCGAGGGTTCCGAGATGCCCGACCGCGCGCTGGCCGAGAATTCGGCGCACGCGATTGACCACGTCGTGCGAGGTCAGGCCGGGCGGTTTATCGATGACTACGACACCATTCATGGGGATTTGTAATCTGGTAATTTGTAATTGGTAATTTCGAAGGGGTGCCAATCGTTTTTCGCGATCAGCGGCTTGCCTTCAAATTACCTAATTACAAATTACCAAATTGCCAATTAAATGATTCCTCTTCGTGACGATCAGCCCACTTTCTCGACGCCGTTCGTCAATTATTTTCTGATCGTGCTGAACGTGGTGGTCTTTCTGTGGGAGCTTTCGGTCGGAATGCAGAGCCATCGCGCGCTGAATTCAGTCATGATCGAGTTTGGCGTGGTGCCTCGCCACACGCTGGCCGTGCTGACCGGACACTCCTACGACGGGCTGGCCACGGCCATTTTGCCGCTGTTTACTTCGATGTTTCTGCACGCTTCATTCTTACACGTGGCTGGGAACATGCTCTTCCTGTGGATCTTCGGCGACAACGTCGAAGACTACCTGGGACACTTCACATATCTGGTGTTTTACCTGGTCAGCGGAGTGGCGGCCGGGGCCACGCACATTCTGCTGAACCAAGGTTCGCGCGTCCCCAGCGTGGGCGCGAGCGGCGCGATTGCTGGGGTGATGGGCGCGTACTTTATCCTGTATCCGCGGGCGCGAGTGCTGATCTGGTTTCCACCGATATTTCTGTTTCACGTTCCGGCCTGGCTGATGCTTGGCTATTGGTTCGTGATGAATTTCCTGAGCGGCACGGCTACTGCGATTGCGGAAACCCACCAGACTTCGGGCGGGGTTGCTTTCTGGGCGCATGTCGGAGGCTTCGTCTCGGGCGTAGTCATGATCAACGTATTTCAGGAACGGCCGCAACGGTACCGGTATGGAACTTGGTGAGAAGCTATCAGCTGTCAGGTGTCAGCTCTCAGGAAAGGCAATCAATGCTGATTGCTGAAAGCTGATCGCGGGCAGTCTCGGATTTTTTCAGCGGCGCGGTTCGGGCGCTGGGCCTGGGGGCAGAACCTCCTGCTCCCCTACATTCACCTTGTGGCGGGTGACGAACCAAACGGCTGCGGTCCAGGTGGGAAAGAGATCTGCGGCGGGAATGAGTTTCGCTGCCGCCGTCGGCAAGAAAGCCCAGTGCCATCCGAGCAAGCGAATCATCACAAAGGCGACGATGAGATCGAGTGCTGAGTCGGCGGGAGACATTGCTCCCTCGGCGAAGAGTGGGAACGCCGCGATTTGGAGGACGTCGGCGGCTATGGCCACCGCCCACGCCACGCGGTGCTCCGGTTTTAGCGATTTGAAGTAATCGAGGAATGACATGGTCTTTTCTCGGTCGTTAGTCGTTGGTCGTTAGTCGTTGGTCGTTAGCGAACAACCGCAAAAGGCCAACAACGAAACGCACTCCATTGTTGGATGCTCAAGCAAGCGTCCGCGTCGCTACCACCGGGCGGTCTTCCTACAGTGCGCCGCTTGAGGGCATGACCACGATTTTTTCTACGGTTGTGTTTTCTGGCAAGAGCAGGGCGCTGACCACCGTCCGGGCGACGGTTTCGGCGGACATCATTTTGCGCCTGGGCGCTTTTGGCCACAGCGCTTGCCAGATCGCCGTATCGGTGGCGCCGGGCATGAGGGCAATCACGCGAATGCCTTTTGGCCTCAACTCTTCGCGCAAAGTGTTCGTAAAACCGAGGGCGCCGTGCTTCGACGCATTGTAGGCTGCCGACCCGGGGAATACGCGCTCGGCGGCGATCGAGAGATTGTTTACGATCGTGCTGCCGCGCTTCATCACGGCTAACGCCGCCTGCGTCATGAGGAACAGGCCGTTGAGGTTGGTGTCGACCACCTCCATCCATGTGGGGTAGGGCAACTCGCCGACGGTGCGATTGGTATGTCCAATGCCGGCGTTGTTGATGAGGATATCGAGGGGCTGGCGCAATCCGCGGACGAGCGCGAAGAGGTAGTCGACCGAATCGGGGCTGCGGACGTCGCAGGAGTGCGCCAGCACCGGAACATTTAGTTTCTTTGGCAATTTCTCCTGCTGGAGCTTGTCCAGTTCCATGCGCGCTTTGGCCAAGGCGCGCTGGTCGCGGCCGGTGATGACCAGATTGCACCCTTCACATGCCAGCGCGCGGGCGATGGCGAGACCTATGCCGCGGTTGGCTCCGGTGATGAGGGCGAGGCGACCGGGAAGCATGGGTTTGCGCAATGCGGGTTCGTGCAATGTGGGCTGGTGCTTCGGCATGCGGTTTTTTCAGCTTATTCCAACCGCCGCGCTCTTTCGAGGAGGGAGTCTACAGTTCGGCAATAGGGCCCCGAGGGCAACCGGAGCTGCAGTGACCACTGGCCGCTGCCGAACTGCGCTCGGCTTGGACGGGCGAGGCGCCCGTCCCCACACGAATTCAACAATCACACGACATTCGTGCGCTGGCGGATCAGCGACAGGAATTCGGTTCTTGTTTCCTCTTCGCTGCGGAAGCTGCCGAGCATGGACGAAGTTACCGCCGACGAATGCTGTTTCTCGACGCCACGCATCATCATGCACAGATGCCGGGCCTCGATGACCACGCCGACGCCCTGCGGTTCGATGGCGTTCTGGATCGCCTCCGCAATCTGCGTGGTCAAGCGTTCCTGGATCTGCAAGCGGCGCGAGAAGGCATCGATGAGACGCGGTATTTTGCTCAGGCCGATGACTTTTCCGTTTGGAATATAGGCGACATGCACCTTGCCGAAAAAGGGCAGCAGGTGGTGCTCGCACAGGCTAAACATTTCGATGTCTTTCACGATCACCATTTCGTCGTAGCCGACCGTGAACAGCGCCTTGCGTAAAAGCGCTTCGGGATCGTCCTTGTAGCCTTTCACGAGAAATCGCATGGCTTTCTCGACGCGCGCGGGAGTGTGCGAAAGGCCTTCGCGATCGGGATCTTCGCCGAGGCGGACAAGCATTTCGCGCACCAACTCTTCGTAGGTGGCGCTGGTCAGGGTGGCGGACAAGTCGGCGGGTGTTTTCATAGAGTTTAAGGCGCGATTTGTGATTTGTAATCTGTAATTTAAGAACACAATTACAAATTACAAATTGCCAATTACAAATCTTATCTTTCCCCCCAATATTCGAACGAGTTCATCATGGTCTCTTCAATCCGTACCCTCTCTAGATGAGCTTTGTCGAAGCCGCGCTTCACAATTTCGTAGATCGCTATGCACAGGTTCTCCGTGGTTGGAACCTCTTTCACGAATTCTGCAAGCAGGTTCAGATTCTGGTGGTCATAGCGTTCGAGGATATGGGTATGCACGAAGCCATCCAGATCGACCAAATTGCAGACCATACCGGTCTGGTCATCGACCGGTCCGCTGACGGTGACTTCGATCATGTAGTTATGCCCATGTCCGTAAGGATTATTGCACTTGCCGTAGGTTGCTCGGTTTTCTTCCTCCGACATTTGGTCGCTATGCAAGCGGTGCGACGCCGAAAACATGTAGCGGCGGGTCAGGTGCGCCTTCATGCTTCTTGCCTACATGCTTCTCGCTTCATGCTTCCCCATAGAAATCGACGAACAGGTCGGGAGTTTCGTATACACGCACGCGATGCAACTTTGCCGCTTTGAGTTTCGGGGCGAGGCGCTGCCAGATGACGATGGCGAGGTTCTCGGTCGTCGGGATCATCGGCGGAACAGCGGTTAAGAACTCGGGTACTTCCTTGTTCAGGAAGCGATGGTCGAGCGCGTCTAGCACTTCCCTGCTCATGACGTCTTTTAATTGTTTCAGGTCGACGACGAATCCCGACTTCGGATCGACCGCGCCCTTCACCGTGACTTCGAGAGTGTAGTTGTGCCCGTGCCCGTTGGGATTATTGCACTTGCCGAAGATGCGTTGGTTCTCCTCCGGAGTAAATCCCGGATTGTGATAGAAGTGCGATGCGGAAAATTCCGCTTTGCGTGTGAGATAGACCATGGGAATCAGCTCTTGGCTATTGGCTCTTGGCTTTTAGCTCTCAATTCTTGACTCTTAATTCGTGGAATTGCTTTTGCCGCTAGCTTTTGCGCTGCAGCGCTTCTACTTGCAGTGCTGACACTGTAAGCACGGCCTTTCCATGATACTCGACCATTCTTGTGGGCCTTCTTCGAGAGCAAAAGCAGATAGGCGAACATTGGCAGACCTGCCACGATTGCTAACAGGTTATTCTCGGTCGTGAAATGTGCGGCGCGAATTCTCCGATACATCAGCAGCCACAAGGCCGCGCACGCAATCCTTATAAGGTGATGGCCAACTGCGCCCGACGCGGCGAAGCCCAGCGCCGACCATGCTCCGAACCACAAGAACAAACTCTGGAACGCGAGAAATTCGGATTGCGGGAAGAGCAGCGCCAGATTCTTCGTCCAGCCTTCGCGAAGTTGAGCCCAGTTGCGGTACATGCGCGTGCGCACGGCGTCTCCGCCATAACGAAAGTACAGGCGCCGGCCGGCATTGCGAAAAATGCGGGCCAGCGCCACGTCCTCGAGTATTTCCGTGGCCACCGCGGCGTGGCCGCCTACGGCGTCGTAGGCGGCGCGACGGACAAGTATATACTGCCCGTTTGCAGCGGCGATTCCGGAGCCTTGTCTCGAACTTTGTTTCGAACTCTGTCCAGAATTCTGATCGCGCACTCTCCGGGGCGGGTAGTGCGCCGCGAGTTCCGCGAAGATTACGGGCATCACGGCCCTTTCGGCGAAGGTGACAACTAGCTGCTCGGGCGAGTACGACAACAAATCGGCTCGCTCATTCTTGGCTTCTTCTAAAGCCCGCGCCAGCGATCCCGGCAGATGCACGGTGTCCGCGTCGGTGAACAACAGCCACTGGGCGCTCGCTGCTTTGGCCCCGGCAATTACTGCATTGTTCTTCCCCGTCCACGTCTTCCCTGCTCCGTCCTCGTGCCGAGGCCGCGGGGAAAGCACCCGCACTCCGGCAAAACCTTGCGCGATCTCGCGGGTGCGGTCGGTGGAGGCGTCGTCGACCACGATGATCTCTAAAGTGACGCCGGTTTGGGCGGTCAGCGACTCCAGACAAGCGCCGAGGCTGGCCTCCTCGTTCCGGGCTGGAACGATTATCGAGACCTCGGGGCTCGAAACCTGGGGGATCGAAACCTGGGGGATCGAAACCTCCGGGGTCGGCAACTTGGGCAGCGGAGTTGGAAGTGAACTATCCAAAATTAACTATCCAAATGAACTATCCAGTTTTTCGTTATTATAGCGGTGTGAGACGAACGCTTCTTCCTACGCTTATAGCCGCCCTAATAATTATTAGATTGCTGGCTACCCTGATTGGATGTTACAGCGGGAACCATCCTGCGCGCATCGGATCGAATGCCCCGGACTTCACTTTGCAGGATTCCGACCACAAAGTCACGCTCAGCCAGTTTCGCGGGCAGGTGGTGGTGCTGAATTTCTGGGCGACGTGGTGTCCGCCATGTGTCGAAGAGATGCCGTCGCTGGTTCAGATGACGGCGCGTTTTAAAGATAAGGGTGTGGTGGTGCTCGCCGTCAGTATTGACGCGGATGACGCGGCGTACCACAAGTTTCTCAAGGACTACAGCGTCAACATGATCACTGTGCGGGATGAGGCGCAGAAGGCGGCTAGGCTCTACGGCACGTTTGGCTGGCCGGAAACCTACGTTATCGACCGCAACGGAGTCATCCGGCGCAAATTTATTGGACCCGTGGATTGGACCAGCCCGGAAGTCACGGATTATCTGAGCAAGCTGTGAAGAAAAGCTGTCAGCTCTCAGGAAGAACCTTGCAAAAATGGCCCGCACTTTGGATACTGCTTAAGATCGCCGTGCCAACTCTCCTGAGAGCTACGAGCTACAACCTCACCTTCCGCAAGCGCAGGGAGTTCGTAATCACCGACACTGAGCTAAAGCTCATCGCTGCGGCGGCTAGAATCGGGCTTAGCAGCAGTCCGAATAGGGGATAGAGCACGCCTGCTGCAATCGGCACTCCTATCGAGTTGTAGAGAAACGCGAAGAACAGGTTCTGTCGGATGTTGCGCATGGTTGCTTGGCTCAGTTTGCGGGCCCGCAGAATTCCTTCAAGGTCTCCTTTAAGAAGGGTGATACCGCCACTTTCCATGGCGATGTCGGTGCCCGTTCCCATGGCGATTCCTACTTGCGCTTGCGCTAGCGCGGGCGCGTCGTTGATGCCGTCGCCCGCCATGGCCACTATGCGGCCTTCCTGCTGGAGACTCCTGACGATCTCGGCTTTTTGCGCGGGTAGGACTTCGGCGCGAAAATCATCAATGCCCAATTGGCTGGCGATCTCCTTCGCCGTTTGGGCGTTGTCGCCGGTAAGCATGACGATGCGGACTCCCTGGGCCTTTAGGTCGCGTAATGCATCGACCGCGCTTGCCTTGAGCGGATCTGCGATTGCAATGTGCCCGGCGTATTGACCGTCGACGGCAACATAGACCTGGGCCGCACCGGGCGTCGTCAGCGCCAGAACCGCGTTCTTGCGGCCGGAGCCGAAAACACCGAGGTCCGCCATAAGCGCCCAATTCCCTGCCGCGACTCTCTTGCCCTCGACGAAGCCTTTGATGCCCTTGCCCGACACAGACTCAAACCTGGAGACATCGGAGAGTCTGAGATTCTGCTGGCTTGCAAACTCCACGATGGCCGCCGCCAACGGATGCTCGCTGGCGCGCTCCACGCTGGCTGCGAGGCGAACGGCCTCGGCATCGCTGTATGCTTTGACTTTCGGCTTGCCTTCCGTCAGCGTGCCGGTCTTATCGAAGACGATTGTGTCTACCTTTTCGAGGGTCTCCAGCGCCTCGGCATTCTTGATGAGCACGCCTGCGTGGGCGCCGCGTCCGGTGCCGACCATGATCGCCATTGGCGTTGCCAGGCCCAGAGCGCACGGACACGCGATAATCAGCACGGCCACGGCGTTTACGATGGCATGCGCGAAACGCGGCTCCGGTCCGAAGGTTACCCATACGATGAAGGTCACCACCGCAATCGCAATCACCGCCGGAACAAACCAGCCGGCTACTTTATCGGCCAGCCGCTGGATGGGGGCGCGCGTGCGCTGCGCCTGGCTGACCATCTGAACGATCTGCGCCAGCATGGTTTCGCTGCCCACGCGCTCGGCTCGCATCACGAGAGATCCGTTGCCGTTCACGGTCGCGCCGATCACGCGCGAGGCCACTGTCTTCTCCACGGGAACGGATTCGCCCGTGATCATGGACTCATCCACTGCACTCGAGCCCTCGAGAACAACGCCGTCGACGGGAATTTTTTCTCCTGGACGTACACGCAGGCGATCTCCCGGCTTCACCTGGTCGAGCGGAATATCGCGCTCGTCATTTCTGCCGTCGTCGCTGCCGTTTTCGCTACCATTCTTACTCAGTAGGCGCGCCATCTTCGGGCTTAGATCGAGCAGCGCTCGGATCGCGCTTGAGGTCTGGCTGCGGGCGCGCAGTTCCAGCACCTGACCCAGCAACACGAGGGTGACGATCGCCGCTGCCGCTTCAAAGTAAACATCGGGGCGGTCGCCCATGCTGCGGAAGGACGCGGGAAAGATCTGCGGGAACAGGGTTGCGACCACGCTGAAGAGGTACGCGACGCCCGTGCCCATGGCTATCAACGTGAACATGTTGGTGCTGCGGTTTACGAGCGACGCCCATCCGCGCTCGAAGAACGGCCAGCCGCCCCACAGCACGACGGGGGTTGCCAGAATGAACTCCAGCCAGGGCAGGATCGAGCTCCACGGAGTTAGTACTAGCCGGCCGCCTCGCTCGATGCCGATTTCGCCCATGAACGCGTGCGGCCACAACATGCTGCCCATAGCAATCGCGATTAGTGGCACGGTCAGTACCAGGCTGATCCAAAACCTGCGTGTCATGTCGCGCAGCTCGGGATTCGCTTCTTCGACGGTCACCGTGCGCGGCTCAAGAGCCATGCCGCAGATCGGACAGCTCCCGGGCTCGGCTCGCACGACTTCCGGATGCATGGGGCAGGTGTATTCGGTCTTGGTTGCGGGGAGAGCTGGCGACTCGGGATCGAGCGCCATTCCACACTTGGGACAGGGTCCCGGGCCGATCTGCCGCACCTCGGGGCACATCGGACAAACGTAGACTCGCGTGTCTTTTGCGGACGCCGTTGGCGACAGAGCAACAGGAGCCGTGGCCGTGGAGCGACGGGCGTCCTCGAAGGTCCCCGGCGTGCTCGTGTTGGGCAGGCCAGTCTTGGCAGCAGCAGCAGGACCGCCGATGGACACCAGCCCCGATCCCATCGTCATCGGCTTGGGCGGCGTTGACAGAATCTTTTCGGGATTTGCCTGGAATTTCGCTTGGCAACCGGCGCAGCAGAAGAAATACTCTTTGCCGTGGTGCGACAGTTTTGAATCGAGCCGTTGCCGGATTCACATCCATCCCGCAGACGGGGTCTTTCGCTTGCGTTTTGGCGGAGGACGGTGCGGCGTTCGGGATGTCGACGGGGTCGAGGTGGTCCATAGTCTAGCTGTCAGAAGTCCAAAGAGAATCCAGAGTGCCGTGACTGCTAACGACCGCCGAGTTGCGCTCGGCTTGGACGGCCGAGGCGGCCGTCCCTACACGAGCCCTTCAGATCGCGCTTGGCGGAATCCGGCGCTTATTAGATACTCATATTAGATTCACCAGAGTAATCCTCGAACCTTATTCCTTGGGAGAAATGAAATGACGTACCTGGAAGTCACGTTTCGCTACCAGACTCCGCCTGGAGAAGCTGAGTTGCGGGCCATTGACAGTGTGCGCGAGGTCTACGGGATACAGCGCATCCAGTTCAACGAGAAAGAACGGACGGTACGCGTGCTGTTCGACGCCTCGCGATTGAAGGGCGACGCGGTAGCTAAGTTGCTGCGTGAGGCCGGCATCGACGTGCAGGAGCCGCTGGTTCTCGCCTGAGAGCTTCTGGCGGGAGGTGCGAAGGAGCAAAACTGCACTCCGCCCGCTTCCCGGTATTAGGGGAGGATCCCATGGAGGGAAGCCGGCGAACCGGGCGGAATGCACCTTTATCCACAACGAAGCGACAAATGAGTTGCAATGGGGCATTCGGAAAGACCTCTGGCCGAAGTATTTTCCCAAATGCCCCGTTGCGCGCCACTTCGTCTGCCACAGGAGGAGCATGTCGGATGCCATTTCTAACATCTTGTCAACATGCATATATAGAACGCCGGGGCGGGTAGGTTTTGCGCGTGGGGGGAAACTTTTACTCAAAATTACAAATATCGACAATAGATCGCTGCGAACTCGGCTCTACGCCGACCAGCCGTCAGACGACCACCGGTTGGGGCAAAGCGTCCCAGTTTTGCTGGGCAGATTTCTGGGACGTTGAATTGGAGTCATTAAAATCCTAGGTCCATTTAACCCAGAGGAGGTTGCATCGTGAAAACTCGCACCGCGAAGGCATTGTTGCTGTGGTTTTTGCTGAGTAGTGGGCCGGTGTTGTTCGCCGAGACCTATCCGGAGGGGCTCTGGCAGGGATACGACGGCGAGTGGAAGCATGTTTCGCAACAGTTGATCGCACTGGCGGAGGCGACGCCAGCGGAAAAATTCGCATGGCGCCCTGCGGCAGGGGTCCGTTCCACCAGCGAAGTGTACATGCACATCGTGATGGCCAATTTCTATCTGTTGAGCGTCACCGGTCCCAAGATGCCTGCGGACCTCAAGGAAGATGCGGCAAAAACGGTTACGTCCAAGGCCGAAGTGATCGGCTGGCTGAAACGCTCGCTGGACGCGGTCAGAGACGCGCATTTGGCTGCAAAACCCAGCGACCTTGAACGTAAAGTCCACATCTTGGACAGAGATGCAACGGTGGATGGGATGTATCTCCGGATCATCGTTCATGCCAACGAGCACATGGGGCAATTGATCGCTTATGCGCGCATGACGGGCGTGGTGCCTCCGTGGTCGAAGAACTGAAGGGCGGAGCATAATGGAGAGAGCGATCGGTTGGGCGAAGCGATTCTGTTTCCGTTATAATTTAGAGACGTAATTTCGCCACAATGCGCCCGTAGCTCAATTGGATAGAGTGCTTGGCTACGAACCAAGAGGTTGGGAGTTCGATTCTCTCCGGGCGCACCACTCTTCGAACCTGGTCTGCACCAAAGACTGACTTCGCACGCGAAAAACTGAAAGAGGGATAAAGAGGACTTATGAAAGGCATTTTCTGGGTCTTATGTCTGCTGGCGCTCGTCCGTCCAGTAACCGATCTCAACGCCCAAGTGAATCCCTATAAAGACGGCACACCTGGGGTTACGGGGTATCGATCAGAAGTTCTGGCTGAGGTGATGATTCAGGAGGACAAGTTCGCGCGCCTGGCGGAAGCTGTGCCTGCGGACAAATACACCTGGCGTCCGTCGCCCGATGTGCGCTCGTTCGCTGAAGTATTTCTGCATGTAGCGGCGGCCAACTACAACCTCTATAAGCTGGTTGGGACACCGCCGCCGACCGGCTTCGAGGTGAAAGGGTTCGAGAAATCCACCACGGAAAAGGCCAAGGTGATCGCCACGCTTAAGGACTCGTTTGCCCATGCCCGCAAAGCGATTATGGCAATGCCCGACGCCGACCTCGACAAGAGTCTGGACTGGTTCGGCGGCAAGAACACCGAACGCGGCATACTGCTATTTATTACCCGACATGCTGCCGAACACCTCGGCCAGTCGATCGCCTATGCGCGTTTTATCGGAGTAGTTCCACCGTGGACCGAAGACGCCCAGAAGCAGCAGAAACAAAAAACAGAGGCCGCGCCGAAAACCAAGTAGCCATAATCTCTGGAACAAGGCTTCCGCGCTTCCGTCGATCTGACGGGAGGCAGTGGCCTGCAGCGCAGGATGTCTTCGACGGACAGCGATCTTTACCCGCACCGATCTAGCCCTGTTTCAGTTTCAGCTTGCTCTTATTTTCTTCAATGAAAGCCTTAAGATCGGGAACAGCGTCGAGCAGCTTCGTCCACTGTTCGTAGTAGAGCGTCACCGGAAAGCGGCCAAGTCCGTAGACGCTGACGCCGCCCTTCTCGCTCACGCGGAACTCTATGGCGCCGCTTCTCTTTTTCGTTTCCACTTGCTTTTCCAGATCGGCAAGGCGAGCTTTTAATTCTTCGTAAGTTGGTTCTGTCATGAATGCACCTCGAATGATCTTTTGTATCATAGGGCGGCAATCATAGTGGGCCAGGGGGCTTTCGTCGGGGCGGCGGCCTTTCTTACGAAAATCCTTCGCTTAAAGTCCGGTAAGCACTCGCGGTTCCACGGCTGGGACAGCTTCCCTTTAAGTGAAAAACTCTGCACAATCGACCTTACGAGCGGGCCCTCACCCGGTATCTCTTGCTGCCGCAACCTCTTGCGGTCCTTTCCTGAGTCCGGGAATGGCAGCGCGAATGCTAAAATGACTACAGCGGCAAATTCCGACTGGAGAATACAGAATGGCGAATGTAGCGAAGAAGAAAAATGCACTTCTCGAGAGCCTGCCCGCCCTGGTGCTGCTGGGGCTGCTCGCTGGCGCTGTCGGAGGATTGGGAGTCGGCCTGATCCAGTTGAGGGCCATGTCGCAGGCCGCGAGCACCGCCTCTGGCAAGTAAGTGCTCCCTGCCGCATAGAAGTTATCCCGCTCTTTGGTATGCGTGTTTTGTTCCTCTTGTTTTGTTCTTCTCTGCGATCGAAACCTACTTCGCGATCCATCGCCTGTGAAGGACAGAGTCCTTTTTCGCCTAAGTCAATCGTTCGCAGTTCTTGCGCTCTCGTCGAGGTAAGAACCCCATCTGACGCGCGAATGCCTGCCAGCGTGGCTCCTATGATGAAAGCGGGTCATCCAGCAACAGGAAGGCCACTAAGCAAGCCACCAGATCGGCGACCGTCTATTCCCTCCACACCACCTTCGTGCCTCGCGTTTATCAGGTGTTTCTAACAACCGAGCGGGTTCTCCGGCAAAGTTACTCTGCCTTATGTGCCGGGTTAGATTGGAACTATCCATAAGCAGTAGTTTCCGTAACTTAGTGGTTTTGGCTAAGCCATGCGGGGACTTGTAAAGAACTCACAAAAGGTTGAGAGTTCCGTCAGCGCCGATAGCTGACCCTCCTCCCCCGGCACCGAGCGCCACACAAAAACGAGGAGGCTCCAAACAATGAAAAAGCTAGGATTGTTGCTACTTCCGATACTGGCAATCACCCTGATGCTGGGGGGAAATGCTTTCGCTCAAAACGTTGGTGACAGCAGCGTCTATTTCGTCACCTACTTTTCCAATGCAAATACCACCGGTGCTCCGGATGGAACTTTGCGCATCGTCAACGATGGCGCCGAGGCAACTATGGCTCCAGAGGGAGTGGAAAACGGAACCCTGTGGGCGGCGATCTACGTGTTCGATGACAGCCAGGAGTTAAGATCATGCTGCGCCTGTCAAATCACCTCAGACGGTCTGCTTTCGGAATCCGTGAATAAAGAGCTCACGGCCAACGAATTCACCGGCAGAGGGGAAAACGCCCGTGGCGTAATCAAGGTCATTTCGTCAGGCACTTGGGATCCGACCGCGCCCTGGCCGTCTACCGGACTGCGGGGATGGATGACGCACATCCAGGCAACGACGACCACATTTACCGCTGCCGGGACCGCTAAGAACGCCGTGGAGAAGGGGCCGTTTTTCGTTACCGAAACCGCGTTGGCCGATTCGAACCTCTCTTGGACTGAACAGTCCAACCTGGGGACCCTGTGTTCCTATGGGCTAACCATTGGCAGCGGCTACGGACTCTGCCCCTGCACGGTGGAAGACTACGACTTCTAGTCTTCTGATTTAAGGGGCGGTAAGGCCGGGCTGAAAGTAGCTTCGGTTTCTCCTGTTAAAACGGCTGGGAGTTTTTTCCCGGCCGTTTTTTTTCACTTCCAATGGCAAAAGGAAAGCATGGAAGGATCACCCGACGGCGCAAACACCTGACCAGCAATTCTAAAAATTTGTAGGAGTCAATTCTGCTCTTGCAGGATAATGTCGCAAACAATTTGTCGCTAACAACTCTTTTGAAATACCGCCGAAGATCAAAACGGTGTTGCTCATCATGGTGCTGGTGGTCTCTGTGGCTGTGTCTCCGACGTGCATCCAAAGCACAGATTGCCGAATATAGACTCAAGTAGTTATCGATTACGCCTCGATACCTATGCCGCGTACCCTCCCGCAAAGCTGCTCTGCCGTATGTGCCGTTGGTAACCATCCATAGGCAGTAGTTTCCAAGCCTTAAGCCACGTAGGTACTTGTACGAGACGCAGCAAAGGTTGATAGTAGCGCAAAGCGCTCAAGTTGACGGTCCCCCAGCGCACGTTACTCCTGTTGGAAACGGCTGGGGGTTTTCCGGCCGTTTTTTTCACTTCCAATGGCAAAAGAAAAGCCGCAGCAAGCATGGAAGGTTCACCCTACGCCCAAACACCCGTATGTGCCGGGTTACTAACTATCCATAAGCAGTAGTTTCGGTAACTTACTGGTTTTGGCTACGCCATGCGGGGACTTGCAAAAAACCGCTGAAGACGCCAGAGTGTGACCCAGCACCAATTAGCCGATCCTCCCCCGTCCGTGCGGCTTTGGCGACCAGGAGGATTACCCATGAAGAGGGCGGGATGGTTTCTTTGTGTGGTTGTGGCCACTGCTTTTATCTTCTCAGGAAGTGCCTTGGCGCAGGGTGACGCAAGCTATTACTTTGTCACCTATTTTTCCAATAACGTATCCGGAGCGCCGGATGCCACCGTGCGCATCAGCAATGACGGTGACGACAACTATACCTTGTATCCGTTCTTTTCTGTGTTCGACGACAGCCAGGAACTGCAGGCGTGCGGTTATTGCCAGATTAGTCCAGACGGCCTTCTGTCGGAAGACGTGAAAACCGAACTCACGAATAACACCTTGACGGGAAAGATCCCGTCTCGTGGTGTTATCACGGTGTTCGAGTTCTATCAGCAGCCAGGGCTGCACGGATGGGCGACCCACATCGAGGCAACGACCACCACGTTTCCTGCTCCCGGCCCAGGGAAGGCTGTGAAGGCCGTGGAGAAGGGGCCGTTCTTCGTTACCGAAGCCCCACTCGCTGACTCGAATCTCTCGTTTAACGAATGGGAATCGTTGTTAAACCTGTGCGGTTACGCCCAGACGCTCGGCTCGGGCTCGGGCACAATCACCTGCACGGCGGAAGATTACGACTTTTGATCAGCCCTTCAGGGGGACAATTTAGTCAACGCCATTAGAAATTGAGGTAGACGAACATGACCAAAAAAAGTAGAGTTGCCGTCGCTCTGTTGTCAGTTGTTTGTCTGTCTCTAATCGCTTTCAGGATTAGCCGCCCGGAATTCGCTCACGCTCAGGGCTCTGGCACGACGAACTTCCTGCTTCAACTTCTCTCTGGCACAACCCCAGCCAGCATTCCCACTCCCCTGTCCTTCCAAAACGCGACGGGCACAATTACCAGCTATCAACCCAACGGAGCGACCACGACCAGCAATAACGGCTTCTTTTTGCCCCTAGGGTCAAACGGCCGCACCTGCTTGACTTGTCACCAACCACAAGATGGCTGGGCTCTCACTCCGCCGTCGGTAGTGGCCACATACAATCTTACTCATGGGAACACTCCCCTATTTCAGGCCATCGATTCTGCGGGATGCCCTAGCGATCCTCGCGCCACGTCGACTAATCCGATGGCGTTCGCCCTCTCACACGCACAAGTGCTCACAAAAGCAAACTTCCGAATCGGCGTGACCTTGCCCGCCAAGGGGACCCAGCAGTGGGCGAAACTCACCGTTTCCTACGATCCGCTTGGGTGTGAGAACGACGCAAAATACGGCTTGCCGGCGAACCAAGTATCCGTTTACCGACGGGTGTTGCCGGCCGCCAATCTCGGCTTCTTGGATCCTATGGGGCCACTAGGGATTAGCCCCGATCGTAGCTTTTTCCCCTGTAGATCTGGGGGCTTCTGCTTAGGGGCATCACCCGCCCAGAACAACGTCAATATTGCACCCACTGACTCGGCGACCATGGGAGGATTCGCGATCATGTGGGACGCCCGCGAGCCCAGCCTAGAGACGCAGTTCATTGATGCCAACGGCTTTCATGCCCAGGCCACTCCGCTGCAAACGAATCAGCTAGAAGGAACGCTCGCAAACCCAATACCTGCAAGCCTGTGTGGGCGTGAATTTTAATTCTCCCAATCCAATTCCCACCGCCTGCCTGGCGGCATTGAATGCCCCTGAAAACTGTCCCCCCATGAATCCAAGCAACGCAGGATCGCCGGTCTGCCAGGCCGTAGCGTTTCAGTCCAACATTTTCGCCGCGCAGAGCTCTTCTAGCGCGGGAGACCTCACGGGCAGCGACGGCAGCGGGGCAACAGGCGGCCCAGTAAATCTGTTTGGTTTTCTGTCACCGACGGCAAGTCTTGTGGAACAGCAGCCCAATCCACCCACGCCCAACCTGGTCCTCAGCCACGGATCGGAGTTCACTCTGTATAACACCTTTAACGGCACAGGCAGTGTGGCTAGTGTGCGCGAGTCGATTCAACGTGGACAGAACATCTTCAATACCCGCCAGTTCGTCATCGCCGGCATCCCCGGATTCAGCGATATACCAGGCGCCGGCCGAGGCCCTGCGGCAACCGGCGGCAAGCTTACTGGAACTTGCTCTAATTGCCACAACGTGGTGAATGTGGGGGACGACGCTGGCATGGAAGGAATGCGCACGGGGATTGGAGACAATTCCTGCCAGCATGCCACCTTTTTGACGGCAAATCCCGCGAATCCCGCACCAGTAGCACCTTGCGGTACGGCTTTGCCGCCCTCGCAAGACCTGCCGCTGTTCACCTTCTATTGCCCGAAGGGCTCAATTACGTACTTTAGCAATCCCGACCCGACCAACACGTACGACGTCTTTCAAACCACCGATCCAGGTCTTGGGATCATCACTGGCAAATGTAACGATTTGGGTAAGATGAAGAGACCGATTCTTCGTGGAGTGGCGGCACGTGCCCCCTATTTCCACGGCGGCAACGCAGCCACTTTGACTGCTCTGGTCAACTTCTATAATGTCCGGTTTAACATCGGTCTCAGCGCACAAGATGTGACCGATCTCGTGAATTTCCTGAATTCGCTGTAGTGCACTGAAAAACCGAGGTACTTTCTGTAGTCTCGAGTATGTCACTGGTTGATTGAGACACCGGTTGTTCAGCATGGTGAAAATTCGGTGTTAGGCGATCTGATCCTTACACCCCCCGGCGGGAAGTTATTGTATTTTATGGAGCGGGAGACGGGGATCGAACCCGTGACATCCAGCTTGGGAAGCTGGCGTTCTACCGCTGAACTACTCCCGCTCAACTTCGTTAGACTACCATTGCGCTCGTATCTAAGACAACGGTCACTGTCCCTGCGTTTGCCTTTCTCCCGCACTCTTCGTAACATTCCCGCTCGGGACTTGCGTTCAAACTCATCTCACGTCGCAGGAGGCTTGATGTCCACCGATTCCCTTCCCCCGAAGTACAACTCGCGCCGCAACTTCCTCCGAGCCGGCGTGACGGCGACTCTTGCCACGGCTGCTTACCCGGCGCTGGGCGCGGCTCGCGTGGTCGATCCCGTGTCTCCGCCTGCGACCGCCGTCATTGATGCCAATTTCAAGAAGGACTTCGAGCTTGACGAGATCACGATTGACGATCTGCAGAAGGCCTTCCTGTCCGGTCAGTATTCCTCCCGCTCTTTGGCCGAGAAATACCTGGCGCGCATTCAGGAGATCGACAAAGCCGGCCCCATGGTCAACTCCGTTATCGAGCTCAACCCTGAGGCTCTTGAGATCGCCGACGCGCTCGACCAAGAGCGCAAGGCGAAGGGGCCGCGCGGGCCGCTACATGGCATTCCGATCCTGATCAAGGACAATATCGATACCGGGGACCGCATGAATACGACGGCGGGTTCGCTGGCGCTGCTCGGAGGGCGCCCTGCGAACGACGCTTTCGTCGCCGCGCAGTTGCGCAATGCCGGCGCCGTGATCCTGGGCAAGACTAATCTCAGTGAGTGGGCCAACATCCGCTGCAGTCATTCCACCAGCGGGTGGAGCGGCCGCGGCGGACTTACGCGCAACCCTTATGCTCTCGACCGCAATCCCTGTGGATCGAGTTCCGGAACTGGCGCTGCTGTCTCCGCGAATCTCTGCGTTGCCGGTGTGGGCACGGAGACGGATGGGTCGGTCGTCTGTCCGTCTTCTGCCAACGGTCTGGCTGGGCTTAAACCTACGGTTGGGCTGGTCAGCCGCAGCGGGATCATTCCGATCTCGCACAGTCAGGACACGGCGGGTCCGATGGCGCGCACGGTGCGCGATGTCGCAATTCTTCTCGGCGCCATGGCGGGAGCGGATCCACAAGATGCCGCGACCGCTGACAGCCGGGGCAAGCTGTCTCCGGATTACACCAGATTCCTCGATCCCGCGGGCCTCAAAGGCGCGCGCCTGGGAGTGGTGCGCAAGTATTTCGGCTTCAACGATGCGGTCGACCAACTCATGGACTCGCTCCTCGGCGAGATGAAGCGGGCGGGCGCTGAGATTGTCGATCCTGCCGATATTCCCACGATTGGCAAGTTCGACGAGAGCGAGCTCACCGTCTTTTACTACGAACTTAAGGCGGACCTGGCGGCGTATCTTGCTCGTCGCGGTTCTTCGGTTAAGAGTTTGAAAGATGTGATTGAGTTCAACGAGCTCAATCGCGGCCGGGAAATGCCCTACTTTGGACAGGACATTTTTCTTAAGTCGGAGCAGAAAGGCCCGCTCAGTTCAAAAGAATATCTCGATGCGCTCGCCCTGAATCACCAGCTCACCCGTGCCGAGGGCATCGACTTGGTCATGGACAAGTTCAAACTCGACGCGCTGGTCGCCCCTACCGCGGGCCCCGCCTGGATTACCGACTTGATCAATGGCGATCACGTCGCCGGAGGCAGTTCGAGCGCCGCTGCCGTCGCCGGCTATCCCAATATCAACGTTACGGCAGGATATCTCTGGGGACTGCCGGTCGGCATCTCCTTCTTCGGACGCGCCTGGAGCGAAGCCACCCTGCTCAAGATCGCCTATTCGTTCGAGCAATTGACCAAGGCGCGACAGAAGCCGCGCTTCCTGCCGGCGATTGATATCAAGGCGTCCTGACACGCGGCGGAAAATCTTGACCACAGAGGACACAGGGGAATACAGGCGAAGCGACCTCGCTCTGTGAACCCCTGTGCCCTCCGTGGTTCACGCTTTTATCGCTGCGGAGTTAGGCCTGGATCTTGCAGTGAAATAGGCGGCGACTACTTTTGCGAAGGGCGGATTCCCTTGGCTTCTACGATCGACCATCGCCAATCTTCATCGGGGCCGGGGGTGATCCCGATATTTTCGTGAAACGTGGTTGTGCTGAAGGGCTTGGCCGCGGCCTTGAGGTGGTAGAGAAGGGTTACGTCGGAACGGCGCTCGACGGCGACGGGCGCGTTGTTTTGGGCGGCGGGAATCACCCGCGCACGCGCGGCCAGTTCGGCGTCTGTCTCCCGGCTTGCGTTCGAGCGTCAGGCCGATGGTGATTTCGCGAATATCCCAATCGGTTCCGTTGAAAACTTCGAGTTGCAGAGTTTTCATCCTGAATCGAACCAGGGCCGTCGAGCTTGAGCAATTCGGTGAGCGGCAAGTCTTCGATCAGAACCGGTTTGACCAGCAGCGAACTGGCCCGGGCGTTGAATGACAGGCTGCAGGTTACATCGGGTGACGATATTTTCAGCGCATTGCTGGAAGGGTCGATGGAAAACACGGTCTTGTCTTGTTTGACCGGCCTGTGCTTTCTTGGCGTCCTCCATGACCTGGGCCAGATTGTCGTTATCGATCACCGTGCGCGCGGCATCAGGCGGTGCTGTTGAGGCTGCTGCTGCGATTTGTTCTTGCGCAGGTTGCGCGCGAGGTCACCGAGCGAGGGAGCATCGTCTTGCGCCGACGCGGCCAACGGGAACAGCGCCGCCAACAGTGGCACAAAGACCAGCAGGCAGAGCGTAACGCGTCGCAAGCTGGGGAGTCTGGATCGCATGATTTCGGTCGCGGAAAGGCGCATGCGCGCTCAGCGCGTCCACCTAAGGAGAGTTTAGGCGAGATGGAACAGAAAAGAAGATACCGAAGGGACACGGTAGTGCTAGCACTTCCGGGGATGGGGATGAGGAATGGGGCATGGACACGCTCAAATCGAAGCGACGCGCAACGGGACGCGTCCATGCCCCTTTCACCACATCGTTCCTTACAGCAGGCCAGAGGTACGAAGACGGGCGACCGGATCGGTTACCTGCATTGGTTGACGCCTAAAAATCCAGCGCGCCACCGCAATCCCCAATGCTGCATAACACAGATGCCAGATTTTCATAGAATCGCTCCCCGCGACGGACCCTTAACGGGGGAGACTGCGAAGGTCCCGTGGTGAATTAACCCTAACTCTGCTCTATCGGCAGGGCTAGCCCACGAAGGTGCTATGAATTTGTGGAAAAGCAATCCGACGTAATCAGGCACAGGGACCATTCGGTGGAGGAACGGGCGCCTCTCCCGTCCGGGCGGGGACGCCCGGCTCTCCACCAGCAAGTGCTTACTGCGTGGAGTTTTCGATCCAACCACCGCCGACGACGATGTCGCCGTCGTAGAAGACCGCGGCCTGGCCGGGGGTGATGGCGCGTTGCGGCTCGTCAAAGGTGACTCGGACTTCGTCCGGCCCGGCGGATTCCCTGGCAGGTTCGATGATGGCTGGCGCGGGTTGATGCTTGTGGCGGATCTTCACTGCAACCCGCATGGGCTGGCGCAGCTCGGCCGTCGAAATCAGGTTCACGCGGCGGGCGCGGAGAGTGCGCGAGTAAAGCTGCTCGTCCTTGCCGACCACCACTTGCCGCGTGTCGTTCTTGATTTGAATCACGTACAGCGGCGAGCCGGTGGCTACGCCGAGTCCCTTGCGCTGTCCGACGGTGAAGTTGTGCACGCCGGCGTGCTCGCCGATCACCTTGCCGTCGGTCGTGACCATCTCGCCGCCAACGTCTTGCTGGAAGTGCGAGCCGGCTGCTCTCCCTGCTCGGCGAGATAGGCTTCGAGAAAGCGCTTGTAGTCGCCGCCGGGGACGAAGCAGATTTCCTGCGAGTCGGGCTTTTCGGCGATCACCAGATTGTGCTTGCGGGCGAGTTCGCGCACCTCCGGCTTGGTCATGCCGCCGAGCGGGAACAGGGTGCGGCTCAATTGCTCCTGCGTGAGGCCGAAGAGGAAGTAAGTCTGGTCTTTGGATTTGTCGGCTGGGCGCTTCAGCAGCCAGCGGTCGACTTCGCTCATCAAACGCGACCTGGGCATAATGGCCGGTGGCAATCTGATCGGCGCCAATCTGCCGTGCCACAATGAGAAGCTGGTCAAACTTCAAGTGATTGTTGCAGAGACTGCAAGGGATCGGCGTGCGTCCGGCAAGATACTCCTCGACAAACGGCCGCACCACATCGCGCTCAAAGCGCTCTTCGTGATTGACCACGTAATAGGGAATGCCGAGGGTCTCGGCCACGCGGCGAGCATCGTACACGTCGTCGATCGAACAGCAGCGGCCCTGCACGGATTCGGGCATGCCTTCGTGTCCGGCAAGACGGCGCTGATTCCAGAGTTGCATGGTCAGGCCAATGACGTTGTGCCCTTCGGCGCGCAGCATGGCCGCAACGGTTGAGGAGTCGACTCCTCCCGACATGGCGACGGCGATGGTTTCGGAATGCAGCATTCAGCTCTCAGCTCTCAGCGACCTTTTGCTTTTCGAATCGTTTGCCCTATTTCTTAGTTTGTAAAGTGTCGCCGAACTTGCCGCCCCGACTAGACAGAAGAATGAGTACACTCGCGATTGTCTCCTCATCCTAGCGACCTCCGTGACGTGTGTAGCGCGCACCTGAGCGCGCTCGTCGCGAGTGGCCGTGTCTGGCGCAGTGGTAACCCACTCCTGACTACAACAGTTCAGGTGAGTCAGGTTTGCCGCTGTCCAGAAAAAAGTGCTAACCCCACAAAGAGAATAATCCCACAAGCGAGCAGCGCATTCACTCGGAGGCTCACGGATTGTCCCTTCGCAGCAGCAGAATGGTCATACTCGGACCCGGTGATATACCGGCGATAGATTCCTGAGACGCGCGACCGTCTCCGGAATCAACCCCAGAGCGAAGTCAACATCCTCGCGCGTATTCTGTTTGCCCAGACTGAAGCGAATGCTCGCCTTCGCGCGGTCGGGGCGCAGGCCCATTGCAGTCAGCACGTGCGACGGTTCGATTGCTCCGGAAGAACACGCGGCGCCGGTCGAGACTGCCAACCCTTTCAAGTCGAGCGCAATGACCAGCGCTTCGCCTTCGATGCCATCGAAATAAATGTTAGTCGTATTCGGGACGCGCGGCGCGCCTTCGCCGTTTAAGCCTGTGGCTTCGATTGTGAGCAGTTCCCTTTCCAGACGGTCTCGCGCAGCGGCCATCTTTTGATCGGCGCGGCCGTCGCCGCGGTCATTGCCACGTTCGAAGCCAGCGCTCGCTAACTCGGCTGCCTTGCCTAAACCTACAATGCCTGGAACGTTCTCCGTCCCGGCGCGGCGCGAGCGTTCGTGGTTCCCGCCATAGAGCATGGGCTCAAGCTGAGTCCCTTTGCGGACGTAGAGGGCGCCCACACCCTGGGGCCCGTGAAACTTGTGGCCAGAGATGGTCAGCAGGTCGCACCCGATCTTGTTGACATCGATCGGGACCTTGCTCGCTGCTTGCACGGCATCGGTGTGGAAGTAAACGTCGGCTTCGGCGGCAATCTTTCCAATTTCTGCGACGGGTTCGACGACGCCGGTCTCGTTGTTGGCGAACATAATGGTGATCAACTTCGTATTCGGCCGGAGCGCGCGCTTCACATCCGCCGGATCCACCAGACCGCGACCATCGACCGGAAGATAGGTGACTTCGCATCCTGTCATATCACGATACTCGTCACGATACTCGTCACGATACTTGGCTAGATGCTTGCAGGCGTTGAGTACGGCGTGATGTTCGATGGTGGAGGTGATGACATGGTCGCCCGCGCTCGCCAAACCAAATATCGCAAGATTGTCGGCTTCCGTACCGCCGCTGGTGAATACGACCTCAGAGGCGCGGCAGCCGAGCAGTGCGGCCACGGATTCGCGCGCGCGCTCGACCGCGGCCCGCGTCTCCTGCCCCTGATGGTGGATGGACGAAGCGTTCCCAAAGTGCTCGCCAAAGTAAGGCCGCATGGCCTCCAGCACCTCGGGGAGCACCGGAGTAGTCGCGTTGTTGTCGAGATAGACCCGTCGCATCATACTGCTTCTATTGTACTGATGTTGTGGCGACGTTCGGTCGAATCGAGCTTCCGGGCCGCCGCGCCCGGCCAGGCGCTTGGTCTGGAAGGGCGCACAGCGTAGAATTGTAACTCTGCCCTTTGCCCGCTGGAGGACGTGTCGCCTTCAGCAGAATTCCCAGAAATTCACGGAGAAGTTCATGAAGACAAAACTGCTCATTTTCGGCCTCATGCTTGCCCTCGCGACGCCTCTCGCGCTCGCCGACGAGGGCATGTGGTTATACAACAATTTCCCCAAAGACCGCGTCAAGGAGCAATACGGCTTTCTGCCCACGCAGGAATGGCTGGACCATGTCCGGCTTTCGTCGGTGCGCTTCAATAATGGAGGTTCAGGTTCGTTTGTGTCGGCGGACGGCCTGACATTTACCAACCATCACGTCGGCGCCGACTGCATCCAGAAACTCAGCAACTAAGGCGCCGACTACATGAAGACTGGCTTTTACGCGAAAACGCAAGCGGAAGAGGCCAAGTGTCCCGACCTTGAACTGAACGTGCTGGTGGGCATCGACGATGTCAGCCCGAAAGTAAAAGCTGCTGGCCCGGCGAGCATGTCCATTGCCGACGGTGGCCAGGCAGAGCGCGCCGCCATGAGCGCGATCGAAAAGGACTGCGCCACCTCCACCGGCCTGCGCTGCGACGTGGTTACGCTCTATTCGGGCGAGGTTTACAACCTCTACAAGTACAAAAAGTACACCGATGTGCGCCTGGTGTTCTCGCCGGAATTCGAAGCTGCGTTTTTCGGCGGCGATCCCGATAACTTTACCTTCCCGCGCTACGACCTCGACATCACTTTCTTCCGCATCTATGAGAACGACAAGCCCGTCCATCTTGACCACTACCTGCAGTGGTCGAAAGACGGCGTGAAGGATGGCGAATTGATCTTCGTCTCCGGCAATCCGGGAAACACCGAGCGCTTGAAGACCGTGGCCCAAGTGCAGTTCCTGAGAGATGTGGATTATCCGTCGCGGCTCGCCAGCTACAAGCGGCGGATCGATCTGCTGAAGAAGTTCAGCGCGGAGTCTCCGGAAAACGCGCGCATCGCGCAGGAGGAAATCTTCGGCCTGGAGAATTCGCAGAAGGCGATCACCGGCGAGTATGAAGGGCTGCGGTTATGCCCGATGTTAGCCAGAGAATCTGGCGGAGCGCGAGCAGGAAAAGCAGTACATGGAAAAGAATCCAGGCGCGCCCAACCCATGGGAGGAAATCGCCAGCGCGGTGAAGGTGGAGCGCGAGATTTATAACCAGCTTACTTATGTCGAGCGCACGCGTGGGTTACTACGTCGAGCGTATGCGCGGGTTCAACTGGGACCTGACGCATTGCCCGCAATCTGGTGCGCGTCGCAGAGGAGAAATCGAAGCCCAACGGCGACCGCCTGCGCGAGTATCGCGATTCAGCGCTGCCCTCGCTCGAACAGCACTTGTTCAGCGCCGCTCCCGTCTACAAGAACCTGGAGATCGCGAATTTGGCTTCGTTTGCGCAAATGCAGGAAGCGCTGGGGGCCGACGATCCCGCGGTGAAGTCGCGCTCAACGGCAAATCGCCCGAAGAGGCTGCGAAAGCTCTGATCAACGGCACCAGGCTCGAGGATGTTGCCGTCCGCAAGCAGCTCTATGAAGGCGGGCAGGCGGCGATCGAAGCGAGCGCGGATCCGCTGATTGTTCTGATGCGGAACGTGGACCCGTGGCGCGCGCAGTCCGGAAGCGCAACGACGACGAGGTCGATGCGGTGGAGCGCCGCGATGGCGCGCTCATCACCAAGGCGCGCTTCGCCCAGAGCGGCTTCAATCAGCCTCCGGATGCGACCTTCACACTACGTTTGAGTTACGGCGCGGTGAAGGGATACATGGAAAATGGAAAGAAGATTCCCTATTTCACCACGCTCGGTGGCGCCTACCAGCATGCCGCGGAGCACGGCAGCAAGCCTCCGTACAATTGCCGGAGAGCTGGCTCAAGGCGAAGTCGAAACTGAAGCTGGAGACGCCCTTCAATTGCGTCTCGACCGCCGACATTATCGGCGGAAATTCCGGCAGCCCGACGGTGAATAAGGCCGGCGAGGTGGTGGGAATTATTTTCGACGGAAATATCCAGTCTCTGGCCAACAACTTCTTCTATGACGATAAGCAGCAACGGGCCGTGCATGTGGACTCCCGCGGAATCATCGAAGCCCTGCGCACGATCTACGGCGCCGAGACATTGGCGAATGAACTGACAGGCACGCGTCCGGCGGGAAGAACGCAGCGGCGAACACGGCCGCCAAACCTTGACGGTTTATCGCCGCCCGCCTCTTCCCTTTGTCATGCTGAGCGGAGTCGAAGCACTCTTCTTGCTCCATCGCCTCACGGAAAGAAATAAGACGGTACCCCACGTCTCGCGGTTTCGAGACGTAGGATTCGACTCCGTAGGAAAACTGTGGTGGGCAGCACCCTCATTCCGGCCAAAGCTGGCCGCAGTCTTCTCAAGAATCTGCTTTCTTGTCTCTGGGCTCATCGGCAGAGCCCCGAATTGATCGAGGACCTGTTTGATATCTGGAACCCCGGGGCCGGGCCAGTCCGAACCAAACAGCGTCTTGTGGGCGATTTCATCGAGCCGAGGGAAATGATTCAGCAGTTTATTCGGCGGGATGCCGCTGACGTCGAGATAAACGTTCGGGTGGCGGCGGATCAGGAAGAAGGCGGTATCCATCCAGAGCGGCCGGCCGCCGTGAGCCAGCAGGATCTTGAGCTTCGGGAAATCGACGGCCACGTCGTCCACGTACATCGGGTCGCCGTACTTGTTGCGCGCGCCGGGAAACACCGAGGTTCCTGTGTGGAACATCACCGGGATACCATTGGCCTCGGCGGCGCGGTAGATGATTTCCAGTTCTTTAACTCCGCTCAGGTAATCGTTCGGGTACAGCAACTGGTGGGGCGGATGAATTTTGATCATGCGAATGCCGAGCCGCAGGATGTGCTCGACGTCGGCCAGGATGTTGCTGGTATGGCGCGGATGCACGCTGCCGCACGGGATCAGGCGCTTGGGCTCTTCCTTGACGTAGTCGGCGACGAACTGGTTGACCTCGGCCGTAAACCCGATGACCTCAGGCGCAACATAATTGATGAGGACAGCACGATCGACGCCACAGCGATCGAGATAATCAAGAAAGGCCTTTGGCGAGCGGCAGTAGGAGATGATTTCTTCAAAGTTGGCGCGCTTCTTCTTCATCAATTCCAGGCGCATCGCCCTCAACATTTCGAAGGGTTCGATGTGGACGTGGCAGTCAGTGATCAGAATCGGTGATTGGTAGACGGTCGTCAGTTGGCGCTGGCCAATAGCGCCGCTTGCTGCTTGACGCTGAAAGGTTTGGTCTGCCGAAGCCAGGAGCTAGTAGCTAGAAGCTTATTTCAATACAACGGCACCTTCGGATCGACCGTCCGCGCCCATCCGTCAATGCCGCCGCGCATGGACTGAGCTTTCTCGAATCCCTGCTGGCGGAGCCAGTTGGTGACCGTCAACGAGCGCACGCCGTGATGGCACATGACGACGATGTGTTCATCGGGATCGAGTTCCTGGTGGGCGCGCGTCGGAATGTCGCCCATCGGAATGTGCTTAGCGCCTTCGATGCGGGAGGTTTCGTACTCCCAAGGCTCGCGAACATCGAGCAGCGTGAAAGTTTCGCCGCGCTTCTGCAGCGACTTGACTTGGCCGGGAGAGATTTCGAAGTCCATAGCATTCTAAATATGGGTGGTCATCTTGAGCGCAGCTAAGGAACGTCTGAACAAGTTTTGATTGCGACCGCTCGCGGCGCTGGAAGTAAGGGCGTCCAGCGGTTTTATGCCACTCAAGAGATACAACGGCCCGCCGCATCCGCCCGATGGGAGCGGTGCGGCGGTTTGGGACACACTACGCCGCCGTCATCCCCAGCAGTTTCTTGCGCGCCAGGAACAAATTCACGAGCGCACACGTCGCAAACAGCCAGTTCGTTTTCTTCGCGATCCCCCGATAGCGCACTTTCACAAACCCAAACTGCAGTTTCATCACCGCAAACACATGCTCGACTTTCGAGCGCACCTTCGCCTTCGTGCTATTCTTCGCGCGCTCCACTTCATCCACCCGATCCTTATAACGGTAGCGTTGGCAGGTGAAATCTTGTGCCTGCGGCGCGCACTCCTCCAGCACGCGGCCCTGTCCGCGATACGCTTGATCGCCCCACACTCGCGTCTCGTCGCCGTGCAGCAGATCCGGCAGCACCCGCGAATCCGCCACGTTCGCCGGCGTCGCCACCACCGCATGAATCAACTTACTCTTGCTATCCACGCCCACGTGCGCCTTCATCCCGAAGTACCACTGCTTCCCCTTGCGCGTCTGGTGCATCTCCGGATCACGCTTCTGCTCGCGGTTCTTCGTCGAACTCGGGGCACTGCCACGATCGTCGCATCCACAATCGTTCCCGTGCCGATGCGCAACCCCCGCTCTTGTAAGTGCTCCTGCACCCGCTCGAAGATGCGCGCTCCCAACTGATGCTCCTCCAGTAAGTGCCGGAACTTGCGCACCGTCGTCTCATCCAGCGCAGGCTCCCGCCCCAGATCGATGTCCACAAAGCCACGCAGCGACACCGATTCATACAGCGCCTCTTCCACTGCCGGGTCCGATAAGTTGAACCACTGCTGCACAAAATAAATCCGCAGCATGCGCTCCACTCCCACCGGTGGACGCCCTTGCCCCGCCTTCGGATATACCGGCTCGATCAGCGCACACAACTCCGCCCACGGCACCACCTGCTCCATCTCTTCCAGAAACTCGAGCCCGCCGTGTCTTCTTCGTGTACCGTTCAAACCCGCTCTGCGCCGCCAGTGTCCGCTGTCTCATCCCTCGCAAGCCCTCCGATGCTCTCCTCAATCTATCCTCAACACCGGTGGAAAATGGAGAGCTTAATCAGAGTCTCCCTAAAGACCTAGGCATTGGCGCAGATGCGAATGCAGAGATCCTTCGCTTCGCTCAGGATGCCACTGCTAGTGATTCCTTCGCAACTCCGGCGCGCTTCGCAGCGTAGTCAGACTGACCATCGCGGCCAGCGCCCAGAGCGCACCGGTTGCAATTCGAGCGGCACGCACATCGGCGGACGGAATGTTGCGCCACAGGGTCAACCCACAACCGGCCACAAAATTGATAAGGAGCAATCCAAAAAACACGCGCTCGCGCAGGCAGCGCGTATCGACCGCCAGGCCAGCCAGCAACAGGATCCACACGATATAGGTCGCGGCGGTCCAGACGTCGTGCGGCCATTCATACTCGTTGCGAGTGACGTGGCTAAATGAAATCCACGCGAAGTAGGCACAGCCGAGGAAGCCCGCCACGCCCCACAACGGTGTGCGGCACATGAGGTGGCCGGAACTGTAGGGCTGTTTCGCCCCAGTTCTTTCCGTAACCTTCGCGTTCTCTGTTGGCCTGTCCATGTCGGTGGTTGTTTTCTCAAGGAAGGCAATGATACCCTCGCGCGCGTCTGCGGTCGAGATCCGTTCATCAGTTCAGGCGGGCACGAGTGCCCGCCCTACACTAGCTCAAAGTTAATCGTTAAAGGTTAATCGCCGATTTGCGCGGCTCTTCAATGGTGGACAGCGGATCCCTCGCGCCGGTTTTTTCTTTGATCCACTTCTTTTCGTTGCGGATGATGTCGAGCAGCAGCTCTTTATCCTTCGCGCTGGGCAGATTCTCTTCACAGTGCTGCTCGTAGCTGCGGTCGTCGAGCGGCTCGCCGGTCTCGCAGTGGTACTTCTGGCCTGCCCATCGTCCGATGTTGCGATTAAAGTGGATGTCGGGCGTGTAGAGCTTTTTCTCGCCCGGCTTCAGGGATGTGTTCAGCCGCTCGACCAATCCCGCAACTTCCTGACGATAGAGGTGGCGGCTGTAGTCGTTTAGGTCGTCGAGGTCGGCAGCCTTATCGTTTTGCAGTTCGTCGTACCGGCCTTTGATTCCCCACACGTAGGCCCAGTGCGCCGAGGAAGAATGATCTGTACCGAAAAGATCGAATGAACTCGATATCCATTTATTCAGATATTTCTGCATAAGCCATCGCGGAATCACTCCCGCTTCGACCACGCGGCGCAGTCCGTCGTTGCCGGTTCCCATGTGGAAGGCTTCCTCGCGAAGCATGTAAGAGGTCGAGCGTCCGAGCGGGGCAAACGACGAATACTTCAGCATCTGCAGTTGGAATTTGCCGTCACGGTCGACGAAATCGGTGTAGGTGAAGAAGTCGAGCCAATTATCGACGTCGACGTTGAAAGTGCCGAGCAGGCGCTTGTTTTCAAACGCCCGGCGCTCCAGCATCTTCTGCGCCTCGACCTTGCCGGAAGAACCGAAGAAGTCGATGAGCAAGGCGCACATCTGCCAACCGTGGCGCATTTCTTCGATCATGACGCGAGTGATGGCGCGGCGATCATATTCGGTAGGCGCGGTTTCAAACAGGTTGCGCTGCTGCTCGACGCTGGCAAATTCGGTGTCGCCCTGGTAGACGATCATGTTCATGAGCGCGTCGCGCATCTGCTGCGTGGGGACCTGGCGCAGGTTTTCCCACTTGTTGCGGCCTTTGTAGGAACCGAACTGGATTTCTTCGGTCTCGATTGCGCCATAGAGCGTATCGAAGTGAAACGCCTCAACGTCGCCTTTGTTGACGCCTACCTCCTTGCGCCACTCGTTGAAGAGACCGACCCAGTCACTGAAGTTTCCGATTTTCGCTACTTTGCCTGGCATAGATTCACCTATTTGAAGTGTCGGCAAACTCCGAGAAAACAGAGTTCTCATGCTGTTCCGGGTTATAACGCACCGTAATCCGATCGCCCCTCGCACCTGACGAGCGTTTACGTGATCGAACCAGCGCCAGTAAGAACCTGAGTAGTAGCCCTGCTCGGTCGTGTAGCAGTACACGATCTCCTCCCGAGGCAAGGAACTGTCCCAAGTGATTCTTTCAACAGTCCCTTCGGACTGCGGCCACCTTTCGGCGCGACTTAGTGCCCGTCGTCGCCTCACCTTGTACAACCACCTTCTTATTGCGACGTAGAGCGGGTGAAGGAGTCGCGCAATCCACTCTTCCCATGGCAGAAACGCTGTGCCAGCCATCTCAACCTCCAGCAGACGTCTCAATCTTATTCGTCTTACTTCGCCGTAAACGTCGCCGGACGCTTCTCGACATACGCGGCTAACCCTTCTTTGGCGTCGTCGCTCTGGAACAGGATCTGCTGATTCTCGCGCTCGACCGCCAACGCCGATTCCATTGGAATCTCCCAACCCGTCTGCACGGCGCGCTTGATGCGTCCCACGGCCTTTGCGGCTTTGTTTGGCGGGGTGAACTGGCGCGCATATTCCATGATGTTCTCCATGAAACCCTCGCGCTCGAAAATGTCGTTCACAATGCCGAACTCTTGCGCTTCTTCGAATGAAAACGTGTTTCCGGTGATCATCAATTCAATGGCTTTGCTCTTCCCCACGAGGCGCGACAGCCGCTGCGTTCCGCCGGTGCCGGGGAGTACGCCGAGATTGACCTCGGGCAGGCCGATCTTGCCCGCGTCTTTGCGCGCGATGCGGAGGTCGGCTGCCATGGCGATCTCCAGCCCTCCGCCGACGCAATGGCCATTGATGGCGGCGATCACGAGCTTAGGAGTGTGCTCCAGCCGGAGCAGCATTTCATTCGCGTGCAGGCAGAAGTAATACTTGAAGGTGGGATCGACCGAGGCCAGCATCTTGATGTTCGCGCCAGCCGAGAAAAACTTGTCGCCTGCGCCCGTAAGCACGAGCACATGCACACCGTTATCCATGCGAGCGCTGAGGATAGCGTCGTCGAACTGGCGATTCATTTCGTAGGTGTAGGTGTTCGCCGGAGGATCGTTCATCTCGATCACGGCCACGCCGGCGTCGGTGCGATAGTTGATGAGCTGCTTAGTGGTTTCGCCGGTGGCCGGCTGCATGGTGGGTCGCCATAAATTGCTCCTTATTGGTTTCGCGTATCTCTTTTTCGATAGTCGTTGGTCGTCAGTCGTTGGTCGTCAGCGAACTGTGTTTGCAAACGACTAACGACCATCGACTAACGACTGCTTGTTCGCGTTAACTCTTCTTGCGGGCTTGCCGCCATGCACGATGCCCCCGAGAACAATGTTGCCCATCTGGTCCGCAAGCGCTTCGGCGTCGCCGTCAACGCGCGGGTTGTACCAGGTATAAATCCAGTTGATCATGCCGAACAGGCTCAGCGCCGCGGTGCGTGCGTTGAAATCGAGACCGCGGCTGCGCCGGAGGTCCTCCATCAGGCCGAGGCAGATGCGGTAGTACTCGCGCTTGATGCCGGCGATCTCCGAGCCCAGGCCGTTCTTCAAAGACTCGTCTTCATGCGAAAGCACCTTCAGCCCCTGCTGATTGTTCACGAAATATTCGAGGTGATTCAGGATGAAGATGCGGATGCGCTGCTCGGGATCGGTGACATTCTCGAGCCGCGCTTTGAGCTTTTCGAGAATGGTGGTAAAGGTGTGCTTCTGAATCAGGAAGAGCAATCGCTCTTTGGACTCGAAGTAGTAGTAAAGTCCCGCCAGCGACATGCCTGTAGCGCGAGAAAGATCGCGCATGGAAGCGCCTTCGTATCCCTTGAGGCAGAAGACCTCCGTCGCGTGGTCGAGAATTTGCCCGAGGCGGCGATCGAAACGGGTCACAGGCGCACGGCCGGCCGCCGGGCTTGGAATTCTGCTCTGACGGCGGGAGGCGCGGGTTGCGGGTAGGGTGGGCATACGTTCGAACGTTCGTTCTAATTATAGGGAGTTGTGACGTGGATCACAAGCGGGTGTGACGAGCTTGAAAGCTCTTTCAGTTCGCCGGATCGCGTTCGGTCAAAAGAATTCGCTTCACTCTGTTCCGGTCCAACGATTGTATGACTCCCACTACTCGGACTTGGATTTCCATTCCGCTGACGGAGACCAAGTCGCAACTCAGGACCGACCCATCGCGGAGTTCCACTGTGTCGTGTGCGGATGTACCGAGTTCATAACTCACGCTACCGCCGGAAACGTCATCAGGACTGATTTCAAGAGGAAAGTTCCCCGTGGTGAACCCTTCTTTAGTAAATACGAGGCTATGTTTGCCAACCGCCAGCTGCACCAGCTTGGGCGTGGTCCCAGTCTCTGTGCCATCCACCGAAAGCACTGCGCCTTGAGGAACGGAGTTGACGGTCACCGATACCTTTTTCGGCGGGGCGAGCGGCTGCAGTTCAGCGGGAACGGAATTGGCGGCCAGTTCGACCGAAGCGGGTGCGCCGAGGGAATGCACCGTAGTTTGGAACTTTACGGATTGCCCTGGAGAAACGTTCTCGATCGTAATCCAACCGTCGCCAATCCGGACTTTGTTCTTGTCGTAGAGGTAGAGATTGAAGCCGAGGTGCGAGATTTTCTTGCTCCATAAGTTCTCGGCGGTTGTGTCGATCAGATAGTTGTGTTGTCCGGCAACAGAACTGATCTCCTTAAACTTCCCAAGCGTAATGCGAACAACGGGGGTGCCCGTCTGCGGCCAGTTGATGACCTGAGTTGGCGTATCTTTCGCCGCGAGGGTGCAAGTCACAAAAATCGTAAAGAGGGCGGCAGCAATAATCTTGGTCATGGTCTTCCTTAAGTTCCTCATCGCTTCCCGGCAACGCGAAGCGCGTCACCTAACCGCGGATGCCCGCCATCAACTTCTCAATTTCGGCTTTCTGCTCGCCGGAGAGCGGCAAGAATGGCAGGCGCGATGGGCCTCCGTAGTAGCCATTCAGGTCCATGGCGTACTTCACGCCCGGGATGCCGAGTTCGCCGACCACGCGCTGGGCTGCGAGTTTTATACGCTCTTGCTTTTCGCGGGCGAGCGCGTTGTCCCCGTCTTTGAGCGCGGCGTAGATTTCGTAACACGCGGTGGGCGCGGGGCAGGCTAAAGCGAGGATGGCGCCGACCGCTCCCAGTGCGAGCGACGGTTCGAGCTGGTGGGCGGCGCCTACCATTACCTGGAAGCCGACTTCTTTCTGCCGCGTCTTCAATTTTCCCACGACGGTGACGGCAGAGGATGAAGGCTTCGTCGCGATCGCATTGTGGGACGCCTGCTCGAATGCCGGCGAGACGCCGGCGCTACGTGAGGGGCCCGTAAGTGAGGCTACGCTTACCAGTTCCCTGCTTTGCTTTTCGCTTTCGGCAGCCGCGACCTGGAGCATGCGCGGAGTTACGGCCTCAAACGTCTCCGTTACCGTGACTTGTCTTTTCACGTCGCGCGTGCCCTCGATCATGGTTTTCACTTTGTCGAGGTTGCCGCTTGATTCCTTGATGGCGACGATGTTGGGATGGCTCGCGAGTTCGATCACGACTTCGGCGGGGATGTCGTATCCCGTGGCCTGCGGGAAGTTGTAGATGACGATCGGCAGCGCGGATCGGTCGGCGACCGTGCGATAAAAAGCGAGCAGGTTCGCGGGGAGCATCTGCCTCTTGTAGTAGTGCGGAGTGCGCACCATGGCGGCGTCATAGCCGAGTTCGGCGGCATACTCGGTGAGCCGCAGAGTTTCATGCGCGGACTCGATGCCGGTGCCGGCGATCATAACTTTGCTGGGCGCGGCGGCGGCGAGTGCGGTCTTCAAAACGTCGCGGCGTTCCTGGTCGGAGAGCAGGATCGCTTCGCCGGTTGAACCGAGCACCACGATGCCGGCGACCGGCGTGCGCGAGTAGCGCTCGACGTTGGCTTCGAGCTTTTTGTAATAGACCTCGCCATCGGGATAGAAGGGCGTCGTGATGGGCGGGAAAATTCCGGATAAGAGCATGGGGGCCCCAGTCATCGGTCGTTCGTCGTTGGTCGTTTGCGACCGCGCTTCAATTATGGAGTCTGGATTGAGCGTTTGTCATCTTGAGGTCGTCGGATCGACTTGAGCGGACGCCTTGACGCAGTGTGGGACGTTAGAGCAGTGTAGGGGCCCTTCGACTCTGCAACATCCTCTCGCTTCGCTCGAAGATGTTGCTCCGCTCAGGGTGACATTCTCATTCACGGGATGGTTTCTTCGGGTTATCTAGCTAGTTCGCCCCACTCGCTCCGCGTGCAGCGCCTGCAGAGCTTGCACTCGCACTTCTCCGCGCTGCAGGGCGGCGATGCCTTCGGCGGCGGCTCGGGCGGCGGAGAGCGTGGTGATGGTGGTGATGCGTGCGGTGACTGCGGCGCGGCGGATCGCTTTCTCGTCGAAGTAGGGGTCGGGACCGTGCGGCGTGTTGACGATCAAATGGATGCGGTCGGCTTTGATCAAATCCACCGCGTTGGGGCGGCCTTCTTTCACTTTGTAGACGCGCTCTACCGCCAAGCCAGCTTCTTCCAGGATGTCCGCCGTGCCGTGGGTGGCCACTAGTTTGAATCCCATGTCGACGAAGCGATGGGCGACCTCGACCACCTGCGGCTTGTCATGGTCGGTGACGCTGATGAAAACCGTGCCTTGCGTCGGCAGCTTTTGGCCGGCGGCAATTTGGGCTTTGGCGAAGGCTTCGCCGAAATTGTCGGCCACGCCCATGACTTCTCCGGTGGAGCGCATTTCGGGGCCGAGAACCGTGTCGACGCCGGGAAATTTCGGCCACGGGAAAGACCGGCGATTTTACGTAGAAGCAGCGGCCGGTGTCGAGATCGGTGGCGCGCTCGATGTACTCTGGGAGGAACTCGCGCAGCTTGCGGCCGGTCATCAGGCGCGCGGCGATTTTCGCCAGGGGGACTCCCGTCGCTTTCGAGACATAAGGGCACGGTGCGGGAGGCGCGAGGGTTGACTTCCAGCACGTAGACTTTGCCATTTTCCTCGCTGCGGAGCTCGGCTCCGCCGGGACGGGCGAGACGCCCGTCCCTACGTGCGGGGACGCCCGTCGCTTACATTGCTGATGCGCTCGCGGGATTGCGAACTGGATGTTCATCAGGCCGATCACTTTTAGCGCGCGCGCCAGTTTGAAGGTGTAGTCGCGCATGCGGTTTAGCAGCGGTTCGGGAATATCGACCGCCGGGCAGCACGCAGGAAGAGTCGCCGGAGTGGATGCCGGCTTCCTCGATGTGCTGCATGATTCCGCCGATCACTACGTCTTCTCCGTCGGAGAGCGCGTCTACGTCGACTTCGATCGCGTCTTCCAGGAATTTGTCGATGAGGATCGGGCGATCTTGCGAATATTCGACCGCCTGCTTCATATATTGCGACGATGGTGTCTTCGTCGAAGGCGATAACCATGGCGCGGCCGCCGAGAACATAGGAAGGGCGGACCAGCACCGGGAATCCGATTTTCTTCGCGGCTTCGACCGCCTCTTCGACCGAGGTGACCATGGCGCCGGGGGCTTGCGGGATGTCGAGTTCTTCGAGCAGCTTGCCGAAGCGCTTGCGGTCTTCGGCTAGATCGATGGATTCGGGCGACGTGCCGATGATGTTCACGCCCGCAGCCTTGAGCGGCAGCGAAAGGTTCAGCGGCGTCTGTCCGCCGAATTGCACGATCACGCCGACCGGCGCTCCGGCCGAGGCTTCGTGCTCGCAGACGGCGAAAACATCTTCGAGCGTGAGCGGCTCGAAGTAGAGGCGGTCGCTGGTGTCGTAGTCGGTCGAGACCGTCTCCGGATTGCAGTTGATCATGATGGTCTCGTAGCCGTCTTCGCGCAGCGCGTAGCGAGGCGTGGCAGCAGCAGTAATCAAATTCAATTCCCTGCCCGATGCGGTTTGGACCGGAGCCGAGAATGATGACTTTCTTCTTCGCCGTGGGCGCGGCCTCGTCTTCTTCTTCGTAGGTCGAGTAGAGATAGGGCGTGTAGCTTTCGAATTCGGCGGCGCAGGTATCGACTCGCTTGTAGACGGGCTTGAGGCCGTGCTTCTTGCGGAAGTGGCGAACTTTTTCCTGGCCGCCTTTGCCGTCCAGCCGCCAGGTTCCGGCGAGCCGTCCATCGGAGAAGCCCATGCGCTTGGCTTCGCGCAGCACCTCGGTGGGGATCGATTCCATCGGGTGCTTCTCCAGCTCCAGCTGCATGTCGTTAATTTCTTTGAGCTGGTAGAGGAACCAGGGATCGATCGAGGTCATCTTCGCGATCTGCTTGATCGGGTGACCCTGGCGGATGGCGTACTGAACGTAGGTCAGGCGCTCGGGATGCGGCGTGACCAGGCGCTGGGTGAGAATCTTGGGCTCGATTTTCTGCGAGCCGACGCGCTTGCCGGTATCGAGCGCGCGGATTCCCTTCTGCAGCGCTTCTTTGAAGGTGCGGCCGATGGCCATCACTTCGCCGACGGATTTCATCTGCGGGCCCAGCGATTCGTCGGCGCCGGGAAACTTTTCAAACTGCCACTTCGGAATCTTGACGACCACGTAGTCGAGCGTGGGCTCGAAGCAGGCCGGAGTCTTGCGCGTGATGTCGTTCGGAATTTCGTCGAGCGTATAGCCGATGGCCAGCTTGGCGGCAATTTTCGCGATGGGGAAACCGGTCGCCTTCGATGCCAGCGCGGAAGAGCGCGAGACGCGCGGGTTCATCTCGATGACCACCATGCGCCCCGTCGAGGGATTGACGGCGAACTGGATATTCGATCCGCCGGTTTCGACGCCAATCTCGCGGATCACGGCAATCGCCGCATCGCGCATCACCTGGTACTCGCGGTCGGTGAGCGTCTGCGCGGGGGCGACGGTGATGGAGTCGCCGGTATGCACGCCCATGGGGTCGAAGTTTTCGATGGAGCAGATGATGATGACGTTGTCTTTGGTGTCGCGCATCACCTCGAGTTCGTACTCTTTCCAGCCGAGAACGGATTCTTCGATCAGGCACTCATGCACGGGCGAGAGGTCGAGGCCGCGGGCGAGCACTTCCATCAGTTCTTCGCGGTTGTAGGCGATGCCGCCGCCGGTGCCGCCGAGCGTGAACGACGGGCGAATGATGACCGGGAAGCCGATTTTGCCGGCGAACTCGATGCCGTCTTTCAGGTTGTTGACGAGCGCCGATTTCGGCACGTCGAGCCCGATGCGCTGCATCGCGTCTTTGAAGAACAGACGGTCTTCGGCCTTCTTGATGGCGCTGATCTGCGCGCCGATCAGACTCACGTTGTACTTGTCGAGCACGCCGCCATCAGCAAGTTCGATAGCGAGGTTGAGCGCGGTCTGTCCGCCAACGGTGGGCAGGATGGCAAATCCCGCGCTGGGCGACATTTCGCGCTCGACGCGGATGATCTCTTCGAGATATTCGCGGGTGAGCGGCTCGATGTAAGTGCGGTCGGCGGACTCGGGATCGGTCATGATGGTGGCCGGGTTCGAGTTGGCCAGCACGACTTCAAAGCCCTCCGACTTGAGCGCTTTGCAGGCCTGCGTGCCGGAGTAGTCGAACTCGGCGGACTGTCCGATGACGATCGGGCCGGAGCCGAGGATGAGGATTTTCGAGATGTCAGTTCTACGTGGCATTATTGTGTCTTCTTAAGGGCTATCGCCTTCGCCATTAACGAGGAGACGAAGTTGGCAAAACTAAGTTCTGGCACGGGTTCCCTATATTGCCCTCGTACCCCGTCGCTGCTATTAGACATTAGGAAACATGTCGCATCGTAGAGGCGCTCACGAACGAGTTTGGTGAGAAGAATTTCGTAGCGTCGCGCATACGACGCATCCTTGAATTCCTTGAACACTTTGAAATGAGCTTCTTGTGCCTTGACGGGGCGAGTGGAGGCCGGAGCCTCTTCAAGCAACATCACATAGCCCAACCAAGGGCGCGCGGACGGCTTGAATGCGCCTTCTCGATACGCCGCCCACAGGTCCACGGCGCTGCCTAGAGCTTCTTCCGTTCGGTTGTTATAGTTATTGCCGAAGGACCCTACTTGTGACTTGAATTCAATCGCCGCGATCAAACGTCCGTCAACCACGACCAGAAGGTCCCATTTTTTCTCGGGGCGAAACCAACCGGGAAGCTCGACGCGTCGCTCACAATAAATCACAGGCTTATCCACCCCTGACTCTTCCAGCAGGTCCCTGACTAACTCAACGAATCCATCCATTTGGCTCCCGCCAGTAACAGCGGCCCGTGCTCCCGCGTCGCGGACTCCAGACCGTACACCTTGTTTCTGAGCCTGCGTTTCCCGGCTGGACCAAAACCGCGCGACTGCCTCTCTTAGTTTCAGGTCCAGTTCAGTGTTCAAGAGTTCATCCCTGCTCCATCACGAGGACGGGGTTCGAGAAAAGAGTAGACAACTCTCGTTGCAGTCGCGCCGCTGCAAAGTTGAAATAGCTACTGTCAATTTCAAAGTTCACGCTATTTCTGCCGCATTTTGACGCAGCTAGAGCCGTCGTTCCTGTCCCCATAAAAGGGTCTAAGACCGTATCTCCTACAAAACTGAACATTCGGATCAGCCGTGTGGCCAACTCTAACGGATACGGCGCAGGGTGGTCTTTTGTCGAGGCTCCGGTTAGTCCAGACCAGATCTGTTGAAACCACTTCCGGTGTTCATCAGCGGAGAGGACACTTAGGACTCGCACCGCGCCGGTTGGGGCGCGATAACCGCCGGGCTTCCGCTGCATCAGGATGAACTCGATATCGTTTTTTACCACCGCATTCGGTTCATACGGTTTCCCTAGGAAGCCGCCGCCATTTTCCGCTTCATAAGCGGCATTCGCGATTTTGTGCCAAATTATCGGAGCAAGATTGTCGAAGCCAATCTTGCGGCAGTGATCTTGGATACTCGCGTGTAGCGGGACGACTGTGTGCCGTCCGTCGTTCTTTCGGCGCGACAAACAAACGTCTCCCACGACACAAACGATACGCCCGCCGGGCACCAACAGATCAAAGCACCTTTGCCAAACGCGGTCGAGTTCGCAAATGAACTCATCGTAGTCAACAATGTGCCCCATCTGCCCCGGCGAGTCGCGATACTCTTTAAGAGTCCAATAAGGCGGCGACGTAATCACAAGGTGGGCTGTGCCCACAAGACTCCTCTTCATTTCGCGAGCATCACCTTTTACAAGAACATGCCGTGAGGGGATCCGTTCTACAGCCTCTCGGATTAGTTTGAGCAATATGGGGTCCTTTGCCACTCTTGGAATCGCCGTTTGAAGATCGCCCAAACCTCGCAATTCCTCTGGCAAGAAATCGGATAGATCAACATGTTTGTCGATCCTCGGTATTGCCTGTGTTATCACCGCTTGAATTCCTCCATCATCTTCACAAAATCCTTGAACAAATAGTGCGAATCGTGCGGTCCCGGCGCCGCTTCGGGGTGGTACTGCACTCTGAACAGCGGCAGATTGCGGTGGCGCATGCCTTCGAGGGTCTGGTCGTTCAGGTCCATGTGGGTCAATTCAACTTCGCTTTGCGGCAGCGAGTCGGGATCTACGGCGAAGTTATGGTTGTGCGCGGTGATTTCGATTTTGCCGGTGTCCAACTGCTTAACGGGATGATTTCCGCCGTGGTGGCCGAATTTCAGCTTGAAGGTCTTGCCTCCGAGCGCTATGCCGACGATCTGGTGGCCCAGGCAAATTCCGAAGATTGGCTGCCGTCCCATCACGCGCCGAATGTTGTCGACCGCGTAGGTGCAGGGCTCGGGATCGCCTGGGCCGTTCGACAGGAACACTCCGTCGGGCTTCAACGCCAGCACATCTTCCGCCGTGGTCTGCGCCGGGACTACCGTCACCTTGCAGCCTTCTCCGCGCAGCTTGCGCATGATGTTCTGCTTGATGCCGAAGTCATAGGCGACCACGTGGAAGCGCGCCGGCTCGTCTTTGACTCCGACAATTTCGTCGGGCAAGTGCGAGCGCTCGCCTGTCTCCCACACGTAGGTGTGGTTGGTGGAGACTACTTTGGCGAGATCCTGGCCATCCATTTTCGGGATCGCGCGCGCCTTGGCAACGAGTTTGTCCGTGTCGTCTTCGAGGGTCGAGATCACGCCGCGCATCACGCCATAGGTCCGCAGGTGGCGAACCAGAGCGCGCGTGTCGATCTCGGCGAGCACCGGGATCCTGAACTGCTCCATGAACTCGTCCGTGACCTGCTGCGAGCGCCAGTTCGAGCTGACTTTCGAGAACTCGCGGACGATCAGCCCCTCTATGTACGGGCGCACCGCCTCGCTGTCTTCGGGATTGGTGCCGTAGTTTCCGATTTCGGGGTTGGTCAGGACGACGATCTGCCCGGCATACGAGGGGTCGGTGAAAATTTCCTGGTAGCCGGTAATGGAAGTATTAAAAACGACTTCGCCGGAGCACTCGCCTTTAGCGCCGTAGCCTTTGCCTCGGAAGACTCTGCCGTCTTCGAGGGCAAGGATCGCTTGCATTAGAACTCCTGGGAGTGGATTTTATAAAGTTTAGCAGGATAGGGAGAGATGGTGTCAGCTATTTCTCGCTCCGTTAGGAAGGGCCGTCCGGGATGCCTACAAACTGGCCTGAACCGAACGCTGCTTTCGGGCGATTCAAGAAAATGCTTGACCCTGGAACCGGTTCTGGGGTTCATACTCACCAGTGAATGAGTGCTACGACCAAATCCCTCCGATCGGGGGAACTCGCTCGTTTGTCGGGCGTGAGCTCCGATACCATCCGCTACTACGAGCGGATGGGAATCCTCCCGCAATCACCGCGCACGGCATCTGGCTATCGCATCTATGGTCGGGAGACGGTTGACCGTGTTCGGCTGGTGCAGCGAGCACTGCAGCTTGGCTTCACGCTGTCTGAACTCTCGGAAATCCTCCAAGTGCGCGACAGCGGCGGGATCCCTTGCCATCGTGTGCTCAACATGACCGAAGAAAAGCTGCGCGCCCTGGAACGGCAAATCCAGGAACTCCGCCGGACCCAGGGCTACATGCGACAACTCGTTCGCCAATGGCGGGTGAAACTCGCACACACCACCCCGGGCAGTAAAGCCTTGCTACTGCACTCTCTAGCCGACAATTCCGTACCACGGGCCAAGTCCGTGGATAACTTCAGAAGGAGAAAAAAATCGTGAAGAATCTGTCTGTTGCTTCTCTAACCATTGTCCTGCTGTTCTCCGTCCTGCTGTTCTCCCTCGGGTCAGGCAACGCGCAAGACACAAAGAAAGACGATGCCATGGAGAGCTGTCCGATGCATAAGCGGCACAGCGCTGAAAATTCTCACCATGCTGCCGTGGAGGAACATGGTGACCAGGCCATGGGCTTTGCGCACGACGCGACCACCCACCACTTCCGTATGTCCGCGAATGGTGGTGCAATCGAAGTCACCGCAAACGATCTCAACGACAAAGCCAGCACGGAAGCGATCCGGTCGCACCTCTCGCATATTGCAGTCATGTTCGGAAATGGGGACTTTACCGCACCCATGTTCGTGCACGATGGCATTCCTGCTGGCGTCACGGCCATGAAATTATTGAAAGCGAAAATCCGCTACAAGTACGAAGAGATCTCCTCTGGCGGACGCGTGCGCATCGAGTCCAGTGACCCGGTTGCCCTCGCCGCTATTCACGACTTCCTTCGTTTTCAAATTACCGACCATCAGACCGGCGACACGCTGGCGGTGGAAGATGCTCATTGAGCAGGGATCACCTTAGCTTTCGCGACGGGGCTGACGGATCAGCGCAGTCTTCCCAGCTTGTCCATCGGCCAATATCCGAAGACGGCTTTGCCGTAGATGTAGCGTTCGTTCACGGTGCCGAAGTCGCGGCTGTCGTTCGACATGGTGCGGTGATCGCCGAGGACGAAGAAGCTATTCGGCGGAACCTTGACTTCGCCAAAAGAACGGGCGTCCGCGTAATCCGTGGGAACATAGTCTTCGTCGAGCGCCTCACCGTTCACGTAGACCTGGCCGTTCTCGATGCGAACGCGGTCGCCGGCGACGCCGATGACGCGCTTGATGTAGCTTTTCGACGGGTCGCGCGGATAGCGGAAGACGACGATGTCGCCGCGTTGGATGGGCTCCCAGCGATAGACGAACTTGTTGACGAAAATCCGCTCCTGGTCTTCGAGGCCGGGCATCATGCTGGTGCCTTCCACCTTCACCGGCTGATAAAGAAATATAATGATGAAAGCGGAGATGACGAGCGAGACCAGCAGATCGCGTGCCCAGACCGCCACCACGGGCAGCGAGTGCGCACCGGATTCTTGTTTTGCCGCCGCGGTCTGCGGCTGAGGGCTCCCCACGTCGGGCATCGTGTTCACATTTTATACGCAAGCGGGCGACGGAGCGAGAGGTCAGATGTGGGAGCTCAGATTGCAGAGGTGAAGCGAGAGGTCAGATTGTAAAGGTGAAGAGCAGGTCTGGTTTTACTTCTGCAATCTGACCTCTTACCTCTGACCTTGCCAGCGCGCTCCGTTCCCCGTACAACTAGACTTCTCCGATGACCGACTACTCAATTTTCCCCAAAATCAATGCGACGCTTAACGGATCGAGCGCGGTGTTGCTGGTTACCGGGCGTGTGCTCATCGCGCGCGGCAAGATGGCGGCGCATCGCGCGGTGATGTTGACCGCATTGGCAACCTCTTCCCTTTTCCTCGGGTCGTATCTTTACTACCATTATCACGTGGGTTCGGTACATTTTCGCGGCACCGGGTGGACGCGGCCTCTCTACTTCACCATCCTGATTTCGCACACCACCCTGGCCGTGATCATTGTACCGATGGTGCTCATTACGCTCACCCGCGCGTTGCGTGAGCAATTTGACCGGCATCGAGCCATCGCGCGCTGGACGTTTCCACTCTGGTTGTACGTGTCGGTGACGGGCGTGGTCGTGTATTTGATGCTGTATCAGATCTTCGTATAAAAGACGGACGTTCGTTCCTGCCCTAAAGGGGCGTCTGAAAACGAAGAACCTGTGGTATCGCTGAAGCGATGCCCTGATACGAAACCTTTTTCGGCCGAACTCCGTCGACAACGACATTTCCACAAACCGTGCGATTCATCACATATTTCTAGTACGTGGAACACTGCGTCTGGGTCACCCAATTCTGCTATAGTGAGCGTCTCGAAGGTCAGCGTTCTCGAAGGAGTTGCACTCATGAAAAGCGTAAACAAAGTCATCCTGATTGGAAACCTGGGCAAGGATCCCGAAATCAAGTACACGCCGCAGGGCAAACCGGTGGCGAAATTTTCCTTGGCCACCAACGAGCGCTACAAGGACAAAGACGGCAACTGGCAGGACCGCACCGAGTGGCACAACATAGTGCTCTGGGAACGGCTGGCGGAGATCGCCGGAGAGTATCTGAAGAAGGGCGGCAAGGTCTATATCGAAGGCCGCATCCGAACCGATTCCTGGGACGACAAGCAAACCGGTCAGAAGAAATACATGACCAAGATCGTCGGGCAACGACCTCGTCCTGCTGAGCGGACGCGGCGAAGGCGGCGGTGGCGAGTACGCCGGCGGCTCGCGCGGAGTCTCGACGGCATCCGCGGGCGGCAACAACTTCGACCAGAGCGCGCCCGAACCGGAGCACGCTCCAGCCGGCAGTTCTCCGATTACGGATGAAGACATTCCGTTCTAGGGAACCTCTGATTAAGTCATTGTGAGTCACGGAGGACCACCGGGGTTCGCGGTAGATTCCCTGCAACGCCGCTGGTGGCGCAGGCAGAATCCATAGGTCCCTCGCTTCGCTCAGGATGACAGGGGGGGAGACAGCCGATCGCAGTTCGGCCTCACCCCTAAGGCAACATCGGTTTCGCGCCCTCGGCAATCAACTCAAGAAAAGTAAGTTGTTGTAAGCTTATCGCTTCGATGCTGAATCGCAGACCAACCCTCATCCTCATTCTGGCCTTGCTTTTCTTAGCTCTGGCTTTTCCGGTGTCCGCGCAGACAGCGCAGGTGGATGGGGTCGTCCGCGATGCGAGCGGTGCCGCGATCACAAACGCAACGGTCAACCTGCGAAGCGATCCCTTCCGCGCGACGACTGAAACGGATCGCGCTGGCCGGTTCTCGTTTCCCCATGTGCCGGGCACAGCAGGAACGGTCGAAGTGAGCGCAGCGGGATTCACTGTCGCACGCCAATCCTGGAAGGTGGAAGCGAACCAGACTACGCCCCTGGAGATCACGCACCTGGAAATCGTTTTGCTACCTTTATCCGCGAACGAGCAAGTCACAGTCTTAGCGGCCCGCACCGAGGTTCGCCTCTCGGAAACTCCGGGTAGCACGGTTCTGCTTTCCACTCTCGATATTGCCGCCACTCCTGCCCTGCGGGTTGATGACGTGCTCCGCCAGGTTCCCGGCTTTTCGCTCTATCGACGCTCCGACAGCCGCTTCGCGGCTGCATCCAACCAAGGCGTCTCGCTGCGCGGACTGGGCGGCACGGCTGCCAGCCGCGCTCTGGTTCTCGAAGACGGCTTGCCTCTGGTCGATGCCTTCGGCGGCTGGGTCTACTGGGATCGCATTCCACGAGAAGCGCTTTCGACGGTCGAGGTGTTCCGCGGCGGCGCTTCGAATCTCTACGGCAGCGACGCGCTCGGCGGAGTCGTGCAGTTCGCCACGCGCCAGCCGCAGGCTCCGGCGATCAACCTGGAGACCTCCTACGGCAACGAGCGCACTCCCGATCTTTCCTTCTGGACTGGAACGCGCGCGGGCCCGTGGGACGTCTCACTCGCGTCGGAGATGTTCCGCAGCGATGGCTTCGTGGTCGTCCCCAGTTACCTTCGTGGCAGCATCGACACGCCCGCCAATTCTGAAGACGCGACCGTCGACCTGAACCTCGGCCACAAGCTTGGCGACCAGGGAAGAATCTTCGCGCGCGGCAATTTCTTCACCGAGTTCCGGCACAACGGCACGCCCCTCCAAACCAACGATACGCGTTCGGGCGAAGGCGCTTTCGGCCTTGACCGGCAATTTGGCGGCGATGATTCACTGAGCTTCCGCGCCTACGGCCTGGTGCAGGGATTCGACCAGACGTTCTCCGCCGTGGCCGCCGGTCGCGACAGCGAATCGCTGACCGACCTTCAGCACGTCCCCGAACAGGTCGGCGGCGGCGGTGTGCAGTGGACGCACCTCCTCGGCAAACACCAGACGCTGATCGCGGGCATGGATCTCATGGAAGTCATGGGCGCTAGCGACGATCAATCCTATTCGTCGGGCACGCACACCCGTAACACTGCGGCCGGAGGGCGGCAGCGGAATCTGGGGTGGTTCGGCGAAGACATTCTGCGCCTGCGCCAAAAGTGGACCATCATTCTGGCCGGTCGGTTTGACTATTGGAGCAATTTCGACGACAGCTCAATCTGCACACCGGTTTCCGGCACGTGCAAGTCACCCAGCACGCTCTTCGCGGCCCGCAATGCGACGGCTTTTGACCCCCGCCTGTCGGTGCTGCGGGCGCTGGACAGTCATGTCTCGGTCACCGGTTCTATCTATCGCGCCTTTCGCGCGCCCACTCTGAATGAGCTCTACCGCCCATTCCGAGTGGGCAATATTCAGACTAACAACAATCCTTACCTCAACGCCGAGCGTATGACCGGCGCGGAAGCTGGAGTCAACGTCACGGGATGGGACAGCAAGCTCAACTTGCGCGGAACTTTTTTCTGGAGCGACATCGTTGATCCCATCCAGAATGTCACCCTTAGCCAGACTTCATCGTTGATTACCCGGGAAAAAGAAAACCTCGGCCGCATACGTTCTCGCGGTGTCGAGATCGATGGAGTGGTGCACGTGAACCGCGACATTCAGGTTTCCGCGGGCTACGAGTTCACCGCCGCCACAGTCGTGAGTTATCCTTCGCCTCCCTCAGTCTCGCTGGTGGGCCTGGAGGTGGCGCAAGTCCCGCGCAATGTCTTCACCTGGGAAGCTCGCTACTGGAATCCTTCGCGGCTTCTGCTCAGCGTGCAGGGACGTTTCGTGGGCCAGCAATTCGATGACGACCAGAACCAGTTTCCCCTGGATCGCTTCTACACCATGGACCTGAGGTGGGTCGCACGCTCACACGGCACCTCGAAGTTATTTGCCGCTGCCGAGAATCTGCTCGACCAGCGTTACCAGGTAGCGCGCACACCCATCGTCAATATAGGCCCGCCCATCCTCTACCGGGTTGGACTACGTCTGAACTTTCCCGCGGAACGGTAGCCCAACGGGCCGATGCCCGACCACCGGCAAGCGGCGGAGTTCTTGCGTTTCTGCTGCGTCGCTCGAACCTGTCCAGCATCTAAGACAGCACGAGGAGGCCTATGCTTGCAGACCGAAAATGTGTCCCCTGCCGCGGCGGTGTACCACCGCTGAAGGGAAAGAAACTTACGGAGATTCATCAGCAACTGGAGGAACCTGGCCAGTGGAACATCGTCAAGGAGCATCACCTCGTGCGCACCTACAAGTTTCCCGATTTCCTATCGGCGCTGGCCTTTGTGAATCGAGTTGGCGAACTGGCCGAGGAGCAGGGCCATCATCCCGATATTTTGCTGGGATGGGGCAAAGTCGAGATCACGACCTGGACGCACGCGGTGGATGGGCTGACGGAATCGGATTTCATCCTGGCGGCGAAGATCGACCGGCTCGTGTGAATCGGGTGATCGGGTGATCGGGCCATCTGAAATTCCTGATTTTCAGATGGCCTGATGACCCGATGTTCGATACCCGATTCCTGATCGCCAAACCCCACAGCGCCGCGGGAATCAGCATCAACATGCCCGCGACGCTGGCCACGTTACGCGCGGCGAAACCCCAATCCACGAAGCGTCCGGCAAGATACGCTCCCGCGGCGATCGTAAACATGCAGAGGCCGAGGTCGGCGGCGAAGACGCGCCCGCGAAACTTGTCGTCGCTTTGCAGATGCAACAGCGTCGTCGAGAATACCCAGACGATCGAACTTCCAAAGTGCGCCAGCATCACGCACAAACAGGCCTGCCAGAGATGCCCGGACACACCCAGCAGAGTGTAGCCGGCGGCCGCTGCGAGGTATCCCCAGAAGATCGCGACTTCCAGTCGATGTTTCCAGTGTCCTGCCCACGGAGCGGTCAGAAGCGGCCCGAGCAGCGCGCCCAGTCCGCGGGCGCCGAGCAGCAGGCTCATGCCGAGAAACGCGCCGCGTTCGGGCGCCATGCCGTGCCAGCGGACAGCGAATTCTTTTTGTCCCATCACCGTGAACAGCACCCAGCCCGGCCCGATGATCAGGTGTCCGAATTTCACAAAAATTGTCGATCGCAAACGAACATGCGCCCGCACGTAGCGGATCCCCGCGAGGATCGGCGAGAAATCCACCAACTCTCGCGCCTCGAACCGGCGGCCGCCTTCGGCATGGGGCTCGGCGAAGCGCATCCCCCAAATCAACGCGGCTGAAACTAGAAACGACAGCGCATTCAGCAGGAAGACGGCATCGCGGCCGAGCAGCGCCGCGACCACGCCTCCCAGGGTCGCGCCCACCATCAGATTGACGCTCCAGGTGGACGAGGAGAGCGTGTTCGCCACCACCACGTCTTCCCGCTCCACGATGTTCGGGATCACGGCATTGCGCGCCGGTTCAAAGAAAGCGGCCAGCAAGGTTTCCGCCATCAGCAGCGGATAGACCAGCCACACCATTTCTTTCGAGCGAATCAGCAGCATGCAGAGGACGATCAACGTGCGTCCAATATCCGAGGCGATCATCACGTGCTTGCGGCGGAGCCGATCGTTCACCACGCCCGCCGTCGGCCCGATGAAAGTTTGCGGCAGAACCTGCAGCACCAGCGCCAGCGCCACCGATCCGGCGCGTCCGGTGAGTTGCAGCAGCAGGTTGTAGATGGCGAGCGTGTAAAACCAGTCGCCGATTTCGCTGACGACTTGCGCGCTCCACAAGCGGCGAAAATTCCGGTTGCCGCCGAGCAGGCGCGCGTACGACGCAAACGAAACGCGGCTGACTTCCAGTTCAGGAGCAGGTTCCATGCAGACGTGAGATCAGAATTTCACAGCTTGGCCACCAATTCCAGAAAGTATTGGTGAATGCGGGGATCGTCGCTCAACTCGGGATGGAACGTCGCCGCCAGCGTCTTGCCCTGCGCACCAGCACCGGGACTTTGTCCTTTGCCTTCGGTCGCGATCACTTCGACGCCTTCGCCCACGCGTTCGATCTTCGGAGCGCGGATGAAGACCATTTCGATGGGACTGTTAAGAAATCGGCCTTCGCGGATGGAGCTGTCGATCTGGCGTCCGTAAGCATTGCGGCGCACGGTGATGTCGAGCGCGCCCAGGCCGGCCTGCTTCGGGTTCTCCACTTCTGTCGCCAGCAGGATGCATCCCGCGCAGGTGCCAAAGGTCGGCTTCGCGCGCACGAAATCTTTCAGCTTCGCGAATCCGTCTTCACCGAGCAGCTTGAGAAACGTGCCCGACTCGCCTCCGGGAATGATCGAGGCCGTCGATGTCATTCAGTTGCTCCGGCTTTTTCACCAGGACAACTTCCGCGCCGAGTTCTTCGAGTCGGCGGCGATGCGCATCGAAATCGCCTTGGAGGGCGAGGACTCCGATTTTCATGGTTGTTGCCGGTCGTTCGTCGTTGGTCGTTCGTCTTCCGTCGTTCGCCGTTGGCCAAGAACGATGTGAGCTGATTTTATACGACGACTCGTGTCGACTCTTGTTTGCAGGGGATGCAAAGCATCGCGCGATCGACCAGTTGGGCGTTGGAGGGGATTCGGGCTCGGGGTCGGAAGGCTGTTGTTTACTGTTGGGTTATTAACCCGTGTTTACCACTACCCCTCTACCCCCCTGATATTAGAATGAGCGGGTTAGGCTGTGGAAAACTTTCAAAATCTAGAGCGCAAAGGGGTTATTTGGAAAATATTCCGGAATAAGGAGTTAGGTCCAAAATCCTCCAAATTCCTCCCTTTCGTCCCGATTTGGGCGGGAATCGGGCATGTCGGTCGCGCCAACAATAAGTTATCAAAGAGTACCTATGCAGCTCTTGCGAGATGCGTCTTGGCCGTCTCTGGAGACGGAGACACTTCTCGCTGCAACATCTTTGAACATTCTTGCATCGGCCGAGGTGGACCGTATGTGAGCGTCATCACAGGTTGATTGTGACGTTTGCGATGATGATTATGTTTGAAAGGTAGTGTACCGACTGGCAATTTTGCCGAGCCCCGCCTGACCAGCGGGGCTTTTGAATTTCTTAGAAATCTCGGTCGGGCCAGCTGCGCTCGTTCTCAAATATTGACTCGATGTCACGGGAGCCGTGAAGCACGCGAACGACTTCGATACCGCGAGAAAGCGGCAGGTAGAACACCACGTAGCGTCCGACAGCGAGACTTCGGATGTCTGAAATTAGCTCGGGCCGTCGCCGCCCCAAACCGGGTCGGCGAGATAGAGCTTGGAACTTGCTATCTACGAGATCGACAAAAGCATCCGCTCGATCAGGGCTATCTTCCGCGATGTATGCCCAAATCTCCGCGAGATCGACCAGGGCGCGCGGACGCAGGACTAGACTGGGCATCTACTTCGCGGCGGCGGAGCGGCTCTTGAGAAGCTTGCGGCCCGCGCGTTTCATTTCCGCGGGGCTCCAGGGGCGAGGGGGACCGCTGTCCAGGCCTTCGCGGATGTCGCGGCGCAGCTGCTCCAGTTTCAGCGAGCGCAACTCGTCTTGGGCTTCCATGAGGCGCAATGCCTCGCGCACGACTTCGCTGGCGGAGTTGTAGCGTCCGGAGGAGACTTTTTGGCGGACTAGTTTTTCGAGTTGCGGGGTCAGATTGACGTTTAGAGGCATGGAGTGGCCGGTCCGTTCCAAAGCCAGAATGGCATGGATGGCAAGGATTGTCGAGGATTGACAATTAAACGTTCGGGACTGCCCCACTCAAGCCAAAAACCAGGCTTGAGTGGGCCGCCAGCCGGCGCGGATTCCTCTTTCGGAGCGTCTACTTTCGTGGGATTGCGAATCGCTAAGGCGAAGCGAATATTGAGTTTAGGCAAGTTACGTCTGGAGGACGTTGCCCGTCATTCGATCCTGCTATCAGGAGATATATCAAATGAGAGCCATGCCATTCGTTCTGTTTTTCCTGCTGTCGTCCTTCACGATAGCCACAGACAAGCCACCGTACGAGGTGGGAATATTCATGTCCAGCGAGCAGGTGAGCGACGGCAGCTACTCAACTGCAAGCTGCGGTTCGTTTGGTTGCAACGGCTCGGCCTATAACGCCGCCCACAACGTCCACCTTGTCAGAACGGACAATGGCATCTACTCCATCGAGGCTCCCGTATCGGTGGCAGGCACCGTCCTGCTCGGAATGTTGAACAACGGGATCGCCCCCACCGTGCATAAAGCGTGGTTCATGGACGACCTGCACGAAGGGGACAAAGTGCTTTTTAGCGCGGATTGCAATAAGCACAACCGATGGACGATCAGATTGCCAAATCCTGACAAACCGACCAAGGAAATTACGACACAAGGATTTTTCTATCCGTCCATCGCCAAGACCAATGCTACAACTCTGTGCGGCACAGGAAAACTTACAGCCGATGTTGAGGCGCAAGTGTGTGCCCAAAGAAATTCTTCACCGCCCCCCGATGTCCCGAGTCCTGTTCCGTCCAGCAGCGAGCACACAGGATTTACTTGTTGTGGCTTCCGAGAGTTCGGTTCTCCACCAGCAGTGAGCGCTGACAAGTCAATGACTGGCGAAAACGAAACGCAGCAGAATCTCATCAACGATGCACCGAAATCGGAAAAAGCAGATGCAATTGCTGGATTTCCAGTCCGGTGGAAATCCATGACAAGCGGGTCAGTTCGAATGCTTCGTTTTGAAGGCGACTATATTTACTCGGAGACAGTTTTATCGGAGGCCGCCACTAAGGCCGGCATGTTCCTTCTCATGGACGTCAAGAAGGACGGTGAGAAATATGTGGGGAAAGAAAATGGAAGAACTGTCAGATCAGATCGCGGTGCATCCTGCTCGGTGACTGTGCCTGTGGAACTCACGCTCGTGACAGCTGACCGCATCGAAGGCCGCGGATTTGCGCCACCGCCTAACTCGAAGATTGATTGGAAGGCCTGCACTTACTCACCGCCGGCTGAGTGGCAAACGCTTACCTGGATTCCTGCAAGGTAATTCCCGCGCGGGAGAGGAAGCACGAGATTCCATCCCAGCCTTCGTTGGCGTTGCAATGTTGAGCTTGCCACCACGCTTAGAGAACCAGAGGAATATATGGGGAAAAGCAAGGACCGTCTCATCGGTGAGCTTTGGTTTTGTACGAAGGATGGGAATAATGCTATTGTGCGTGTTTGCCGGGGCAAAGGTGCTTTTACTCTGAAGCGCACGATGCAGGATGGCACGATCGAAGAAAAGATCAACGTCGACGTTTATAGTGGCGATCTTAAGGACTACGTCTCTGAAGCTGCCCTCAAGTGGAGCGATCTAGAACGCGATACCGTTGAGTTGAAGCCCAAGTGGTGACCGATCCGCAGATCACCAGCCCCGCGTCTGTAGCAGGTGAGCTTCATCCAGCGTAGACACAGCCAGCCCCTTCATGGCTCCCGCAAGGTCTTCGCTAACCTCAAGTAACACTTTAGGGTCTTTGAAGTGCGTGGCCGCCTGCACAATGGCCTTGGCACGCTTCTCGGCTTCGGCGGGGTCGGCGAATTCGGTTGAGTTCTTCATGAAGATGCCTGAGCCTACGAAGACGGCCTCGGCTCCTAGTTGCATTACTAGCGACGCATCGGCTGGGGTCGCGATTCCTCCGGCGGAGAAATTGGGCACGGGGAGCTTGCCGTCTCGCGCTACCATCTTCACCAGTTCGTAGGGGGCTCCGTGCTCTTTGGCTTTGGCGTAGAGTTCTTCTTCGCCTAGGACGGTTAGGATCTTCATCTCCAGCACGATCTGGCGAATGTGGCGGACGGCGTGGACTACGTCTCCGGTGCCAGCCTCGCCCTTGGTGCGAATCATGGCGGCGCCTTCGGCTATGCGGCGCAAGGCCTCGCCCAGGTTGCGCGCTCCGCAGACGAATGGGACCGTGAAGGCCTGCTTATCGACGTGATGCGCTTCGTCGGCGGGGGTTAGCACTTCGGACTCGTCAATGTAATCTACGCCCAACTCCTGCAAGATCTGCGCTTCGGCGAAATGGCCGATGCGGCACTTCGCCATGACGGGAATATCGACCTCCGCCATGATCTCGCGAATCTTTTTCGGCGAGGCCATGCGCGCCACTCCGCCTTCGGCGCGGATCTGCGCCGGGACGCGCTCCAGGGCCATCACGGCGACTGCTCCGGCTCGCTCGGCGATCTCTGCCTGTTTCGCGTCGGTTACGTCCATGATCACTCCGCCTTTAAGCATTTCGGCTAGGCCGGTTTTCAGGCGAAGGCTGGTGGTGTTGTGTCCGTTGTTCTGCGACATGGGTTTACTCTCTTCCTGGTCTTCATTTCAATTTTACAGCCCGTTTGCGATTCGCGGTACCCCCAGCAGTTATGGCCAGCCCAGAGCTGTGTGGCCGCTGACAACTGCCGAGCTTCGCTCGGCTTGGACGGGCGAGGGCGCCCGTCACCACAACGAGCCCTAGCGCTCCACGAACCTTGCGAACATGCGGTGCGGATCGATGGCTATGAACAGGCCTTGACTGCGCGCCAGCACTTCCCCTTTTTCGTTCAGGATCTCGGCCATATTGATGTGCTTTCGGCCCTCCACCTTCACCTCGCGCGATTCCACGCGCAGCGGTTGTTTCAGCGGCACCGGCTTCAGATAGTTCACGGTCATCTCGGAAGTCACCGCCACCACGTGACGCAGTTTGTTCACCTTGCCCATGGCTTCATCGAGTATGGTCGCGATGATGCCGCCGTGGCAGTGTCCGGGCGGTCCGGTGTAGCGCTTGCCCAGGCGGAAGCGGCAGACGAAACAGTCGCGGTCTTCGTCGTAGGTGAAGTGCAGCCTCATGCCGTCAGGGTTGTTCTTGCCGCAGGCGAAGCAGTAGTTCTTCTGCTGTTTTATGAAGCGCGTGTCGTGTCCAGTTTCGGAGCGTCCGGCTTCGCGCTTCTTACCTTCGTGCTTCTTACCAGGCATCGAAAGATTCTATCGCGAACTGGCATCGGGACTCCGCCCCAATGTCTTCCCCAACCAAGACAAACCGCTACTCGGTTCATCCCAGCGTGGCCATGGTTCAGAAGTGGGTCGAGGAACTGACCGGGAAAACTGGGCGGTCGCTCGAACAGTGGGTCGCTCTCACTAAGGATTCCGGCCCACCGACGGGGAAAGAGCGCCGGGAGTGGTTGAAGAAAGAACATAAGCTCGGCACTAACTCCGCGTCTTGGATCGCGGAGCGCGCCAGCGGCAAAGGCACGGAGGTGTTTGACTCTCCGGGGGCTTACCTGAAAACCGCCGCTGAATGGGTGGAAGCACAGTACTCCGGTCCGCGCGCCGCACTGCGTCGTTGTATGAGCGGTTGCTGACGCTCGGGTTTTCCCTCGGCAAGGACGTCAAGGCTTCGCCTTGCAAGACGATGGTGCCTTTCTATCGCAATCACTTGTTCGCGCAGATCAAGCCGTCGACGAATACGCGGATCGACCTTGGATTTGCGCTGGGGCAACTCGAGAACGCCCAAGCGCCTGATCGATACCGGCGGCTACGAAAAGAAAGACCGCATCACGCGGCGGATCGAGGTCAATTCAAAGGACGATATCGACGACGAGCTGAAGCGGTGGTTGAAAAAGGCGTACGAGATGGATGAATAGGTGGTGGAAAAGATGGGCGTCCCGCCGGTTCGGTGACAGCCTTGCATGGTCATACCAACATGACCATGTATGCTATAATCTGTCCATGAAGATAATCGCAGCAGGACAGTTTAAGGCGCGGTGTCTCGCCCTCATGGAAGACGTTCGCTCCACGCGGGAGCCGTTGATCATCACCAAGCGGGGGAAGCCCGTTGCCAAATTGGTGCCGGCAGACGATAACAAGGGCGATTTTATTGGGAGGCTAGAGGGAGTGTTCCGCATCGTCGGTGATATCGAGTCCCCCATCGACGGGTGGGAGTCCTCGTGATCCTGCTTGACTCCCACGTACTGATCTGGGCGGTCGCCGACTCGAAGCGGCTTTCGAGAGCCGCAGCCTCGGCAATTCGCCGCGCACGCCGTGGCGACGGCCTGGCAGTGTCGGCGATAACTGCTTACGAGGTGGCGTGGCAGATTGCGTCCGGAAGGATCCAAGGATACGGTACAGTCGAAACTTCGGTACTTCGATTTCTCGAGGGAGTGACGATGCGGCCCATTACTCCGGAGATTGCGGCCCTGGCGGCACAGTTCCCAGACGACTATTCACGTGATCCGGCGGACCGGCTGATTGGGGCTACGGCCCGAGCGGAAGGGATGACGCTGGTGACGCGGGATGAACGAATACGGCGGAGTCCGCTGATTCGGACGGTGTGGTGAAATTCGCTGGAGATATACTAACTTCGAGAGGTGACCGTGGGGATAATTCTTCTCGCCATCTTCGTCATAGCCTCGCTCGTATTCAGTGTGCGAGCGTGGCGAAATTACGATTCCCTACCTCGGCCAGAGCCGGACGGCCCAACCGACAGGCCCGTCCTCGTCATTAGTATCGGGGCCATTGTCCTTTATTCATGTTTGCCCGAGTTGCTGGCGCACTACACGCACTTGTCATTGATCGCACGCATAGGAGTAACGGGTGCGGCAGTTTTGCTAGTTCAATTTGTCGCCTTTCGAGTCCTCGCCCGAGTAGCCAACATCTAGTCGTAGTATTCCAATCCCAAGTGCGTGATCAGTTCTTCTCCCTTCAAGTGCCGCAGCGTGTTCTTCAGCTTCATTAGCTGGATGAACAGATCGTGCTCGGGATACAGGCCCGGCGCGGTCATCGGGGACTTGAAGTAGAAGCTTAGCCATTCCTGAATACCCAGGCGGCGCAGCTCTGGAGTGCGCTGCGCGAGATCGAGGAAGAGCACCAGGTCGAGCACGATGGGCGCCGCTAGAATCGAGTCGCGGCACAGGAAGTCCACTTTGATCTGCATCGGATAGCCGAGCCATCCGAAGATGTCGATGTTGTCCCAGCCTTCTTTGTTGTCGCCGCGCGGTGGGTAATAGTTGATGCGAACTTTGTGGAAGATATTGCCGTAGAGCTCGGGATACAGAGCAGGCTGCAGAATGTGTTCCAGCGCTCCGAGCTTCGATTCTTCCTTGGTCTTAAACGATCCGGGATCGTCGAGCACTTCGCCGTCGCGGTTGCCCAGGATGTTGGTCGAATACCATCCGCTCAGCCCGAGCAGACGCGCCTTGAAGGCGGGCGCTAGCACCGTCTTCAGCAGCGTCTGGCCCGTCTTGTAATCCTTGCCGCAGATGGGCACTTCGCGCGCACGCGCGAGTTCGAGCATCGCCGGTATGTCAACGGTCAGGTTTGGAGCACCGTTGGCGAAGGGCACGCCCTCCATGAGCGAGGCGTAGGCATACACCATCGACGGGGCGATGTTTTCGTCGTTCTCTTTCATCCCTTTTTCGAGCGCCTCCACGCTTTGGTGGGCGGCGCTGGGCTCAATGAAGGTCTCCGTCGAAGCGCACCAGATGGTGATCAGCCGGCTGGCGCCGCTCGACTTCTTGAAGTTGCGGATATCCTGGCGAAGTTGCTCGGCCAGGTCCAGCTTGTTCTTCCCCTTCTTCACGTTCGGCCCGTCGAGCTTCTTGACGTAGTTGTGATCGAAGACAGCCTTCATCGGCTGGATGGCGCTTAGCCGGCCCTTCACTTTATCGAGCAGGTCGCGCTCCAGGACGCCGGCGTTGCGGGCGGCAGCGTACATGTTGTCTTCGAAAATATCCCAGCCGGTGAAGACCAGATCATTGAGTCCGGCGAGAGGAACGAACTCCTTGACCTTCGGCGAGCGGCCATCGGTGCGCTTCCCCAGGCGGATCGTCCCCATCTGCGTGAGCGAGCCGATGGGGTGGGCGATTCCCTTGCGCACCGCTTCCACGCCCGCCACAAAAGTCGTAGCGACTGCGCCCATGCCCGGGATCATCACGCCAAGTTTGCCCTGTGGCGGGCTCGATCGCGCGGTCGTGACCGGCGTCTCTATGTGCCTCGCTTGAGGATCCGATGGACTTAACCTCGACGCTCGCCACCTTCTCTGCCGTCTTTGTTGCGGTCTTCACTGCTGCGGTAGGGGACTTTTTCGCCTTCGCCATATTTTGGCTGCTTCCTTGTCGGAACCGAGGATGTGTGCAAACCGATTATGTTCTCTCAGCCGGTGAGCTTTTTGCAAACCCGCTCGCCTGAATCCCCAGGAAAGCAGCTTTAACGGCATCTACAACGCATTGGGCGGTGTTCGCGGAGGGCGCCGGTGAGTTTCAGGAAAAAATCTCGCTGGTCGGCGTGACCTTGATGGAATGAATTCCGGCAGCAAAGCCGTCGAGGAGGAGGTTGTGGTGCTCAATGATCTGCGAGGCCGTTAGCACCGGAGTATCGCGCGTGAGATGCGCGTCGGCTGCCAACGTCACATCGTAGCCCAGCGTAACTGCACGGCGGCAAGTGGTGTCGATGCAGTATTCCGTCATGCCACCGGCAATGATGAGATGGCTGATTTTGCGCGCCTGAAGTTCTTCTGCGAGTCTCGTCTCGAAGAAAGAGTCTGACGCCTTCTTTCTGATGACGGGCTCTCCACGCAGCGGAGGAATCGACGGATGTATCGCCCACGCCGCGGTCTCCGCTTCGATGGGATGTCCCTTGGGACCGTCGTGCTGGATGAACACGACGGGCATTCCAGAGGAGCGCGCCTTGCTCAGCAGCACCGTGATATTCGACAGAACACGATCCTGCAGTTCCGGCGGCATCAGCCGCACCAAGCCAACCTGAACATCGATTATCAGGAGCGCGGATTTCAGTCAGCCCCTCTCCTTCTCCAGCCACAACTGTCAGAAGAAAAACAATTGTACTGCGACGATCCTCTTGCAAGCCGTCGGTCGGCTGATGCAAAAACATCGAGCCGGCCCCGTGCGGGGCCGGCTCGAATAGCTAGGGGATCAGATCGCCGCCTTGTCAACGCTTACTGCACCGCAAAGATCAAATCATCGTGATCGTTGTATGAGCCTGCGTTGCACGCAGCCGCTCTTCCCAAATAGCGGAATTGCGCACGGACAGCCTGCAGGCTGCCGGTGGGAAGCGTGAACGTGGCCGACAAGCTCTGCGCTCCAGCCTTGGTGGGCTTAATCGTCCCGATGAAAACCCAGGAGGGGCTGTTGGCGTTGGCCGTATAGTACAGGTCGAGAGAATCCGAGGTATAGCCGCTCCAGGCCCACACCGTGGCCGTGACCGTCGCCGAGGTGGCGTGCGTGAGCGGGCCACCGCTGGTGGAAGTAACAACGATACGGTCGTTGGACTCGTCGGAATGGAAGGTTCCGGCGGTGCCATCGGCGCAGGAATTGTTGATGGTATTCGGTTGATTGGGTTCCGTGCCGCCCGACAGATGATCGCGTCCCAGCAGCAGCGACGGACCTGAGTCACACGAGGTACCGACGGTGGCGCACTCCGGAGCCTTGAGCGTGGAATTGTAGACCGCGGTTTGCGCTCCCGAGGACGAACTCACCGTCAAGGCGATGGTCGCGCTGTGGTTGAGTGAGCCGGATGTCCCGGTCACGGTTACCGTAGCCGTCCCGATGGTCGCCGTCGCGGAAGCGGTTAGCGTTAACACCGATGTCGCGGCGCCGTTCGCTGGCGGCGTCACCGGGTTGGTGGAGAACGCCGCGGTCACGCCAGTGGGCAGGCCGGTAGCGGTCAGCGTGGTTGCAGAACTAAAACTGTTCTGGCTGGTGATGGTGATGGTGCTGGTTCCGTTGCTGCCTTGTTTTACGGTCAGAGACGCGGGCGAAGCGCCAATGGTGAAGTTTGGCGTCGCCGCGGCATTGACCGTGAGGGCAAGCGTAGTCGTTGCGACTAGGCTGCCGGAGGTTCCGGTGATGGTCACCGTGGCCGTTCCGGTGGTAGCCGTGGCGCTCGCCGTCAGTGTGAGCACGCTCGTCCCGGTGGTGGGGTTCGTGCCGAACACTGCGGTTACACCGCTGGGCAAGCCGGATGCGGCAAGAGTTACACTGCCGGTGAATCCGTTCACGTCGGTCACGGTGATGGTGCTGGTGCCGCCGGCGCCGCCTTGAGTGATCGTCAGGCTGCTGGGAGAATCGGAGAGCGTAAAGCTTGGCGTCGCAGCCCCAGTCAGGGTGTTGATCAGGGCCGGTCCGTTCGGGCTTCCCCATCCCGTCACCATGTCGTAGCCAGTAACCGCGGGGTAGCCGTTACTCCCGCTGGTAATGTCGTGGAAGTTGCTGTCGTAGTTGGCACCGAAGGCGATCGGGTAGATAAGCGGGTTGAGATAGCCGAGAGTCGTACCGTTGTTGGCCACGTTCTGCTGATTGGCCAGCGCAAGGTAGCCAGCCCAACGCGGCGCCGCGTAGCTGGTGCCGCCATATTCGTTGTAGTAACAGGTTCCGTCGTCGCACAGGATGTTGTCGAAATTGGCCTCCGCAGCCACGTCGGGCACGTTGCGTACGGTCGAAGAAGCACCGTTGGATGCATGGGCCACGCCTACCTGCCAGCTCGGAATCGCGAAGCCATCGTCAGCGGGACCGCCGCTGCTGTCGGACCATGCCGTTTCCGCTTCCCATGGGCCACCCGCGCCATTCGTGGTCAAGTCGGTTCCTCCTACAGCTACGACGTAGACGCTTTCCGCCGGATAGCTGTAGTCGGTACTGTTATTCCCCGTGTATTTTCCAGAGTCTCCCGAAGCCACGAAAAGATTCTGACCCTGTGCCGCAAATTCCTGGAAGATGGGATCGTCGTCGGAAGGATCATCCGGAGTCCAGCCCCAGGAGCAGCTCAGTTGCTTGGATTTATTGTCGGTGGCCATTTTGTTGAATATGTCCACGTCACCCACACCGATGGAAGAAGTACCGGGGGCGATATAAACGCGGACCGACGCGAGGCCGGGAGCCATGCCAATCGGCTGCGCGATGTCAATTGCCTGTTCGCCATCGTCGCCGTCCGAGCCCGCGCTGGCGCCGTCCACCAGCACGTTGGTGATGGGGACGGTGTATGACTCTCCGCCCATGTCCGAATTGACATCGGCGATCTTGTAGCCGTCAAATTCCAGCAGACCGACGGACTGGCCGGTGCCGGTGAGGGAGCCGGAGCCGTAGTAAGCTGCCCGCATGTCAGACGGGCGGTAGGCGCCCTGGGGGCCCGAACCGGTGGCGTTGCTGTGTATGGCAGACGCCGCCGCACGTTTCTTTAGCATGGGACGCGGTATAGAGAAGTTATTCAGACCGGCAATGCGTTTTACGGGGACGTTCAGATCGAACGCGGGCTCACGATCCGGCGAATAAAACGTCCGGTTTTCGGTCGGATGCCGATAGACCGTCATCACCACATGAAAAGCCTTTTCGATTTGCGCCACCGAGCCGTTGATATCCACGACTAGGCGATTCACATGCGTATCGGTCACGGTAAAACCATTGGCTTTGGCAAAATTGACCACGGCTTGGTAGTCCTGCGCGGTGGGGCCGAACTGTTCGGTGAACTGGGCGACGGTGAGAAATTGGCCGTAGTCGGGGCTGGTTGGGTCGTTGAGCCGGCCTAACAAGGCGGTCAGTTCAGGTTGGTTGCGCAGCGGCAACATGATGGCAAGGTTCATGCGCTCTGTGGGCGCAAGAAAACTCACGGGCACGGCTTGCCCGCTGGCAACTGCGGGGCGAACATGATTGTGCAGTGCCTGTAGCGATGGCTGCGCTTGTCCCGGGATGGTGAACAACAATAACGCGGCCGCGCAGACAAGGGCAGCCAGAGGGAGGCTACTTGTTCTCATGTTCTTATCCTCTCGATTCTCGAGATTTCACAAGGTGGGGGGAGTCTCGGACCTACCTAATTACGCCCGAGAACTACAGCATTTTAACGCATATTGAGTGTTTTATTTAAATATTTTGGACCGGCGGGCGGCTGGTCGCGTTCGGGAGCACTCGCTCAGCGAAGACTGGCTTGGTAAGAACAAAAAGGCATCCTAAGTCGCGAGAAGCGCACACAATATGCAAGAACATGCACATATGCAGCAGCCTTCTTAACAGCGCCCGCCCCGCCCGTTATTTCCCGTCCAGATCGACGTTCTTGATCGGCACGTCCCAATGGCCATCGAGAATTTCAAACCGGCGCTGCTCTTCCTTCGCATAGGTGGCCTGGTCGGGCCAAAGCTGCTTCTTCAGCGCGTCTTCGTCGAACGGCTCATTGGCGGCGGTCGAGTTCTTGAACACGATGGTCACGCGATAGTCCCAGCGCCCGTCTTCGGTCGTGTGATAGCGCGGCTGGTCCATCCAGACTTTGAGCATGCGGCCCATCTCCACTTGCTTCTTCAGCAGCGGGTAGTGGTTCTTTTTGAACAGCTGTAGAAACTCGTCTGCATATCCCCATTTCGCCTTGTAATAGTATTCGACCACAAACGGCTTGCCGGTTTCCGGCGCGGACTGGGCTGGCAGAGAGAGCGGGAACAAGCGTCAGCAACAGCAGAAGGAATCTAAATTTCATAGTTACAATTTAGCTCATGAATCACCTATTGACGCGGTCAGTTACGTTCGAGTCGACAGGGCCGCTGCGGGGGGATGTCCAAAAGCAGTCCAATGCTAAAATTGAGTGTGACTGCCGCTTCCCTCCGCCTCATTGCCATCGATATTGACGGCACCCTGCTCAATCCGGAATTCCAGATTTCCGAGACCGATCTTGCGACGCTCCGGCACGTGCATGCCCAAGGCATCGAGATCATCCTGGTCACCGGACGCCGCCACACCTTTGCCCTGCCCATCGCTCAGCAACTGGGATTTGATCTCTGGTTGATCAGTTCCAACGGGGCCGTCACCCGGTCGCTTGCCGGAGAAACTTTCCACCGCGACCTGCTCCCCGAACCGACCTGCCGCGAACTTGTCCGCGTGATGCAGGAATTTCGCGGTCAGACGGTTCTGACTTTTGACGGCAATGATCTTCGCGGCAATGATCTTCACAGCGATAACCGCGGCGATGCTTCGGGCAGCATCGTGCTCGAGCGTCTGGACCAGCTGGAAGGCAGCATCCAGCGCTGGCTGGAGAAGAACATGCAATACATCGAGTTCGTGGTTCCGATCGAGGATGCGCTCACCTGCGATCCCGTGCAGGCCATGTTTTGCGGCCCGGTCGCGCACATGCAACGGGTATTGCAAGTCCTCGGAAGCTGCGGCCTGCCCATCACCGTTTTGCGCACCGAGTACCCCGGCCGCGATCTTTCGATTGTCGATGTGCTCAACGCCGGCTGTTCCAAGGGACACGCGCTGGAGCGCTGGGCCAACTACCGGGGCATCACCCGCGAACAGGTCATGGCCGTTGGTGATAACTATAACGACATTGAAATGCTTGCCTTTGCCGGCCAGCCGTTTATCATGGGGAATGCCTCGGAAGAGCTGCGCAGCCGCGGCTGGACGCTGACCCGCTCGAACGCCGAAAGCGGTGTAGCCGCCGCCATCGAGCACGCGCTGCATGGAAAAGCGCTTGACCCGGTAGTCGTGGACCAGATTCGCACAGCCGCGATCGTGACCAGCTTGTGATGATTCGACGAGCATGTTTGAAGACGAGGATGATTTGAAGCAAATGATTCAAAGAGGGCCATTAGCGATGCATCGGGCTCGGAGAATTGCGACGAAGGCTGGCGCGCTCTTCTTTGTTTTTGTCCTTGCTGTCGCCGTAGCTCTGCTCGCTCGTCCCGCGACTGGCGCCGAGTTGGCTATCCTCCGCAACGGCTTCACCATCCGCCACGAGCATCGCCTGATGATGGGAACCACGACTCGCCTCTATCTCGCCGCCGACGATTCCAACTTCACGGACGTGCCCACGGAGGAGATCACGGGCTACGAAAAAGATCTCTCGTTATTCGTAGCAGTGCCACCGGCCGCGAATTCGCGCGCCTCCATCGCTGCCCCGTCGGCGTCTGCTAAATCAGAGTTTGGTAAATCTGGGCCTGCTAAATCCGCGCCCGCGCCCCCACTGAATGAAGTGGTGAACATCGCCAGCGCCGCCTATCATCTTGATCCAGACCTGGTAAACAGCGTGATTCACGCCGAAAGCGGATTCAACGCGCATGCCGTTTCTCCTAAAGGCGCCCGCGGACTCATGCAGTTGATGCCCGGCACCGCCAGCCAGCTTGGGGTGAACGACTCCTTCGATCCGCAAGCCAACGTCACGGGCGGAAGCCGCTATCTGCGCGAACTTCTGGAACGCTACGATTTCGATCTCGTCAAGGCATTGGCCGCTTATAACGCGGGTCCTGACCGCGTCGAGCAGTATAGGGGAGTGCCGCCATTTCGCGAAACCCGCGCCTACGTGGCCCGCATCGTGCACGAATACAACACTAAGAAGACTGCCCAGGAAAAAGCAGCGAAACAAAAAGCGGCCTCCGCCCGAGCGCCGAGCAAAAGCTGCGACAAATGCTCCCAAGAAGGCTCCGAGCCGGGCCCAACGCGCTCCGAAACCCGCCGGCACGACTGTCGCCGTCGAATCTCCGCGTTGACCCTGCCCGCTCCTCATTTACCTCCAACGTGTGGCCGTGCTCAGCCAAGCGTGACTCCTCTCTGCTTACCTTCGTTCCGATGAATAAGAAACAATACGCAGCCTCCGCCGTCGTCTTTCTCGTTCTGGCCGTGCTGGTTTATCTGCAGTTTCGCACCTGGCGGGACTTCGACTGGGCTCGGCTGTTTCAGTACGGGCTGAATTGGCGCCATATTTTTCACGGGGTAGCGCTCATCTACTTTGCCTATTGGCTGCGGGCGGTTCGATGGAAAATTTTCCTTCGACCGGTGCGCAAGCAAGCATCCCTGCTGGGCTTGCTTCCACCTACTTTGATCGGGTTCACCGGACTCGCCTTGCTCGGCCGCGCCGGGTGAATTGATTCGTCCCTATTTGATAGCCCGCCGGGAGAACCTGCCGTTCGCCTCGCAAGTTGCGGTCTGGGCGGTGGAGCGAATTTTCGACGTCGGCGGTTTTACCGTCCTGTTGGTGGCGGGCATTTTTCTGCCCTCGAAGCTGCGCGCCTTTACCGAAGCCGCGCCGCCGGAAGTCAGGCAGTGGATTCATCTCACGGGATACGCTCTGATTGCGCTCGTACTCGGGCTGCTTTCGGCAGCCGTGCTGATGGCCTACCGGGGGAAGCGGATCGCGCAGTGGGTCGAAGACCGTTTTTCTCATCTCGCCGAGAACCTGGGCCATCGCATCGCGCAAAAAATTCGTGAGTTTACCGTGGGGCTCAATACCATTCACGGTCCCTTCGCATTCCTCCAGGTGTCAGCCGTGTCGGTGGCGATGTGGTGGGTTATTGCTTTGGCTTACAAGGAAGTAACGCACGCCTATGGCGCACCTATGGGCGCCTTGAGTACCACCAAGGTTCTTCTTCTCATGGGCTCCAGCATGATCGGCTCCATGGTGCAGTTGCCGGGCGTCGGCGGAGGGTCGCAGCTGGCCACCATCAGCGCGCTCGACCACGTCTTTCACATTGTTCCCAAGGAACTCGCGGTGAGTTGCGGCATCATGCTGTGGCTGGTGACGTTTGTCGCCGTGGTTCCCGTGGGATTGTTGCTCTCCCATCACGAACGGTTGTCGTTGCGCAAGCTTTCCGAAGAGACTGCGCAAGCCGAGGAAGGCGCGGCGGTTGAGGAAGCAACGTAAGCCGCTCGTGGCGGTTCATTTTCTGAGTTGCCGACCATCCACCCAGTGACGAGCCGATTCTGGCATTGCGAGTGATATCGAGTTACGCCAATAATCTCAAAGCAGACGGGAGCAGAGTAACCCTCGTTACGTATCGTTGTTCCCTGAAACAAGTTAAAGCTTGCTTGTTTCGGTTGCTAGAGGCGCGGTTTTGCAATGAGCGATGAGAACACCTTCTTCTTGAACAGCAGGAAAGCTGGCTCTAGGATTTTGTGCGTCAGTGTTGCTCGGCATCGCAGGATGGCAGCATTTGCGGCGCTGGAATTCTATCGCTCAATGTTCTGCTAGGGCGACAGTGGAACCACTGGGGAGCAGCTTTGGGGATTGGAATGGCGGCTTGCTGTGATCGGATTGTGGTACGGCAGGATTCTTCGGCGCGTTTGTGACGCCCCTAGCTTATGTCCTTCTGGTCCGCAAGATTGGATTTCAGAAGATGCCCTTTGGCCTGCCGTAGCGGGTACGTTGATTGGAGGATTCGCAGGGGCAATCCTTGGGCCTGCGCCTGTGGCCGTTGTGACTGGGATAGTTGGGTTCTTCATTGGAGTCTGCTGGGCCACTTTCAGACGCTCTGCTTCGAAAACCTAGGTGCCTTCGAATCGTATTACGGAGGCGATTTCACTCACGACTAGAGGAGGCGGCGGTCCGGAATCCGGTCGTGTCACGGGCATCTCGGAAACTGGCACATACGGTCGCCCCATCCCCCGTCGCTTGCCGACGCGCCTGCTACAATCGTTTTTACTCAACCAGCATAGCCAAGCGCATGAAATGCCCCTTTTGCGGGTTTGAAAATGACAAAGTCGTGGATTCGCGCGAAAGCAAGGAAGCGGATTCCATTCGCCGCCGCCGCGAATGCCTGAAGTGCGAAAAGCGCTTTACCACCTACGAGCGCATCGACGAAATCCCCTACATGGTGGTGAAAAAAGACGGGCGCCGCGAACGTTTTGACCGCCAGAAAGTGCTCAATGGCCTGATGCGCGCCTGCGAGAAACGCCCCGTTCCGATCAGCAGGCTCGAGCAGATCGTCAATGAAGCCGAGACATTTGTCATGGAGTCGGCCGAGCGCGAGCGCAAGACCAGCGAAATCGGCGAGCTGATCATGAACCGCCTGCGCCGCTACGACAAAGTCGCCTATGTGAGGTTCGCCTCCGTCTATCTCGACTTCAAAGACGTGCAGGAATTCATGACGGAACTGAAAGAACTGCTCAAGACGAAAGACGAAAAGAAGGACGCGCCCGAGGCTGAAGGGGAAAGCGAAATCGGGTGATCGGGTCATCGGGTGATCGGGACATCCAAAAGCAAATTCCTGGTGGTTTTAGATGACCCGATGGCCCGATCACCCGATGGCCCGATAAGTTTATGACCCACAAAGTAACTCTGATTCCCGGCGACGGAATCGGCCCGGAAGTCATCCAGGCCACGGTTCGCATGGTCGAAGCGACCGGCGTGAAATTCGAATGGGAGAGCTTCGCCGCTGGCGCCGAAGCCTTTGAAAAGTACCACGATTACATTCCCAAAGAACTCAGCGAATCGATCGAGCGCACCCGCGTCGGGCTGAAGGGTCCAGTGACTACGCCCATCGGCGGCGGCTTTTCCAGCATCAACGTCGAACTGCGCAAGCGCTTCGAACTCTTCGCCAATTTCCGCCCGATCCGCAACCTGCCGCATATTCCCACTCGCTATCCGGGCGTCGATTTGATCATCGTGCGCGAAAACACCGAAGGGCTGTATTCCGGCATCGAACACGAAGTGGTTCCCGGAGTGGTGGAGAGCATCAAGGTCATCACCGAAAAGGCTTCCACGCGCATCTCGCGTTTCGCCTTCGAGCATGCCCGCAAAAACAAGCGCAAGAAAATTCATTGCATCCACAAAGCCAACATCATGAAGATGTCCGATGGATTGTTTCTGCGCTGCTCGCGCAACGTCTCGAAGGAGTATCCCGAGATTACCTACGGCGAGCACATCGTCGACAACACCTGCATGCAACTGGTGATGAACCCCTACCAGTACGACATGCTGCTGCTGGAGAATTTCTACGGCGACATTATTTCCGATCTGTGCGCGGGACTGGTCGGTGGACTTGGCCTGGTGCCGGGCGCGAATTTCGGCCACGAGTGCGCCATCTTTGAGGCGGTGCACGGTTCCGCGCCCGACATTGCGGGAAAGAATATTGCCAATCCGACGGCCGTGTTGCGATCCGCGCTGCTCATGCTGCGTCATATCGGCGAGGCGGACGCCGCCTGGAAGATCCGCAACGCCATCGACGAGGTCTACCGCGACCGCAGCAAACTTACACGAGACGTGGGCGGCACCGCCGGGACCTCGGAATTCGCCGACGCGATCATTCAGGCACTGGAATCGCAGAGTGCCTCGTCGGCGGATGCGCAACCCCAGACGCCAGTGCAAAAGTAGAGGCGCGGCCAGCCGCGTCTCGCGCGCACGGTCCCCATGTTCAAGTTCACGTACAATGAGCCGATAACAGACCAACATGCCCATTCCTAATCTTTTTACGCGTTCCCGCAAGAAAGTCGTCGCTCTCGGCAAGGGTCTCAATCGCTTGATCTGCAGTTCCTTGCGAAAGCTAAGCCGATCCCGAGCGGAGAAATCGATCGCGGAATTCGAGCGCCTCTCAGGAAGTGGTCACTCGGACGGATGGCGATTTGATCGCGACGAGATTCATGAACGCCGCTAATCCACCCCTGAGGAGTCGGCCTCTGCTAAACTACTCCGTTTCGGAGAAGGTTCCGAGCGACGCTGATCGCCAGGTTTTTCTGGGGGCTATCTGAAGGGCATCGAAATTCCGTACCATCACGGGTTGCACCGCTTCGCCATCTTCACAGCCTGCGCCACCCTCGTGCTGATCGTCGCCGGAGCGCTGGTCACCAGCAATGATGCGGGCTTGTCCGTTCCCGATTGGCCAACCACCTTCGGCTCCTTCTACAAGATGCCGCACATGGTTGGCGGCGTAAAGTACGAACATGGCCACCGCATGGTGGCCGAGTTTGTCGGATTGCTCACCATCATGCTGGCGGTTTGGACTTGGCGTAGTGGAAAAGCGCCACTGGCTGCGCCTTCTGGGCCTGGCCGCGCTCGCGCACCGTGATCATGCAAGGCATCCTCGGCGGACTGACGGTCTTATTTTTTCTGCCCGCACCATCTCCAGCGCGCACGCCGCCGTGGCGCAGACCTTCTTCTGCATCGCCGTCGCGATCGCCGTATTCACCGGCCGCCGCTGGGTCGAAGAGCAACCACGCACCGAACTCGACCAGCGCCGCCCCGCTCTTTTCACTCTGACCCTGCTCTCGATTTTCGTGCTCTATGTGCAACTGATCCTCGGGGCCATGTTCCGCCACAAAGGCTTGAGCTGGTGGCCGCACGTCATCAACGCAGCCGTCGTCGCGATCGTGCTCTCCTGGACTGCCGTTCGCGCCATCTCCGTCTACCACCAGGTGGACGCCGTGCGCCGGCCGGCCATCACCATGCTCGGCCTGATGGTCGCGCAACTCTGCCTGGGATTTCTCGCCTTCATCACCCGCGTCATGTGGGGAAGAGACGCCGCGCAGCCCGAACTGCCCATGGTGATCTCAACCGTGGTCCACGTGGCCGTGGGAGCGTTGCTGCTTGCCACCACCGTCGTGCTCGCTATCCAGGTCTGGCGCCACGTTCCGGTTGCGTTTGAAGAGCGCGTCCCGGGCCAGAAACCGTCGCAGCGTAACTATTCTCTGTAGAGACGGGGATTGCCCCGTCTCCCCTGCCGCCCGCGACGCGGCAAGTCGCGTCTCTACGAGAAGGCCAATGCCCCTTGAAGGGGCTGGGCTTCCGACTGATGATAATCGCCCCGTTACCGTCGTAGAATAGCTTGTGACCCCAAATTCAACTGCCCTCGACTTCGCTCCTCCCGCAAACTCCAGCCGAACACGCCGGCCAGCCCATAATTGTCAGTTCGCGACCTCGTCCACCGTTATCAGGACCGCAGCGCGCTCAACGGCGTCTCCTTCGACGTTTACCCCGCCGAGCTTTTCGGCCTTCTCGGCCCGAACGGCAGCGGCAAGACCACTCTCTTCCGCATTCTTTCCACCCTTATGGTGCCCACTTCCGGCAGCGCCACCATCGCCGGCTTGGACGCCGTTCGCCAACCCGGAGCGCTCCGCCGCCACATCGGGGTCGTCTTCCAGTCCCCGAGCGTCGATCTCAAACTCACCGCCTACGAAAACCTCTGGCATCAGGGACACCTCTACGGCCTGCGCGGCCTCGAACTGAAAACACGGATCAATGAAATTCTCGACCCGCGTCGGATTGCTCGACCGCTCGGCCGACCGTGTAGAAACTTTTTCCGGAGGCATGCAGCGCCGCATCGAACTCGCCAAGGGCCTGCTTCATCATCCCGAGGTTCTGCTGCTCGACGAGCCGACCACCGGCCTCGATCCCGGCGCCCGGCGCGACCTTTGGCAATACCTCCAGATCCTGCGCGATCAGGAGCACGTCTCCGTCATCGTCACCACCCACCTGATGGAAGAAGCCGAACACTGCGACCGACTCGCCATCCTGAACGAAGGCAACCTGGTGGCGCTGGGCACGCCCGAGGCACTCACCCGCGAAATCGGCGGCGATGTCATCCTGTTGGAAGCGCGCGACCCGCAAGCTCTGGCCGACCGCATTCGCAACAAGTTTCAAGTCGATGCCACCGTCATGGACAATCACGTGCGCATGGAAATCGAAAGCGGACATCGCTTTGTGCCCGACGTGGTCGAGGCATTCCCGGGCGAAATCCAGTCCCTCAGCGTGAGCAAGCCGACGCTGGAAGACGTCTTCATCCATCGCACTGGCCATCGCTTCTGGAACGAAGAAGCAGAGGCGGCAGCGGAAACGGGCAAGAAGAAAGGCAAAGAAAACAGCTCGAATCACCAATTACCAATTGCTCAATTACAAATTCTATGGTAACTCAAACTGTAACCTTCCCGGCAGCGACTCCGGCATCGGCCGGAGTCATGCTGCCCGCCTTCACCTTGTGGTGGCGCGAGGTGGTGCGCTTCTACCGGCAGCGGGCTCGTGTCGTAGGCGTCATCCTTTCCCCGCTTCTGTTCTGGGTGGTCATAGGAACCGGGTTCGGAACTTCGTTTCGCTCGGGACAGGCCGCCGGGCAGCAACACTATCTCGACTACTTCTATCCTGGCACGCTGGTGATGATTGTGCTCTTCACGGCGATCTTCACCATGATGTCGGTGATCGAAGACCGTAACGAAGGCTTCCTTCTTTCCGTGCTGGTCGCCCCTGTGCCACGCTCGGCGATTGTTTTGGGGAAGGTTTTGGGAGGTACAACCCTGGCGGCATTGCAGGGACTGATTTTCCTGATATTCGCGCCTTTCGTCGGCGTGCACATGACTGTGGCTTCGTTCGGACTCATTGTCCTGACGGTCTTCCTGGTTTCGTTCTCTTTGACGGCTCTCGGTTTCGCTATTGCCTGGCCCATGGATTCTACCCAAGCCTTCCACGCGATTATCAACTTGTTCCTGATTCCGCTCTGGCTGCTTTCGGGCGCCCTGTTTCCTCTCTCCGGCGCGTCGGGATGGATTCGCGGGGTAATGTATGCCAATCCGCTGACGTACGGAGTCGAAGCTTTGCGGACGCTGATGTATCCGCAGGCGCCGAGCGCATTCTCGTTGACCGCGTCTCTTTTGACGCTGCTGCTGTTCGCGCTCTTCATGTTCGGTCTGGCATTCGGGCTGGCGAACCGGCGGACGACGAAGCCGGCAGCGTAGGGGACCTTTGTCGCGAATTGTCATCCCGAGCGCAGCGAGGGATCCCTACTTCCGGAACACATTCTCGGAAAGAGCGTCCCTCGCTGCGCTCGCGATGACAAGATAGGTTTCAATTTACAAAATTACCGTTCCAAATACAAAATGCCTCTCGACATTCTCGCCCTCGCCGCGCATCGTGACGACGTGGAGCAAACCTGCGGCGGCACTCTACTCAAGATGGCCGAGCGCGGATACCGCACCGGCATCCTTGATCTAACCCAAGGTGAAATGGGGACGCGCGGCACCGCCGAAGACCGCGCTCGCGAAGCGGCCGAAGCGGCGCGCATTCTGAAGGCCTCCTGGCGGCGGGCACTCGACATTCCGGATGGCCGCGTCGAGAACACTTGGGAGAACCGCTTGAAGGTCGTCCGCGTCCTCCGCGAGCAACGACCGCGCGTACTGATTCTTCCCTACTGGGAAGGCCGCCATCCAGATCACTACACCGCGTCGGTGCTGGGGTATGAAGCGGCATTTATTTCCGGACTCGCCAAGTTGCCGCGGGAGGGCACTCCGCTCATCGTCCCTTCAAGATCATCTACGCCAGCCTCTACCGCGACGTGCGGCCTACGTTTGTCGTGGACATCACCGGGCAGTTCGAAGCGCGCTTCGCTTCATTGATAGCCTACAAGTCCCAATTCACCGACCAGCAGGCCGGCAGCGGTATCTTCCCGGCGCAGACCGAGATACGCGCGCGCGTCGAGTCGATGGCGCGCTATTACGGCATGCAGGCCGGCGTGACCTACGCCGAGCCATTTGTGCAAAAGGAAATGGGGCTCGTGGATGATGTGCTCGCGATTCCGGTGAAGTCGATCTAATTGCCGAATAGGCGGCGACCACAACGGAACGGTGGGCCGCCCAATAATTGTACGTACAATGTTCCACGTGGAACATGGCAAATTTGTACGTATATATTCCGGGGTGGAGGGGCAAGGCCACGGCGCATAAAAGGCGAAAGTGCGGCGCTCTTTCGGTGTTTATTAGCGACCGTGGGTCATAATATACGCTTGGTCCTGCCGCCAAGCGTTGATAATGCACAGGGTCGTTTGTGGCAAAAGAGGCACAAGCGTGTATTAGTTACACGGTAATTATTACAATTGTCACAATTTGGTGGGCTGGCGTCGATGTATGCTATTTGGCGTTTAACGTCAAACGGGAGACCGAGGAGTAGACTCTAGCGGCTGTAATGGCGCACAATAGGCGAACAAAATATTGTTTGCCATATAAATATGTACGTACACGTTCTGCAGAGACAACACACGAAAGGGGTTCGGCGATTTCTGGAAGCTCAAACGGGGGCTTGACAGGGTGTGCTAGAGCGGGTTGCGTGGTTCCCCGCCTCCTCACAAGCCACGAGTCACGGGAAGGCAAAACAAAATCCAGACCCCAAGGTGCATACGGTCTGGAATCTCACGTTTCGAAACCACGAAAGGTGGGGGCACCAAGGGGAACTCTGAAGTGATAGGCCTGGCGCGACGGCCTGACGAGCAAGTGACGGGAAAGGTTACTGCCCCACTCAAGCCAACACACGGCTTGAGTGGGTCACCCGCCGCGAGAAGGGGCGCACCCGGCTGAGAGAGGTTAGAATAGACCATGCAATCGCTAGTCTCCCTCACTTTCGATGACGGATTTCGATGCCAGTTTGAAAAAGCACTCCCCATTCTCAACAGCTACGGGATGCCAGCCACATTTTTCTTGATTGCCAATCAAGACCCAACTCGCGGCCTTTGGCTGGGCCAGGCGAATGATTGGTGGAAAATTGACTGGCGAGAAGGTGACATCGGAATGCTGGAAAAATTGCTCCAAGACGGGCACGAAATCGGCAGCCATAGTGTCACTCATCATCCGACCAAGATACAAGGCCGGCCGAAATCGAAGCGTGGGAGTCCAAACGGTTGATTGAAGGCTGGGTTGGGGAGGCGATCTCATCGTTTTGCTATCCCTTCTACCGGTTCTCATGCCTACCTTGTTAACGCCGTGATGAATGCGGGATATAAGCAAGCACGGGGAGGAGGAGTACCGCCCTCATATGGTCCTCGGGCTACTTTCTACACCATTCCCGATTATGGTTCTCTGGATAGGTTCAACGTAGACTGCCGCCAGATTTCAAACAACGAGAATGTCGGGGGATGGGTGCAGCCCGGACGCTGGCACGTTTTGACGTTTCACGGAATCGGAGGCGAGCAAGATGGGTGGGCTCCGATCACTGTAGAGCTATTCGCTAGGCAGATGGCAGAATTGGAGAAGCATCGTCAGACCGGTGCTGTAGAAGTTGTCACTTTCAAAGATGGGGCGGCCCGCACCGCTGTTACTTCTTCGGGTGCGACGGAGAGCCCTTCCGCTTAGCGCGTGGCGCTCCTTCAGCGGAGTCGGACGGACGGCTGTGGTATTCACCTCGAACGTCAAATAGTTCCCAGACCCGCATAGTTCTTGCTGAGGAAGGCCGAAAGCCGCTCATACGATGTCCCCAGCTCATCCATAGCTTCGCGAATGTGAGTGATCGTTACACTACGACTTTGCTCGTTTAGGATGTCGATGAGAATCGGGGACTGCGATCGAGCCTCCTTCCTGAAAGCCTGGATCTCAGGGCCCGTGATCGAGAATCTCTCCGCCGCCTCGTCAGCGTCAGAACAGAGCCTAGCGTATGTACCGGGCCACAACACTCCAAATTCCGCTAACGCACCCGAAACCAGACCCTCTTCAGTTTCAGCGTCGAACAATCGCAAGTAAGCAATCTCTCCTATGGTCGACGCGAATTCGGACGTGAGATGGCTGATCCTCTCGAAACGGAACGGTAACGACTCCAGCAGGTCTACTTCGGGCCGCTGACCGTATTCTTGCAGTTCCTTCCGAAGCCTGGCGCACTCTTGCCGGTATGCATCTATGACCCCAGCGGTTCGAACTAGGTACCTGCCCAACTCCTTTTTCTGCCGAATAAACTTTGCATCACCGCCAGGAAGCAATTTGTCGAGAAGCTTGGAAACGATGGCTGACAAGGGACCAAAAAGGTTGACCATCGCTCGAAGCATAACAGAAGCAGTCCATCCGGGAGGGTTTAGGCGTGTGACCCAGCCGGGTAGCCCACCCCACCGCAATTCCTTTTCAAGACCCAAACGGTGCCCCGTCCAAGCTTCGCTAGCCGCGCCTTTACCGCGCCGCGACTTCGTCCAGCCGTGCCATCGTATCCGGATACCGGCGCACCAGGAGCACCAGGGCCGCCGCCTGAGGATTCGGTTTCGCGCGCCCTTGTTCCCATTTTTCCAGCGTTCTTTCGTTAATGCGTAGCCTGCGGGCGAAGACTGCGCGCGAGCAGCGCAGCTTCTTCCGCGTGTCCAGGATGAGTTTCGAATCGACCTTGGGGAGCGGCAAGGCCTCAACTTTATAACTCCGCAAAGTGATTTTGCCTTCGCGGCGACCCTTCATTGCAGCCACGCCCTCCATCAGTTCGCCAAAAATGTCCCTCTTCGCCATTGCTCTTTCTCCGTTGTCTTCCCTTATCTTCGCGCGACTATCCCCGCAATCGAGTGCGCCGCTTCGCCGCCCGTGCCGCCAATTCCTCTTCAATCGCAGCCTTTAGCGCCTTCCTCTGCTGTGCGGTCAGATCGGAAGCCTCGTCCTTGCCGTAGAGAGCCATCAGCCAGATTTGATGATCGGAGGAGAAGTGGTAGTAGATAATCCGTAATCCGCCCCTCCGGCCTTTGCCGCGCCTCGCATCGGCCCATCGGATCTTTCGAAAGCCGCCCGTCCCCGGCATCAGGTCGCCCATTTCAGGGTTCGCGCTAAGCCGCGCCTGCAATTCCCGATACGCATCCTCATTCAGGTACTCGGCAAGATGTCGCGTAAATGGGGGCGCCTCGACAAACTCCATGATCATGGTACGCTAACAGCGTATGCTATTTAAATGTACTCTATTGGCGTAGTGATGTCAATCGATCTCCCGCCGTATAATGTTGGGTTCCTCATACCCGCCGAAGGGCCTGGCTGCTCCCGCTCGAGTCCGGCGCCCGACGCACAGGAGATCATCATGTCTACTACTCTTACCGAACCCGCCGTCCCGACTCAAATAAAGACCCGCATCGAATCCGACAGCATGGGGAAGATCGAAGTTCCGGCGAATGTTTACTGGGGGGCGCAGACTCAGCGCTCGCTGCTGCATTTTAATATTGGGCGCGACGTTATGCCTCCGGAGCTGATTCGGGCTTTTGGCACGCTTAAGAAGGCTTGCGCGCTGGTGAATCAGGATCTGGGCAAGCTTCCTGCCGACAAGGCTAAGCTCATCGTCGAGGCCGCCGACGAAGTGATTGCCGGGCAAGCTGAATGACCAGTTCCCTTTGCGCATTTGGCAGACGGGCTCGGGCACGCAGACCAACATGAACGTGAATGAGGTCATCTCTAATCGCGCCATTGAAATTGCGGGCGGGGAGATGGGATCGAAGAAGCCGGTGCATCCTAACGATCACGTCAACATGTCGCAGTCGTCTAACGATACGTTTCCGGCGGCGATGCACATTGCGGCGGCGGAGCGGGTTAAGAACGCTTTGATTCCGGCGATCAAGACGGTGCGCGATGCGATTGCGGCCAAGGCTAAGGAATTTGACTCCGTGGTGAAGATTGGGCGCACGCATCTTGCAGGATGCTGTGCCTTTGACCATTGGACAGGAATTTGGCGGCTGGGCTAGTTTGCTTGACCGCGACATCAAGCGGCTGGAGCAGGTGCTGGATGGGCTTTACGATCTGGCGATTGGCGGGACGGCGGTGGGCACGGGGCTGAACACGCATCCGGAATTTGCCGAGCGCGCGGCCAAGAAGATCGCTGAACTTACGGGACTTCCCTTCCGCTCGCATCCTAATAAGTTCGCCGCGCTTTCGGCGCACGATGAGATCGTGTTTGCTCAGGGCGCTATGGAAACTTTGGCGGCTTCGTTCATGAAGATCTCTAACGATATTCGCTGGCTGGCTTCCGGGCCGCGGTGCGGGCTGGGCGAGCTGGTGATTCCGGAGAATGAGCCGGGATCTTCGATCATGCCGGGCAAGGTCAATCCTACGCAATGCGAAGCCATGACTATGGTCTGCGTGCAGGTGCACGGGGCTACGGCGGCGGTGGGCTTCGGCGGATCGCAGGGCAACTTTGAGCTCAACGTGTACAAGCCGGTGATCATCTACAACTTTTTGCACTCGGTCACTTTGATCACCGACGCGTGTCATGGCTATGTGGAATACATGATCAAGGGCATTGAAGTCGATCGCGCCAAGGTGGACTTCTACGTTAAGAATTCGCTGATGCTGGTTACGGCGCTTGCTCCGAAGGTGGGATACGACAAGGCGGCGCAGATTGCGCACGTGGCGCACGTCGAGCACTCTAGTCTGCGCGAGGCGGCGTTGAAGCTGAAGCATCTTACGGGTGAGGAATTTGATTCGCTGGTTAAGCCGGAGAAGATGACGCATCCGTAACTGCATCGGGTCATCGGGTGATCGGGCCATCGGGTGATCGAAAGACAAAATCAGAGTCAAGGGCCGCGGGCGAGTTCTTTACTTCTGCAATCTGACCTCTGACCTCATCACTAAAGTTGCTGCTACTTTGGCGTAGCGGTGATCGGGACCGGGGCATTTTTCGGCGTGCTCAGGTAGCCGGTGATTTTGTTCTTGTCCACCGACCAGACCACGAGTTCATAGAGCATGTGATCGCGTCCGGTGTAGAACTGCACGGGCTCGCTTTGGTTCCTGTCTTTTTTCTCGATGGTTTTGTCGTCGGCGGTGACGTCGATGGTGTACTTGCCGCGTTTGGGATCGGTCTTCTTGAGCTGCAAGGCCACGGTTGAGAATGCCTGCGGCTTGGCTCCCCTCAACAAGGAGAACTCGTAGTACTGGCGGTCGCCCTTGTGTTTGAGGGCTTCCAGGTCGCCGCGGGTGTTGGCGATCAGTCCGCTCTGCACGTTGAGATCGCCCATGGTGCTCTGGAGCTTCGCGATGGTCGCATCGAGCGATGCCTTGGTGGCGGCCACGTCGGTCTTCACGCCGCCGACGTCGGTCTTCACGGAGCCGACTTCTCCGGAAACGGCGCTTACATCTTTCTTCTCTTGTTCCGCCTGGGCTGCAATGCTCGCGGCTGCGGCTTGCTGCTGACGCTGCAATTCGTTGGCACGCGTCGCCAATTCTTTCTTGGTCATGCCCAACTGGTGGGCCAGGGTCTCGGAATCAGCTTCGGCGGACTGCATGCGCTTGGTCAGATCGCCAATTTGTTTTTGGCTGGCGGCTTGATCTTGCGTGACCTTATCGAGCTTGCCGTGCTGGTCGTAAATGAAAAACGCGGATGCGCCGGCATAGGCAACGGCCAGCACGATAAGGATCCATTTGCCGACGTTGCTCTGCGGCTCGGGGTGGTAGACGATCGGTTGCTCGCCTTCAGACATAAGGGGCTCCGGTTAAATTGTGGACTGTAGAGCCTATTGTTTGTGAGATGCGGGTTGCTGTCAATTGCGTTTCAGGTTCTTGCTGGACGCAACTTGCGCGACCGGTTCTTCCCGGTAGGACCCTTCGACTAAGCTCAGGGCAGGCTCGCGAGACGCCCGTCCTCCATAGATTCAGGGTATATACTGAGACGTTTTCGGCGATCATTTTTTTTTGAGTACGCGCGCCCAGCGCGCCAGAAAGGCAACAGACTATGGCTTCCCCGGCAGTGGATTTTGCCCGCAATAATCAGCCGCGTTTTCTTGATGAGCTGAAGAACCTTCTCCGCATCCCCAGCGTCAGCACGCTCGATGAACACAAAGGCGACGTGCTGAAGGCGGCAGAATTTGTGGCGGCTGAGCTGCGCCGCATTGGGATGGACAATGTCGAGATCATCCCGACCAAGGGACATCCGCTGCTCTACGCCGATTGGCTGCATGCGCATGGCAAGCCAACGGTCCTGATGTATGCGCACTTCGATGTGCAGCCGCCCGATCCTTTGGACGAATGGAAAACGCCGCCGTTTGAACCGACCGAACGCAACAGCAACATCTACGCGCGCGGCGCGGTCGACGACAAAGGGCAGCTCTGGATGGAAGTAAAGGCGCTCGAATCCCTGATGCAGGCCCATGGGGGCAAGCTGCCGATCAACGTCAAGATTATTTTTGAAGGCGAAGAAGAAGTGGGCGGCGAATCGATTGCCGAGTACGTCCGCAAACAGAAGGCGAAGTTGAAATCGGATTTCGCGCTGGTCTGCGATACGGAACTGTTCGCGCCCAACCTTCCTACTCTGTGCGTTGGCCTGCGTGGCCTGGTGTACACCGAGATTGAAGCGGTCGGGGCGAAGACCGATCTGCATTCCGGCATCTATGGGGGCGCGGCGCCGAATCCGCTGTTTGCGCTGATTGAGATCATCAGCAAGCTCAAAGATGCGAAGGGCAAGGTACTGATCCCGGGCTTTTACAAGGACGTCAAAGTGCCCAGCAAAGATGAGCTGAAGGCGTGGAAGCGGCTGCCTTTCAACGAAGAGCATTATCGCAAAACCGAAGTCGGCTCGAAGGTGCTGACCGGCGAGCCGGGATATTCGGTGCTGTACCGGACGTGGGCGCGTCCGACGCTGGAGGTGCACGGCATGCCGGGCGGGTTTGTGACTCAGGGGGCGAAGACGGTGATTCCGGCGAAGGCGTCGGCGAAGGTTTCGATGCGGCTGGTGCCGAACCAGGATCCGGACGACATCCTTAAGCGCTACACGGCGATGGTCAAGAAACTCACGCCTAAGGGGATCGACATCAAGATTAAGGTTTGGAGCAAGGGTCCCGCCGGCGTGGTCGGCACCGACAACCGGTTCATCAAGGCGGCGACTGAGGCGCTGCATGACACGTTCAAGAAAGAGACCGTGTTTATTCGCTCCGGCGGGTCGATTCCGATTGTGACCGATTTCCAGGACGTGCTGAAGATTCCATCGGTCATGATGGGCTTTGGGCTTCCCGACGACAATTTGCATGCTCCGAACGAGAAGTTTCATATCCCGAATTTCCATCACGGGATTGAAACGATTTGCTTGTTCTTTGAGAAGCTCGGCGGGTAGGGTTCACTCTTAACGTGCGGCGAAAGGCCATTAGGTGTGCAGGGACGAGCGCAAACTCCTGGCGCCACCGTGCTGCAGTGCTATCATCGCTTTATGGCCCGGAAAATCGTTAGATTCGTTGCCACCAAGACCGTTAAGAAACCGGCGAGGATCAAGTTCAAGACTAAGTCGGGGAAAACGGTTTCATTCCGGGCTGTCAAGACGGTCGAGCGAAAGCGAGTTGTTCGCTTTCGCGCCAAGCGATGAACCGCATTTACTTAGATAGCAACGTCCTAATCGCTTACTACTCCACCGACAGGGCTGAAGAGTCGAAGAAGAAAATGGTGGAGCAAGCCTTTGCAGTGTTCGCAGATCTCAAGGACGTCCAGCTTTGCACCTCGAAGTGGGCGGTAACGGAGATGGTGAACATCCTGGTTTCTCGAGAATCTCGACCGCGGAGTCGTGGCCGAGATCGAGAGTCAGCTTGGCAGCGAGAAGCGTCTAAGGGGTCTCAAGATACAAATCATCGAAGTCAGCCCCAGGAAAGACTACGATTTCGCGGAGTTCTTTTACCACGTGAAGCAGGGAATCTTGAAGTATCACTCCGGGGTCGGTGACGTGATTCACAGTGTGATTATGAAGAACAACGGCATTTCCCAAATCTTGACCTTCGATGAGAAGGACGATTTCAAGCAGATCCCCGACTTGACGGTGCTGCATCCGAAAGACATCAAGATACAAGATTAGAACAACTGAAGACCCATCGATCGCGGTCGAAAAACACGGCTTCAAACTGACCCGTTCCCCGGAACCCGCCCGGTACTCGCCAATTGCGCGCCTTCGGGTAAAATAATATGAGTTTGAGGTTAACTGGGAAACTGGCAACTCGTCTGTCGACAGCGGCCAGCATTAACTGAGTGAACGTGCAAAACCTGAAACCACAGGGGACACAGGGGTTCACGGGGGAAAACCCGGGGGCGCACTCTGCGTCTCGGCGGTGAAGCTTTTCGATTTTCAATTCTGAACTGAAGGCGGTTTGATGCCACTGAAGATAACCCCCAAGAAACAAGTAGCCGAAGATCCACGACACATACAGGCGGTGCAGAACTACGAGTCCGGGCTTCGCGCGTTGCAGGAGCGCAAGTTCGAGAAAGCCAAAGGCCACCTGCAGAAAGCACTGAGCGGACCGGACAAATCCCTGGTCGACCGGGCCCAAGTGCATATCGTCACCTGCGACAAACATCTGAAAGAAACCACGCTGCAATTCAAGAACACGGAAGAACATTACGACTACGCCGTGTGGCTGATCAACGCGGGTGACTACGTGGCGGCGCGCGAGCACCTCGACAAACTGTTGAAGCAGCAGCCCAAGGCCGACTACGTTCTGTACGGGCTGGCTGCGTTGCATTGCCTGACCGGTCACGTCGAAGAATCGCTGAAGACGCTCAACGAGGCGATTCAGGTGAAACCCGCGCTGCGCTTCCAGGCGCGAAACGATACCGACTTCCAGAATCTGGCGGAAGATCCGCGCTTCACCGAATTGCTTTATCCGGATCCGGGCGCGGAATCTGAGCCGCAGGGAAGAAGCGAGCGCGTATTAATTCGAGCCGAGGTCAGCAGGTCAGATTGCAGAGGATTAGAATCACTCTGAGTGCGAGCCACGTTGGTTTCACCTTTGCAATCTGACCTCATGGACCTCTGCAATCGCTCTAGATGACCCTATGGTAGCTGCCATTGAGACGGTATGCTTCCCCACGTTGCGCACTAATTCATCCGAAACCGGCAAGGCGGGCCCTGAACTGCGCGTGGTCGCAATCGGGGGCGGCACCGGCCTCTCCACGCTGCTGAAGGGGCTGAAGCGTTACGTCATGACGCCGACGCTGGCCGTCTCCGGTCAGCCCACCATTCGCGAATTGTGCGGCGTGGTGACGGTGAGCGACGATGGGGGATCGAGCGGCCGTCTGCGCAAAGAGTTCAACATGCTTCCGCCGGGCGATGTGCGCAATTGCATCGTCGCGCTCTCCGAAGACGAAGCCCTGCTCTCGCGGCTGTTCCAGCATCGCTTTCAGAAGGGCTCGGGACTGGAAGGCCACAGCTTCGGAAATCTTTTTCTGGCGGCGCTGACTTCGATCACCGGAGACTTTGCGGAGGCGGTGCGGCTGTCTTCGGAAATTTTGCTCACGCGCGGGCATATCTATCCGGCAACCATGGCGAGCGTGGAATTGGAAGCGCTAATGGAAGACGGGACGCGGGTGCGCGGCGAGACGAGAATCACGGCGAGCAAAGGCAAGATTCGGGAACTGGCCCTGGTGCCTCCCGACGTCGAACCGCTTCCCGCGACGCTGGAGGCAATCGCTGGCGCCGACCTGATCACGATCGGCCCGGGATCGCTCTTCACCAGCCTGATTCCGAACTTACTGGTGCGTGGAATCCCCGAGGCGATTCTGGAATCCAACGCCATCAAGGTATTCGTTTGCAACTTGATGACGCAGGTGAATGAAAGTCTTAGTTTAACTGCGGCGGACCACATCCGCGCACTCAACCTCCACGCTGGCGTCCAGTTGTTCGACTACACCCTGCTCAATCGCAAGGCGGCGTCGCCAGAGATGAAGGCCAAGTACGCTCTGGAAGGAGCTTCGCAGATCGTGGTGGATCTGGAAGCGATCGAGGCGCTGGGCGTGTGTCCGCTGCTGGGGGATTATCTGGAGGAGGGCGAGGTGGCCCGGCACGCTACCGACCGGGTGGCGCACGACCTGATGGCGCTGATGGCGCAAGCGCCGGATCGGCAGACGATTCGCAGTTGATTTGTGTGGTGACGGGGCTCCGCCCCGTCCTGGCGGGTGCAGAATGCCCACCACACAACAGCTTGGGACGATGACGGTCAGCTCGGCGTTCGCGGTATATTGACTTAGCATGGCTAAAGCTTCCAACATCCAAGCCGAAATCTTCTCCGCAGCCTCCGCGTATCGCCGATCGCCATTCTGGCGGCGGGCAAGGGCACGCGACTCAAATCGAAGCACCCCAAAGTTCTGCATGAAATTGGCGGCAAGCCGATCCTGGCGCATGTGATTGCCACGGCGGAAAAGGTTGTGCCGGCGCGTGATATTTTCGTGATCATCGGCCATGAGGCGGAGCGCGTGCGTGAGGCGGTTGCCGGCACGGGCGTGAACTTCGTGCTGCAAGTCGAACAGCGCGGCACCGGACACGCGCTCATGGTGGCGCGCGAAGCGCTCTCGGGTTATGACCGGGTCATCGTGCTCTCCGGGGACGCTCCGCTCATTACCGCCGAAACCATTCGGAAGCTCAGCGACTTCCACAGCGCTCAGAAAGCGGCGATGACTTTGCTCAGCGCCGATGTCGACAATCCCTTTGGATATGGGCGCGTGATTCGCAAAGGCGCGGCGGGGCGCTGGCGGAGGGGCGGAGGTGCAGGCGATTGTGGAAGAAAAGTCCGCTACCCCGCAGCAGAAGAAAATTCGCGAGATCAACTCCGGGTTCTATGCCTTCTCTGGGCACGACTTGTACGCGCATATCGACCGTCTTTCCACCGCGAATCCGCACGGCGAGTACTACCTCACGGACATGGCGGGAGTGTTTCACCGGGCGGGCAAGAAGGTGGTTGCGATCAAGACTTCGGATGCGGGCGAAGTGCTGGGCAGCAACACGCGAGCGGAGATGATGATGCTGGATGCGCGGCTGCGGTTGGCGAAGTGCCGCGAGTTGCTGGAGCAAGGCGTTACGATTTTTTATCCGCACACCTGCGTGATCGACAGCGACGTGGAAGTGGGCGCCGACACCGTCATCGAGCCGTTCGTTCAGTTGCTGGGTCAGACGAAGATTGGCGAGGATTGCCGCATCCGCTCCTACAGCGTCATCGGGAATTCAGTCCTTGGCGATCGGGTTACGGTGAAGCCGGGGACGATCATGGAAGACTCGCGCGTGGGCGCGGGGGCTGTCCTCGGTCCGTACACTCATATGCGGCCGGGAAGCGAGGTGGGCGAAGGGGCGCACTTGGGGAATTTCGTCGAAACGAAGAAAGTCAAGCTGGGCAAGGGTTCGAAGGCCAATCATCTCAGCTATTTGGGCGACGCGGAAATCGGGGAAGACGTGAACGTGGGGGCGGGCACCATCACTTGCAATTACGACGGCGTGAAGAAACACAAGACCGTGATCGAGGATGGCGCGTTCATCGGCAGCGACTCGACGCTGGTGGCGCCGGTAAAGATTGGACGAGGCGCTTATGTCGCGGCCGCAAGTTGCATTACGGAAGATGTGCCGGCTGACGCGCTGGCGCTTGGGCGAGCGCGGCAAAGCGTGAAGGAAGGCTGGGCACGGGAGCGGCGCGACGCGCAGAAGGAAAAACGTCGTTAGCGGAGTGCCGGACGTCCCGCCCGGCTGGACCCTTGCGCTTTCCTCAGGCAGGCTCGAGAGACGCCGTCCATCTACTTGGCGTGTTACCCCAACTTTTCTGCCGCCGCCTCTTTCGCCAGGAGCCTCTGGGCCTGGTGGTCTCCCCTGCTGGCTTCCTTGGCGGTCTGGGCCGGGGTTTCGATAGCTTCTTGCAGAGCCCGGGCGGCATTGCTGATCTGAACGGTGTCGGTAACGGTGGGGCTGGTGGACGGCGCTTGGGACGGGGCCGGTTTCGGACTTGGGGCTGCAGCTTTTGCTGCCGGCTGGGCTTGGGTTGCGGTTGCGGCGGTCGGATTGGTTTGGGCCGGATTGGTTGTCGCACTGATCATATTTGGAGGTCCCTATCGCCTCATGGTCTCCATCGGCTGGGACGAGAAAAACTTCAGTCTCTTTTTTGAATTAAAATACACTAGAGCCGAAGCGAAATTATGACGAACACACCTACAATTCAGGAAGTATCTCCGGTACGCTACGACGTTTCCCTGCTGACCGCCGAAGATTTTTATTTGTTCAACGAAGGCAGCCATTATCGCATTTACGAGAAGATGGGCGCTCATCCTGTGGAATCCAATGGGACCAAGGGCACCGTCTTCAGCGTCTGGGCTCCCAACGCCCGCTATGTGTCGGTGGTCGGAAACTTCAACGCTTGGAGCCCGCAATCCCATCCGCTCCAGGCTCGCGGTTCGTCGGGAATCTGGGAAGGCTTTATCCCCGGCATCGAGAAGGGCGCATTTTACAAGTTCTACATCAGTTCCACCCAACTCGGTTACCAGATTGAAAAGACCGATCCGGTGGGACTTTTTGCGGAGATCCCGCCGCGCACCGCTTCCGTGGTCTGGGATCTCGACTACACCTGGAACGACGCGGCCTTTCTGGAAAAACGCGCGGCCGTAAACTCGCTGCACGCGCCCATGTCCATCTACGAAGTTCACCTCGGCTCCTGGATGCGCGTCCCCGAAGAGGACAACCGTTCGCTCACCTATCGCGAGATCGCGCCCCGCCTGGCCGAGCACGTGAACAAGCTGGGATTCACCCACGTCGAACTGATGCCCATCATGGAGCATCCGTTCTACGGATCGTGGGGATATCAGACGACTGGCTACTTCGCTCCCACGGCGCGTTACGGCACGCCGCAGGATTTCATGTATTTCGTGGACTACCTGCACCAGCACAACATCGGCGTGATTCTCGACTGGGTGCCGTCGCACTTCCCTGCCGACGGCCACGGCCTCGCCTTCTTCGATGGCACCCACCTGTTCGAGCACTCCGACTTTCGCCAGGGCTTCCATCCCGACTGGAAGACGTTCATCTTTAACTACGGCCGCACTGAAGTGCGCAGCTTCCTGATGTCGAGCGCCATGTTCTGGCTGGACAAATATCATGCCGACGGCCTGCGCGTGGACGCGGTCGCTTCCATGCTCTATCTCGACTACTCGCGCAATGAGGGCGAATGGATTCCCAACAAGTACGGAGGCCGGGAGAATCTGGAAGCCATCGACTTCCTGCGCCAGTTCAACCTCGAAGCCTACAAAGAGCACCCCGACATTCAAACCTTCGCCGAAGAGTCCACCTCCTACACCATGGTTTCGCGGCCCATCTATCTCGGTGGACTGGGGTTCGGCTTGAAGTGGGACATGGGCTGGATGCACGATACGCTCGCCTACTTCAAGCAGGACCCGATCCACCGCCAGTATCACCACAACAAACTGACCTTTCGCATGCTCTATTCGTTCCACGAGAATTTCGTCCTGCCCCTGAGCCACGACGAGGTGGTGTACGGAAAAGGTTCCCTGATCGGCAAAATGCCGGGCGACGAATGGCAGAGATTTGCCAACCTGCGCCTGCTCTTGGCCTACATGTTCGCGCAGCCCGGCAAGAAACTGCTCTTTATGGGTGACGAGTTCGGACAGGTCAGCGAGTGGACGCACGATAACAGCCTCGATTGGGACGTGCTGCAATACCCGGTGCATCGCGGCCTCATGAATTGGGTCGAGCAACTCAACCGGGTCTATCGCAGCGAACATTCGCTGCACTGGTTCGACAATGATCCCAAGGGTTTTGAATGGGTGGACTGCAATGACGCGCCTATGAGCGTCGTCTCGCTGCTACGCAAAGGCAGGGACGGTGAGAATCCCGTGCTCGTAGTTTGCAACTTCACGCCCGTTCCCAGACTGGGATACATGGTGGGCGTGCCGGCGGGCGGCTACTGGAGAGAACTTCTCAACAGCGACGGCCAAGAGTATGGAGGCACCAACATCGGCAACGCGGGAGGAGCCGAGGCCCTCCCAGAACAAACCCATGGCCGCCCCTATTCGCTGCGGCTGACGTTGCCACCGCTGGCAGCGCTGTTTCTAAAGAGGGCGTAGACGGGAATGGGGAGCCGAGCGTCCCGCGCCCGGCCGACGGACTGCTGGACGGGCGAGGACGCCCGTCGCTCCACCGGCGAGCCGCTCGCTGTTGGACACGAATGCTGCTTGCCTCGGAGATCACTATCGACCTTATTACTCTGTGCGTTTTGTTGATCGTGTTTGTCGCCACCCTGATTCGATCGGCGTTCGGCTTCGGCGAGGCGCTAATCGCCGTTCCGCTGCTCGCCTTCTGCATACCGCTAGGCGTCGCCGCCCCACTGGCTGTGCTGGTGTCGATTACGGTCGCTGCCATCGTCGTCGTGCAGGACTGGAAGAAGATCCACCTGGGCAGCACGGGCTGGCTCGTGCTCTCCAGCCTTTTTGGTATCCCATTGGGTCTTCTGCTTCTGACGAGTAGTCATCAAAGGGTAGTGAAGGCCGGACTGGCCGTGATTATCATGACGTTCTCCGCCTACTCCTTGATCGGCCGCACACGCGCTGGAACTGCGACGCGACAGTCGAGCATGGCTTTTAGCATGTGGATTCTGTGCCGGCGTGCTCGGCGGAGCCTACGGGATGAATGGTCCGCCGCTGGTTGTGTACGGAGCCATGCGGCGGTGGTCCGCGCAACACTTCCGGGCGACATTGCAAGGATATTTTCTACCGGCCAGCATCATTGGCATGGGTGGTTATTGGTTGGCGGGACTCTGGACTCCCGCCGTGACCCATTACTATTTGCTCTCACTGCCGTTGACGCTACTCGGCGTATTCCTTGGCAGAGCGATCAATCATCGCCTTCGCGGAGAGGTTTTTCTTAGGTACCTTTACTTCGGATTGGCAAGCATCGGAGTGCTTTTGCTGGTGCAGGCGATAGTGGGCCGACTCTGAGTGGGTCCCAGGCCCTAAAGGGGCGGCTGATTTCGAAGAGCTTATGGTATCGCTAAAGCGATACCCTGATACAAAACCCGCGTTTTTCTCGCAGGCTGCTAGCTATTGCGGATCCGGCTATTGCTAACCCGGCACTCCCATCGGCACCATCACTCTGGCGCTCCCGCTCTCATGCTAGACTCGCAATGAGTCAACCAACCTTGCGGATGCGCATCCTCACCCGCTACATTCTGGGCGAAGTGGTCTCCCACGCCTTGATCGGCGCGGGCGTTTTTACTTTTGTCCTTTTCACCCGCGATCTCGGCCGCATCCTCGAACTGGTGGTCCGCAACAGCGCCCCGCTGCCCAGTGTTGCGCAGATCTTTTTCTTCACCGTCCCGGTCGCGCTCACCTACACCATTCCCATGGGCGTGCTGGTCGGCATCCTCATTGGACTCAGCCGTCTGGCCGCGGACAGCGAAATTACCGCCATGCGCGCCAGCGGCTTGGGCGTATGGACCTTCCTGCGTGTGATCTCAATCTTCGTGGTGGTAGCATGGCTGCTCGCTCTCGGTAACAGCGTCTATATTGCGCCCCGCTCGCTCGCCGCCCTGGGACAGCTCCAAGACAACCTCAAGTCTTCTCAGGCTTCTTTCGAAGTCCAGCCCCGTGTGTTTTACGAGGGATTCCCGAAGATCATTCTCTACGTGCAGGACGTCAAGGCCATGTCTGGCGGAGCCCTCTGGAAAGGCGTGTTCCTCGCCAATTTGACTGACCCCGCCGCGCCGCGCATCAGCCTGGCGCGGCAGGGCTTGCTGGTCAGCCAGGGACCGGATACTCTGGACTTGCATCTCATCGACGGTTCGACTCACGAAACCGATCCCAAGAATCCGGACCAGTACCAGATCTCCACCTTCCAGACCACTGACATCCCCATCCAGGTCCCCCAACAAAACAGTCAGGAACACGAACCCACATCGCTGCACGAGCTCAAATTTGGCGACCTGCTCCGTATCGCACGAACCGCCGACCCGGTCACCCGCCGCTGGGACTTGATCGAATACCATAACCGTCTGGCGCTGCCGACCGCCTGCATCGTCCTGGCCCTGGTCGGCATTCCTCTCGGCCTCTCGTCGAAGAAAGGGGGCAAGTCCAGCGGATTTGTCCTGACCATTCTGCTGGTCTTTGTGTACTATTCGATTTCTGTGATCGGAGTGTCTTTCGCGCGCCAGGGACGCCTCTCTCCCGCCGCCGGGGTTTGGCTCGCGGACTTCGTGTTTCTGGTCGGAGGAGTTTTTCTGCTCTGGCAATCGGAACGCCGCCCGATCGAGCTGGCTGGGTTCCGCTCCTGGTTTAAGAGTTGGAGGCTTAAGGCTTCGGGCCTCCCATCTTCGACGGCCAGCCTGCCGGCGACAGCTCTGCAACTAAACGGCGAGTCGTCCCGCCCGGCGCTTCGCGAAGGCATGGCCTCGCGCCGGCCCAGGCGCCGGCGCTTGTTCAATCTTCGTTTCCCAACCATCCTTGACGATTATGTGCTGCGCGGCTTTGTGCTCTACCTCGCCATGATCGTTGCCGCTTTCCTGATGCTGCTGTTGGTGTTCACCCTGTTCGAGTTGCTGGGCGACATCATGCGGAATCAGGTGTCGCCGCTCACCGTGGGCGAATACCTGCTCAACGTCGCGCCCTTCTTTCTTTACACCACCACGCCGCTCAGCATGTTGCTGGCGGTGCTGGTCACGTTCGGCCTGCTGCAGCGGTCGAATGAAATCACGGCGATCAAGGCCACCGGGATCAGCCTGTACCGCATCGTCATCCCGGTGCTGATCTCCTCCATGCTGGTCGCCGGCGTGCTCTTCCTGTCGGACCAGCTCTATCTTCCCTACACCAACAAGCGTCAGGACGCGCTGCGCAACCAAATCAAGGGCAAGCCGGCGCAAACCTATCTTCGTCCCGACCGCAAGTGGATCTTCGGCCAGCACTCCGACATTTATTACTATCAATTTTTCGATCCCGACCGCGATGTTTTCGGCGGCGTCTCGGTGTTTCAGTTCGATCCGCACAGCTTCCAGATCACGCACCGCATCGACGCCGACCGCGCGCACTGGTCGGCCCCCATGGGCCGCTGGGTTTACGAGCAGGGATGGGAGCGCAGCCTGAACGGCTCGGCGCATCGAGAGCGATCGCAAATTCGATGTGGCCACTTATCCCGAACTGTCGGAACCGCCCGCCTACTTCAAGAAGGAAATCAAACAGTCGTCGGAAATGAACTACGACGAACTGCGCCGCTACATTCACGATCTGGAGGAGAGCGGCTTCGACGTGGTGCGCCTGCGGGTGCAACTGCAAAAGAAGATTGCCTACCCGCTGATCACGCTGGTGATGGCCGTGCTCGCCATTCCCTTCGCGCTTTCCGCCGGTAAGCGCTCCGCGGTGGCAGGGCTCGCGACCGCCATCGGCATCGGCGTTGTCTATTGGACGATCTCTGGCCTTTTTGAGGCAATGGGCAATTTGAGTCAGCTGCCACCCGCGGTCGCGGCCTGGTCGCCAGACCTGGTGTTCGGTTTCATCGGAGGCTATCTGATTCTTCGCATGCCAACCTGAAGAGACGGGTGATCGGGCCATCGGGCGACGGGTCATCGAAAACCCGAGCTCACACTCCCGCTGGGACCTTAGGGTTTCGATCACCCGATGACCCGATCATCCGATGACCCGATTGGCTTAGTGCACGGCCATCCCGCTCGGCGCTTCCGGGGCGACCACCGTGATCGGATTGAGCATTGCTCCGCTTGTCGTACTCAGCGTGAAGCCAGTAATGTTGGCCGACGCACTGTTCGACGTGTAGAGATACTGGCCGGTGTTGAATACGCTGGGGTGCAACGCCATCGAGACCGGCAAGGTTCCGGTCGATTGGTAGGGTTTGTAGCGCAGTCAATTTGCCTGTCGTCGTGCCGATGCCAAAGGCAAAAACCTGGTTCGAATTTTCGCTCAATGCGTAGAGAAAATTGTTGGTCGGATCTACCAGCATTTGAACCGGGTACTCCCCCGCCGCCGACGGGGGTACTTGGCAAGACAGGGCGGGACACGTGGTCAGCGGAAACAACAGATTATTGGCCACATCCTGAGGCGAGCAGTTAACGTTAGCCACCCAGCACACCTGGAAAGGAAATAGCGCTCCGCCGCCAGCCCCCTGGCCCACATAAACAAACAGTCCGCCGATGGCGCCTACGTTCGCCGGCATGGTATTGACCGCGATCACCGAGATCGGATCGGACGCGGTAATGGTATACGGCGAATTCGGTTGTTCGGTCAGCGTGCCGTCTGAGTTCACCGCATAAACGCTCACCGTATTGTCATGGGGCACTGACGGGGAACTGCATCCGAGCGTACAAAGGTCATAATTGTTGGTTACGAAGAGAAGTTCCTGGGCCGTGGTAGAGCCCGGCGGGGTAAATTTAATGGCCGAGAGCGCGGTGGGAGTTTTGCTTAGGTAGAACGGACTTCCGCCATTAGTTGTTCCACTTGCCAATGTCAGAGTGGTCTTGCCTAGCTGCATGGCAAACACCGATATCGACGGACAGCCGATGATACTGCGGGTTACTCGGATTAAGCGTGCCAACCGCCGGGCAGTTTGTCGGTTGAGGAGACAAGCCCTGATCGATCACGAACAAGAACTGTCCTTCGGCATCCCGCGCCATCGCCACTGCGGTGTCCTCGCCGGTACAGGCAGGCGGAGTCGGCACATTGGTGCAGGTCCAATTTACGGCTGCGCCTGGCGGTGACAGGCTCCCATCCGAGTTCACCGTATACGGGATAGATCGAAGGCGCAAAAGGAAAGTTGGTGGCAGGGGTACAGGAGGGACACGCAGGCGCACCCTGATCCAGAACGAAGGCCACGTTGCCCGTCGGGTCGAGCAAAATGTCCACGGGCAAGTCCGCACGGGTTGGTATTGGTGGGAGTCGCGAGTATAGGGCACGTGGTCGTATTCGAATTGATAAACGTCAGGTTCCCACTCTCCAGATCGATGCCGAAAGAAGCCACGTTGTTCCCTAGCCCGTTGCTCCCCTGAGTCAGCACATACAACTCTTCCGAGGGCCGGAACGAGGAACTGCCACAGTTGAGCAGAAACACACTCAGGGCGCAAATGCCCGCGAGCACAACGACTCCGCCTATTTTCTTCGACATCCGCTCTCCCAAGGGGTCCGCAACCGGGCGCTCTTTTCGCTGATTGGAGTAGTCAGCCGCTTCCCGTCCGCCGGCGATGCCCTGCCGGCCGTCACGGAGACTGACGCTTGTGGCTGAAATATATTTGTTTATCAGGAATGAGCGGGAAGAGCAAACCCCTGAACAGGAGGACCAGCCGGAATCCGGATTTCCACCTGTAACCCACCCTCTTTGCGGTTGGATGCACGAAGTTGACCGCCATGTAGCCTGATGGCCCGGTCCGCGATCGACAGGCCCAGACCCGCGCCTCCGGTCTGGCGGTTGCGGGCATCGTCCAGTCGATAAAAGGGCTCAAATATTTTTTGCAGCGCTTCGTCCGGAACGCCGGGGCCGGAGTCAAGCACGCGAATAATAATTTCGTCTTCGTTTGCGTTGCCATCGGCCGCTTGCTGCCGCTCCAGCCGCACCTCCACCGTCGTGCCTTCGGCAGTATAGCGCGTGGCGTTCCTCACCGCGTTCTCCACCGCGCTGCGCAGCAAGTCGGGGTCGGCTTCCACCAGAAATTCATCGGCGGCGTCGGCGGCAGGTGTGGTTACGCGGCAGCCACGCCCCGGAGTTTCATACTCGGCGTCGTGCGCCACCTGCTCCACCAACTCCCGCAGCGACAGCGTTGTCTTCCGCAGGCCGTCGGTGCCCGACTCCAGCCGCGAAATGGTCAGCAGCCGCTGGATCAGTTGATTCAGCCGGTCGGCCTCGAGTTCGATCCGGTTCAGCGAAAGTTCGAGTTCCGGCGCGACTTCCGGCGCCGCCCGCTGCCGCGCCAGCCCCAGGGCCACACTCAGCCGGGCCAGCGGAGATCGCAGTTCGTGCGAAACATCCTTCAGCAGCCGCGATTGTGACTCCACCAGTCCTTCGATGCGTTCGGCCATGCGGTCAAAATCGCGCATCAACTCCGTCAGTTCGTCGCGCCGGCCGCGCCTTCGGCGCGCCGGTGCGCGCGCTCAAGTCGCCCGCCGCCAGACTCTGCGCCGCTTTGCGCAAACGCGTTACCGGACTGGTCATCGACCACGCCAGCAGGTAGCAAATCAGCCCCGACGAAATGATCGCGATGGTGATTCCCAGTCCCGGGATATCATGCGGCCCGAAAATACTCTCGGCCCCGGCGGCAACTCCAGCACCAGCGTGTAGCGCTTACCATCCAGCGTGAGCGCCTCCCGAATCATGCGGGAGGGGAGCAGATTGTCCATCCAGGTGCGGTGGCGTAGCGAGCCTTCGCGCGGCGGCCGGCCCTGCCGGCTGTCCTCGACCCAGGGCGGCACTTGCCGTCCCGCAAGTTCGTGGCCCTTCGGATCAAAAACGAAAGCCCGCACATGCTGCGTGTGCCAGAGTTCTTCCAGATAATCGTGAGCGCCCCGCTCTCCACCACTCTGATACGCATTCACCGTTTCCGCCAAGGTTTGCGGACCCTGGCTCTCGATCCCATGACGCGCCGGACGCAGGGCAATGGTCACCAGAATCGCCAGCACCAGGGACAGCGCCAGGGCGGCCCAGAACGACAGGAAAATCTTGAGGAAAAGGCTCTTCATTAGTGATCGGGTCATCGGGTGATCGGGTCATCGGGCGATCTAAAATCAAGGGCCTTTGACTTTAGATGGTCAGATGACCCGATCACCCGATTGCTCTAGATCACCCGATTCATTTTTTCGGCTTCGCCGCCGGCCGCGCAAACATGTACCCCACTCCTCGAATCGTCTTGATGTGGTCTCCGTCTTCTTCGGAGTCGCCCAATTTCCGCCGCACCTTGCTGACGTGCATGTCAATGCTGCGATCAAAGGGCATGAACTTCCGGCTGAGGACGGCGTTCACCAACCGCTCCCGCGTCACCACTCGTCCCGCCTCACGCAACAGAACTTCCAGCAGATTGAATTCCACGGAAGTGAGATCGACCGGTTGCCCCGCCCGCTGCACACTGCGCGTCGCCGGATCCAGTTCCACGTCGCCCACGCTCAGCACTGCCGGCACCGCGTCCGCCTCCCTGGCCGGCTTGGTGCGGCGCAGAATCGCGCGGATTCGCGCCACCAATTCCCGCGGGTTAAAGGGCTTCGGAAGATAATCGTCGGCTCCGATTTCCAAACCCACGATGCGGTCCACGTCCTCTCCGCGCGCGGTTAACAGCAGCACCGGAATCTTCGAGACGCTGCGAATCCGCCGCAGCACTTCGAAGCCGTTGATCCCCGGCAGCATGACGTCCAGCACGACCAGCGCATACTCGTTGGTCAGCGCCTGTTGCAGTCCCTGCCTCGCCGTCGTGGACGGCCTTCAGGCTGAAGCCCTCGGCCGTCAGGTATTCCTGCACCAGAGCGCACAATTCGACGTCGTCATCCACCACCAGTACGTGATCCATGTCTTTGTAATCATTCTAACACCTTTGCTGGCTTTCACGGGGTAAAGATTTGTAAGGGGCTATCGGGTGATCGGGTCATCGGGCCATCGGGTCATCTAAAGTCAAAGGCCCTTGATCTTCGATCACCCGATGGCCCGATCACCCGATGACCGATCATTTTTTGCTGTCCTTTGGGATGCGGCGAAGATTGCAACAAGTTCATTTGCCTCCGAAAGCAGCTCGGCTAGTAGATCTGGCTTAACAATTCCCGATTCGATCAGGCATTCAATCCAGAAAACAGTTTCGTCCGCCTCTTCCACGACAATGCCCATCTTCGAGATGAACTCCGCTTTCGACCTCGCACGTCCTGCCGCACGGTAGTTTGCTCCAATCGAGGTTCCCGAGCGCAGAAGCTGCTTCCCCAAAACCTGAGCTTCCGCAGTCCGGGGCAAGTGCCGGAACAGCCGGATAATCCGAAGCGCAAATCGCTTAGTCCGATTTCGCAACTCCTCTTGCTTGCTTAAATTCTGTTCCATATGCAATCACCCAAGGCGATCGGGCCATCGGGTGATCGGGTCATCGGGTGATCGAAGGTCAGACAGGCCTTTGACTTTCGATCACCCGATGGCCCGATCACCCGATGACCCGATGCCTTTACAAAACTTTACCGCGCTTGACCGACTCTTTACCGCATCTTCTCGGGAAAGTGTTCTTATCAGCATAGACGTTCGGGCTCTCCCGGACCCTACGAGATCAAGAAGTTTCAAAAGGAGATCCAATGAAATCGACTCGTATTCGCATTCTCACTATCGGCGCCGCCGTGATACTGGCGGTGGCAGCCGCGATTGCGGAAGGTATGCACGGTCACGGCGGGCCCGGCGCCGCTTTCGCCACATGCTCAAGCGGCTCGATCTGACCAGCTGCCAACAGGACCAGGTTAAGGCGATCTGGGACAAAAGAGAAGCCAGCTCTGCAGCCGCTGATGCAGCAGATGCGGCAAAACCACAGCGCACATGAACGCGCTTGAGGCAGCGGTCCCTTCGACGAAGCCAAGACGCGCGCCCTGGCTACGCAGAACTCGCAGACCATGATCGAACTTCAGGTCGCAGCACGCCCGCATCAAGTCCGAAATAATGCAGATCCTGACCGCCGATCAGAAAGCCAAAATGGCTCAACTGGAGGCCAAGCACGAAGCGCGCATGGCACACATGAGTAAACCACACGCCGCCTCCGCCCGCGGACTAACTCTGAAGTTTCTCTCCTACCCGGGTGGGAACGGAACCTCCAACCTCCGTCCTCGCCCGGCTTTTTGACTGGTGGAGAACCCATGGAACGCGCCGACCTGCTTTACTCGGGACTGATGTTCGCCGCCGGCATGCTGTCGCTGTGGACCGCGCTGCTGCTCACTGCCGCCTTCGTTGCCCTCGCCCCCTCCGCTCGGAAAATCCGCACCTACCGCTGCTACAATTTCATCTACAAAAGGTCACGCTCTGGCAGATCGTGCTTTACAGATCATGGTGCCGAAGAGCCTACGCCCCCTCGTTCCGTATCTGAAGCGCTACCGCGGCGGTCTCTTCTGGGGCGGGCTCTGCGTCTTATGCAATAACGGATCTGGATGCTGTTTCCGCAAGTCCTCCGCCGCGCCGTCAACGACCTTACATTCGGGCGTGACCCGCCAGAAACTTCTCACTTACTCGCTGCTCATCATCGCCATCGCTCTGGTCAAGGGAATCTTCCAGTTTCTGACGCGCTGGGTAGTCATCGGCATCTCGCGCGACATCGAGTTCGATCTGCGCAACGACCTGTTCGCGCACCTCGAGCGCCTCTCCTACTCCTACTACCAGCGCAACCGCACGGGCGACATCATGGCCCGCGCCACCAACGACCTGAACGCGGTCCGGATGCTGCTCGGTCCGGCCATCATGTACTCGGCCAACACCATCGTCTTCACCGCCGGCGCTCTGGGCTTCATGCTCGCCATCAGCCCCAAGCTGACGCTCTACGCCTTTCTGCCGCTGCCCATCGCCAGCATTGTCATCCAGTATTTCGGCCGCCGCATTCACGAGCGCTTCGAGCGCATTCAGGCCATGTTCTCCGACATTTCGGCCCGCGCCCAGGAAAACTTTTCCGGCGCCCGCGTCATCCGCGCCTACGTGCAGGAACAGGCCGAGATCGCCGCCTTCGAGGGCGCTAATCAGGAATACATCCGCCGCAGCCTGGGCCTGGTCCGCCTGATGGGAATGCTCTGGCCCACGCTCGAACTCATGCTCGGCGCCGCCGTCGTCATCGTGCTGTGGCTCGGCGGACGACAAGTGCTTCTCGGAAAAATGGACGTCGGCGATTTCGTCGCTTTCAATACCTACATGGTGCAACTGACCTGGCCGGTTATCGCGCTCGGCTGGGTCATCAACATTTTCCAGCGCGGAACCGCGTCCCTGGTGCGGATCGACGAAATCCTGTCGCAGCAGCCCGAGATCGCCGACGAAGTCAGATCGGGTCATCGGGCGATCGGGTCATCGGGCCATCGAGAATCAACCCTCAGCACCACGCGATTTTGCCCTTCAATCGCCCGATCTCCCGATCACCCGATCATCCGATATTTCTGGCGAAATTGAATTCTGCAATCTCAACTTCGCTTACAACGGCACGTCCGTTCTTAACGACATCAACCTGCGCATTCCCGCCGGCTCCAGCCTTGCCATTGTCGGGCCCACCGGCTCCGGCAAAACGACGCTCGTCAACCTGATCCCGCGCATCTACGACGCCGAGCCCGGCGCCGTCCTCATCGACGGTCGTCCCATCCGCAAGTTCCCTCTCGACTCTCTGCGCCGCCACATCGGATTCGTTCCGCAGGAAACATTTCTCTTCAGCGACACCATCCGCGAAAACATCGCATACGGCATATCGCGCGAAGACGGCGACGCTTCGCTCGACGAAATCAAAGCCGCCGCCGAAGCCGCCAACATCGCCCAGGACATCGCAGAGTTTCCCCGAAGGCTACAACACCACCGTGGGCGAGCGCGGCATCACGCTCTCCGGAGGCCAGAAGCAGCGCACCGCCATCGCCCGCGCGATTCTCCGCAGCCCGCGTATTCTCATCCTCGACGACGCCCTCTCCAGCGTCGACACCCACACCGAAGACAAGATCCTCAACCATCTCCGCGAAATCATGCGCGGACGCACCACCATCTTCATCTCCCACCGCGTTTCCACCGTCCGCAACGCCGATCGCATCGCCGTCCTTCACCAGGGACGCATCGTGGAACTGGGCACCCACGACCAACTTATCGCCCGCAACGGTTATTACACCGATCTCTATAACAAGCAGCTGCTGGAAGAAGAGTTAGCTGAAGTCTAGCCCGTGGGTGTGGGTTGGATCGCTTCAACTTCGCTCAGGGCAGGCTCTGTCCACCAATCGTTGACGCAGAGCCGACGCAGAACAGACGCAGAATAGCCGCAGAGTAATCGAGCCCGATTACCAAAGTAACCCAGCAGTTCCCAATTATGCACTCCGGGAGCGGAATAACTTGATCTGGCGAGGAGAAGCATAGATAATGCTTTCAGTCCCCCGACAATTTTGCTGTGCCACGGAGTAACCATGCGACGTTCGCCATCCGCCTCGCTGTCCTTGTGTAATTCTTCGACCCTCAGTTCTTCGACGCTCAAACATTCGACGCAGCCGCATTCTTCGCGTACCTTCTGGTTGGTTGCCGGCCTGATGGCTTGCCTATTCGTCATCGCCAGCCCGTTGTTGGCGCAGCAGGCGCCGGCGCTGGTCACGCAGACGGTGAATAACTCCGTCCGCACGGTTCTGCCGAACAACGTACATCCCCTCGCTCGCTCCGAGTTCGATCAAGGCGAAGCGCCGGCCGACTTGGTTTTGCACCGCTTGATGCTGGTGCTGAAGCGTAGCGAGCAGCAGGAAACGACGCTGCGCCGCCTCATTGAAAATCAGCAGTACAAGAAATCGCCAAGTTATCACCAGTGGCTGACCCCGGTGGAATTCGGCGCCCAGTTCGGCCCCGCCGATTCCGACATCGCCGCTGTGACCAACTGGCTGCAAGCCAGCGGCTTCCAGGTCTCCCAAGTCAGCAACGGCCGCACCGTCATAGAGTTCTCCGGCACCGCCGGGCAGGTCAAGCAGGCTTTCGGGACGGCGATGCACAAGTACGTCGTCAACGGAGAGCAACACTTGGCCAACGTGAGCAATCCTTCCATCCCGACCGCGCTCGCCCCGGTCGTCGCGGGAGTGAATTCGCTGCACAGCTTCCTGAAGAAGCCAACGAACATCCACGTCGGGACGTATTCCGAAAAAACCAAGCAGGTGACCGCGCCTGCGCCGGGACTGACCTCAACCACTCTTTGCCCCACGGGCGAAGCCACCTGCTACGCTGTGAGCCCGTATGATTTCGCCACCATCTACAATGTTCTGCCGCTCTGGAACGCTGCCAACCCGATCAACGGCAAGGGCCAAACCATCGCCATCGTCGCCCGTAGTGATATCCATAAGAGGATGCCGATAACTTCTGGAACCTATTCGGGCTTGACGGTACGGTTACGCACCTCCCCATCCCAAGCTCAATCAAATATACAACGGTCCCAATCCCGGCATCGTCAGCCTCGACGACGAAGGCGAGGCAGATACTGACACGCAATGGTCGGGCGCAGTAGCTCCGGTGCAACCATCGATCTGGTCGTCTCCGAATCGACGGAGACCGACGATGGCGTGGATCTGTCCGCCATCTATATCGTGGACAGCAACCTCGCCCCGATCATGAGCGCAAGCTTTAGTGAGTGCGAAGCCAACCTTGGCAGCGGCGGAGTCGCCTTTTTCGGTGCCATATGGGAGCAGGCGGCGGCGCAGGGTATCAGCGTCATGGTTTCGTCGGGAGACAACGGCTCGGCAGGCTGCGATAACCCCAATATCAACGCCGCTGCTGTAAACGGATTGAACGTAAACGGACTGGCTTCTACGCCCTTCAATGTCGCTGTCGGTGGCACCGACTTCGACCAATTCAGCAAGCAGTCAACGTACTGGAATCCGAGCAACGCCCCGACTACGCAAGAGTCCGCCATCAAATACATCCCGGAAACTAGCTGGAATCAGTCGTGCACGAATGCCCTGTGGGTGACGGTGGGGGGGTTTGGATCGACTGCCGAGGAGGTCTGCAACTCGACGCTCGACGACCTTGCCCCAGTGGGCGGCGGCGGCGGCGTGAGTGGGACACCCGGATGGTCCGGGTTCAAACCGGCGTGGCAGACGGGACCCGGCGTGCCCGCGGACAATACCCGCGATCTTCCGGACGTTTCGCTGTTCGCCAGCGCCAACTTTGTGGGAAGTTTCTACGTCATTTGTCAAAGCGATGTGATCAGCGGCGGAGTCTGCGATATCGACCACCTGGAGGGCGCTGGCGGCACCTCCTTTGCCTCGCCAGCCTTCGCGGGAATCATGGCGCTGGTGAACCAGAAAATGGGTTTAACGCACCCGAATTTTCAGGCCGGTAACCCGAACTTTGCGCTTTACAACTTGGCGTCAAGCCAGCCCTCCGCCTTTCACGACGTTCCTTCCGGCACCACCCCCCAAACGACCAATGCGATGCCTTGCGTGACCAGCACTCAAGCGAACCCTGACCCAGACTGCATCACTAATATTGTGGGAGATGCTTACGGCGTGCTCTCGGGCTACACCACCACCGCCGGGTACGACTTGGTCACTGGCCTGGGGTCGGTGAACGCCGCGACCCTGGTGAACAACTGGGGCAAGGCCACCTTCACTCCTACAACCACGGCTTTAACGCTGAGTGTCCCCGCAAACACAACGCATGGGACGCAAGTACCGGTCACGGTTAGCGTGACCCCAAACCCCGGCTCCGCCTCCAACACTCAGGCCGAAGACGTTGCCCTGCTCGTCAGTCCGGGGACCTCGGGGGCGACGCCGCCGAACCCGGTCATTGACTGGAACTCGCTGACGGACGGTACGGTCACTTGGAATACCACCTTGCTCCCGGGTGGAACCTACAAAGTGGTCGCGCACTACGAAGGCGACACGACGTACGGCGGCAGCTACTCAGCCCCGTCGGCGAGCGTGACCGTGAACCCGGAAAATAGCACGGTGATTATGCCGGGCTTGGTCACCGGAGTCTCCAACCAAGATGCTCCAATATATTCGACCTCTGTCGTTTACGGCACGGGTGCTTTTGACTTGTACTTGCTCCGGGCCGATGTATACAACGCGCAGAACGCCCAGTGCACCACGTCGATTTTTGGCTTCGTTGCTTGCCCGACCGGCACCATCGGCTTCACCGATAACGGCAGCGCGCTGGATGCCAGTCCCTACACGTTGAACAGCTTGGGATACACGGAAGATCAGGCGGTTCAACTCACTGGCGGCACGCACGTTCTGGTCGCGAATTACAGCGGCGATAATAGCTACAACAAGAACTCGGCCACCGCTACTGTCACCGTCACGCCAGCGCCGACCACTATCGCCAACGTCTTCGCCAATCAGAGCACGGTAACTACAGGGCAGCAATTCACAGTCACCGCCACGGTCACCACCTCGAGCTATGGGGTGGCCCCGACTGGAACAGTTAAGTTCTTCTACGGCACAACCCTGCTGGGCACGGCTACAACGGCTGGTACACCCGGGAATTTCAGTTCTGGTGTCACAGCCTCTCTTGCTGCCACCCTGAGCGCTTCCATCCCCACTGCCGGGACCTACAGCATCACCGCAACCTACACCTCCCTCGACGGCAACTATGCGAGCCAGCCGTCGAGCAACTCGTTTCAGATCACGGTCAGCGCATCAGCCACATTCACGCTTGCGGCCGCGCCCAGCAGTGTGACGATTGCCGCGGGCGGCGCAGGCGGCACCAGCACCATTACGGTGACTGACGTGGGTGGATTCACCGGCAATGTAAGTCTCGCCGCGTCCGGTCTGCCGAGCGGCGTAACCGCAGCGTTCAGCCCGAACCCGACGGCCAGGACCAGCACGCTGACGCTGACGGCGAGCGGCTCGACGGCCACTGGTGGGCCGACCACGGTCACTATCACCGGCACCTCCGGCGCCCTGACCGCAACCACCACGGTTGCGCTCACGGTCTCATCGCTCAGGACTTCACCGTTCCAGCGACCCTGACGAACCCGCCCGCAGCCAACCCCGGACAGTCAACCTCGACCACGATGTTGATTTCGCCGGTGGGCGGAACCACCTTTGCCAGCAACGTGACGTACACGTGCACCGCCGGACTGCCGACGGGCATCTCGTCTTGTTTATTCACTCCAGCTAGCCCGATCACTGCCGGGAGCTCGGCGACCACCGTGACGATCACGATCCAGACGCTGGGTCCGTTCACGGGAATCGCGGGTGCTGCTGTACCGAACAATGAGCGGCCCCGGATGCGGAGCCAGAACCAGCGGCTGTGGTTGCCGCTGAGCCTGCCGCTGGCCGGTATGTTACTGGTGGGACTGGCTGGGCGACGCTTGCCGCGCTCCTACAAGATCGTTGGCTTGTGTCTGGCCTTGGCCGTCACTGGATTCCTGGTCGCTTGTGGTGGAGGCAGCAGCTCGCCGCCGCCGCCGGCCATCGGGGTCACTGTGAGCCCAAGCACGGTAAACACGCTCTATCCCAACTTGACGGGTGCGCCACCGCAAACCGTGAACCTGACGGCGACGGTGAACAACTCCACCAATCAGGCGGTGACGTGGGCGATCACAGCCAACGGAACGACCGACACGGTAGCCTCGACGGGGACGAGCACGGCGACGTACACAGCTCCGACGGCTGTTCCGGCCGGGCCGGTAACGGTGACCGCAACGTCCCAGGCAGGGTCCAAGACTGGAAACTCCATCGTCACCATTCAGAAGCCAACCGCGGCCGGAACGTTTCCGATCACGGTGACAGTGACCGAAGGGTCGCTGCCCCCCAAAACCACGACGTTCACCCTGACGGTAAATTAGTTAGGCGAACGATTAAGGCATATGGGCGCGCGCACGAGGTTCCGTGCCCTTTTTATTTTGGTGCACGCGCTGCAAGCTACGAGGCTGGAATCGAATCGCAGCATTCTCGCCGCTTGGCTTTACTCCGTCTGAGCGTCTTGAGTTCAATCGTCGTCCGGGTCGGTGGGCGGCGTTTTGTCATTCAGAAAGTATTGCGCGTTCTGCGCTGACGGGATCGTCTGAAACTGCAACGGGGTCTGATTGAAGTCGAAGCAATCGGAGAAATCATCGGCCGCCGCATCCGCGTAGCCGAGCGAAGGCAGGCCGAAGGTGGTTTCAATGAACTTCAATATGCTGCCGAAATCATGATTATGCGGCGTCGTCGAAATGTACTGCGCTTTGGCGTAGGGCGACACTACAATGAGCGGGACGCGGAAGCCGTAGACGTAGCCGCATCCCCACTGCGCGCAATTCGTCCCCACCAGTACCTGCTTCGGCGGAACGTGATCGTACCAGCCTCCCCAGTCGTCCCAGGTGATGAAGATCGCCGTGTTCGCCCAATAGGAACTGTTGCCGATCGCGTTCACGATCGAGGCCACCCACGATGGTCCCAACGTGCCGACGGTGCTCCCCGCATGGTCCGACGCCTGGCCGCTCGGAATCACCCAACTCACGTCCTGCAACTGGTTGTTGGTAATGTCGGTGAGGATCTGCGTTTGATTCGAGGACCACATGGTTGGTCCAATCCGCTCCCCCGCAGGTGTTATTGGGTCCCGTCAGCGATCCGCAGATATGCTGGATCGCTTCCGGGCCGTTCCAGAGAGCGGGGGCCGAGCCGCCCACGTAACCGGAGGGCGCGTAATAGCGCCAGGTATTGCCTTTGGCCTCCAGCAGGTCGGTCAGGGTTTGATGCTCAAAACAGGGAAAAATCGGGGCGTTGGAAGTTTCGCTGCCAGCCGGATCGATCAGCGCAACCGTGGATCCCGCGGGCGCGTCGCATCCGGCGTCGGGCGGGCCGCTGGTTTTCGGATTCTCCGCCGCGAACAGATTGCTTCCGATCGATGGGGCCGATGTCCCGGAAATGATGAACTGATGCGCCGGCATGCTGGGGCCCTTGGTTGGTCTGGAACATGCGGTCGGCGAAGGTGTACTGCTCGGCCATCTGGAAGTAGGGTTGCACATCCGCCGGATTCACATAGCCAAAGGCCAGGTCGGGCGCAGGGCAGTCGGTTGCGCCCTTATTGCATGTAATCGGAACCAGGTCCGCACCGTTCATTTGACATTGTCCGGCCGAATTCAGTTGGCACATGTCGAGGAATGCATTGTGCCCGTGGCCGGGATCGTAGTCCACGGCGAGATTCAGTTCCTTCAGGTGGATCGTATTGCCGTGCGAGTCGGTTCCTTGTTGGGCGATGTCCGCGCCGCGCTTGATCAGCGTTTGGTCCTGGAAGAGATTATCCGTGGAGCGGTTCTCCTGGAAAATCACCACCACGTGCTGAATCTTTCCCGCCGACGGTGGAGTCGTCGATCCGCCGCTGCTACCGCCGCAGCCGTTGAGGCTTACGAGAATGCCTCCGATGGCCAATACCACGATTGCGAACACTAAGACGCGAAGCTTGATCATTGCAGGGCCTCGGGGAGTGAGGTTTTTCTTGCTCCGGATGATAACCCGGCCAGCGGGGATTTTACTCGGTCGATTCCGACAAATTCTTAGCGGTCAGCACCTGAGACGGGAAACCCCTTTGCTCTTTTTTAGCCGATGCAGAAGACAGGACAATTATCGCAGCGCAGAAGTGAGGACTCGGTCGTCCCTCCGGGACTTGATTAATTTCTTCCACTTTTCCCAGCGCTGAAGTGCTGGGCTAAGCTCGGACGCCCCTCCGGGGCTGGAGCGTTTTGCTGCGCCCTCCTGAGCAGAAAGCTTGGACGGGTTAGCCTCCGAGAGGTTAGGATGGACGCGAAGTCGCGGCTGCCCGCCGAGAGGCGCGCACTGATTCGCAAAAAACGCGAATCAGTGCGAGCAGTCTTCGTTGGCGCAACTCAGTAGGCTAGTCACAATAGGCTGTCCCAGCTAGGCTGTCAAGGCGGCGACACGATGAGGTGTCGATCACGCAGGACTGTGACTGGGATCACCAAAGAAGGCGCTCGTTCCGGTGTAGTTATACTTGCCTGAGGGCCGTCGAACGCCGCGGTGTGATTCCGCTTCGCAGGAACATCGGCGGCTGTTCGGCAGCGACTGCGCAGCCCCCCACACAAAGGAGCTTGACATGAAGCGATCTTTTTTTCTGTTCTCGTCTGCGATGCGCTTTGAAAATGTTTTACCGACGAGGTGGATTGTGAAGCAACTGACTCTACTCGCAGTTGTTCTGGTTCTTTTGGTTATCCCGGGATTCGCTCAACAACCGATCACCATCGGATTCACCGTCTCCAAGACCGGCGCCCTGAACGTCGATTCCCTGGAGCAATATCGCGGGTTTGAACTGTGGCGCGACCAGGTCAACGCTGCCGGCGGCATCAAGGCCGGCGGCAAGAGCTACAAGGTACAGTTCGCCAGCTACGACGACGAATCCAACTCCAAGCGCGTGCAGCAGCTCTACAGCCGCATGATCCTGGAGGACAAGGCGGACTTCCTGTTCAGTCCCTACTCGTCCCCGCTTACCGCCACCGCGGCCGTAGTGACGGAGCAGGACGGCAAGATCATGCTGACCACCGGCGCGGCCGAACCAAAAACCTACACTCTGGGCAACCAGTACCTGTTCCAGATGTTCGCGCCCGCTCCCGAATATCTGAAGGTGGCCCTCGACGCGCTGAAGACCAAGGACCCCAAAGCCACGGTCGCCTTCGTCTACGAGGACTCCTCGTTCTCGGTAGCGGTGGTGACCCCAGCCAAGGCCTATGCGCAGCAGCTCGGGTTCAACGTAGTGTTCAGCGAAGCCTATGCTCCCAACACCACCGACTTCAGCGCCATCATCGACAAGGTGATTGCGTCCAAGGCGACCGTGCTTCTGGGCGGCGGCCACTATGCCGACGGTTCGACGCTGGCCCGGCAGCTCTACGGCCACAAAGTTCCTCTCAAGATGCTGACGTTGCTGGTGGCGCCAGACAGTCCGCAGTGGGTCGAACTGGGCGATGCGGCGCTGGGCGTGATGGTGCCGTCACAGTGGGAACCGCAGTCGGCGTTTAAGGCGGAGTACGGGCCGAGCGGCGCCGATTTCGCCAAGGCGTATACCGCGAAATACAATACGCCGCCCAGCTACGAGTCCGCCGGTGGCTACGGGTGCGGGCTGATCCTGCAACGCGCCATCGAACAGGCGGGCGGGATTGACTCGGCCAAGGTGGCGCAGGCGCTGAACGCCACCGATGTCACTACTTTCTACGGGCGGACCAAGTTCTCGACCGCCGCCAACGAACACGGCTTGCAGGTGGGCCATTCCATGGTTCTGGCGCAATGGCAGAAGGACAAGTCCGGCAAACTGGTAAAAGAAGTTGTGTGGCCACTGGCAGGCAAGAGCGCCAACTTGATGTATCCGATCCACTGAGGGCGAGGTTCCTGGGTCGTCGTGGATTGTTATCCGGGCGAAGTGAGAGCGAATCTGTTGTTTTCGCGCCCAGCAGACGCAGAATGACGTAGCGCCGCCGTCCCGACGGCTGTCGTGGGGGCGTCCCGTCTCCACCTGCGAGGGCAAGATGCCCTCGCAACAGCCGGCAGGATGCCGGCGCTACAGATCTAAAGGCGGAGGGTGAGATATGTCGGGCGTCCTAGCTTCCATGATCGACGGCCTGCTCGTCGGAGCAGTGTACGGACTCGCGGCGATGGGCTTGAGTCTGATTTGGGGAGTGATGGATGTCATCAATCTTACCCACGGCTCCATGATCGCGCTGGGCATGTTCTGCATGTATCTGCTGTTCGCCGCCACCCACATCAATGCTTACGTGTTGTTGCTGCCCACCATCGGGGCCGGATTGCTCTCGGACTCGTCGTCTACTGGATGGCGGTGCACTGGGTGGTGGGCCGCTCCATGTTGATGAGCCTGCTCTCCACGTTCGCGGTGAACATGATGGTCATCGGCATCGGCACAGCGGTGTGGAGCACCAGTCCGTACAACGTCAACTTCGTTCTGCCCGGCATCACCATCGGAGCCTACACTTTCACCGGAAACCACATCGCTGCCGCCATCTCCGCGGTGGTCATCGCCCTGGCGCTGCAATTCTTCCTCTATCACACACGTACGGGCAAAGCCATCCGCGCCGTCGCCGATAACCGCGAAGCCGCCGAGTTGATGGGCATCTCCTCGACGGCGGTGCTGAGTATCGCTTTTGCGATCGGCATCGCTCTGGCGTGCACCTCCGGGGCGCTGGTCTCCACCTTGTTTCCCTTCACCATTCTTTCGGGCGCGGTGTACCAGTTGAAAAGTTTCGTGGTGACCATTCTGGCGGGACTGGGCAAGCCGTTCGGAGCCTTGGTCGCCGGAGTGCTCCTGGGTTTGCTGGAGGGAGTGGTCACGCCGTTCATCGCCGTCAGTTGGATTCCGCTGATCGAGTTCGGGCTGTTTGTGGTGGTGCTGGTCGCGTTCCCGCAGGGCATCTTCGGGAAGAGGGCGACGGCATGATACTGCGCCGGCCCTTCTTCTGGATCATTCTGATCATCGCCGCCGGGTTCGTTTACGCCCCGCTGCACGGCAACAACGTTTCCTTGCGTGAAGATCTTATCCTCATCGCCATCGCCATCATCCTGGCCAGCAACTTGAACCTGATGATCGGCTACACCGGCTACGTGAACTTCGGCCACATCGTTTTTTACGGGCTGGGCGGTTACGTGGGACTTTACCTGACGACGGTGCGCGGCTGGAACCTGGTGCTGTCGGCGCTGGTGGCCGGTGTGGTGGTCAGTGTCTGCGCGTTCTTGTTCGGATTGGCCATTCTGCGCTTGCGTGGGGCCTATTTTGCCCTGGCCACCATTGGTATTCTCCAAGCCGTACAGGCGTTTGTTTCCAACTTCGATCCCTGGGGCAGATCGACTGGAATGTACCTCTCGTTCAGCTCCTACCAGTCGCTGGGCGGCGCCCGGCGCGCTCTCTGGATCACCTACTTCCTGATCATTGCGGTCATGGCCCTGTCGATGATCGTGAGCCTGGTCATCAAGAATTCCAAGTTTGGACTGGGCCTGTTCGCCATTCGCGAGGACGAAGATGCCGCCGTGGTGCTGGGCGTCAATGCTACCATGTACAAGGCGATCATCTACAGCGTGTCCGCATTTCTGCCTGCGGTCGCCGGCGCACTGATGTTTTTCAAGAACGGAATGATCGATCCCTCGATCGCCTTCGAGTACATGCTGTCGCTGGAAGGCATCGTAATGCTGATGCTCGGCGGCCAAGGCTCGGTCATCGGCGCGGCTCTGGGCGGGGCTCTTTACGAGAAACTTCGCTCCTACCTGCTGACTTCTCCCGTCCTTTCCAACTTTCACCTGGTGATCGCCGGCGGACTGCTGCTCATGGTGGTGCTGTTCGCGCCGGGAGGCCTGATCGGCTGGGTGTATCGCCTGGTCCCGCGCGCGCGCAAGGTGATCGAATGAGCACCATCCTGGAAGTGCGCGGCGTCAGCAAGCGTTTCGGCGGGCTGGTGGCGGTTTCTGACGTCAGTTTCAGCATCGATGAGGGTGAGATCCTGGGCCTGATCGGCCCCAACGGCGCCGGGAAGACAACCTTGTTCAATGTCGTGAATGGGGTCTACAAGGCCGACCAGGGAACCATCACCTTTGCGGGAAAAGACATTACCCGCTGTTCGCCGGACCAGGTGGTCCACCTCGGCTTGGCGCGCACCCACCAGATCGTGAAGCCCTTGAACGACCTTACGGTGCTGGACAACGTCACGGTGGGTGCATGCTTCGGTCGTGAATATCTCGATATGGCCGCCGCACGCAAGGTAGCTTCCGAAGTGCTGCAGCGGGTTGGATTGGAGACCGCACCGACATGATGGCGCGCTCGCTGACCATCGCCGGCAAGAAACGCCTGGAAATCGCGCGGGCGCTGGCGGCGAAACCCAAGCTCCTGTTGCTGGACGAGGTGCTGGCGGGACTGAATCCCACCGAAGTTGCGACCATGATCGAATTGGTTCGCAAGATCCGTGACAGCGGGATCTCGGTGCTCATGATCGAGCACCTGATGCAGGCGATCATGAGTCTTTCCGATCGCATCGTGGTGCTGAACCTGGGCCGCAAGCTGGCGGAAGGCCGGCCGGATGAGGTGGTCCACAATTCGGATGTGGTCGAAGCCTACTTGGGCTTTCCCGATATCGTTGACAAATTGACGATAGCAAACGACATGGAGGAAATGATGGACCTGGCCCTTCAACTGGAGAACGTCGAGTCTGGATACGGCGAAGTGCAGGTCCTGTGGGGCATTTCGCTCGAGGTTGAGCGCGGGAAGTTAACCACCATCATCGGAACCAATGGCGCCGGCAAGACCACCACTCTGCGCACCATCATGGGCAGTCTGCGTGCCTGGAAAGGCCGCGTCCTGCTGCACGGAGAAGACGTCACACGGCTCTCGCCTCATGCCAAAGCAAATCGCGGCCTGGTGCTGGTGCCCGAGGGCCGGCAGCTTTTCCCGGACATGTCAGTCGAAGAGAACCTGGAGATGGGCGGGTACTCGAAGCGGGCCCGCAAGCGCGAGAAACAGAACCTGGAACGCGTCTACACACTGTTCCCGCGCCTGAAAGAACGCCGCCAGCAGAAGTCTTCCACCCTCTCCGGCGGAGAGCAGCAGATGCTGGCCATGGGCCGCGGCTTGATGCAGGAGCCGGAGGTGCTGATGATCGACGAACTCTCGCTCGGTCTGGCGCCGGTGCTGGCGCAACAACTCTTCCTGACCTTGGGCGGCCTGCGGAAACAGGGGCTCACTATCGTCCTGGTGGAACAGAATGTGCACCTCGCACTGGCGATCAGCGACTACACCTACGTGTTTGCCGAAGGTCGAATCAGCATCCATGGCAAGTCGGATGAGGTCGCAAGAATGGATGAAGTGCGGCGAGCGTACCTTGGACTCTAGGCGCGGGAGCGGTTTCGCTGTGCGGCGCTGATCGGAAAATTTCCATTTCGCCCCCAGCCCGTATTTCGCGCTCGGTACCATTGCCTTCGCCGATCTGTTGAGATTGCCGGAGTGGGGAATCTCCACCGGGCTCGGAAGCGCCACCGCCTCACCACACCCTGCAAGCCTTTACCGCCGTCATCGGCTGCCCTGCCTTGCAGCCAAATTCCTTTCCGAACTCGGGCATGTTCACTAGAACTCCATTCGCCCGGAAGCGGTCCGGCGAATGCGGATCGGTCGTCGCGATCAGCCGTTCCAGCTCCGGACGCCACTCGGAGCACCAATCCTGCGCGAATCCCAGGAAAAACTGCTGCAAAGGCGTATAGCCATCGGCCGACTTGTTCTTCAGATCAACGCCGTCTTGCGCAGCCCGCGCCAAAAACGCCATGTATGCCAGCCGCAATCCGCCATTGTCGGCCGTGTTTTCGCCGAGCGTGAGCTTGCCGTTCAGCTTGGTGTCTCCCACGCTGAATTGCGCGTACTCGTCGACAATGCACTGCGCCTTCTGGTTGAACTTGTCGCTGTCTTCCTTCGTCCACCAGTCTTGCAGATTGCCATGTCCGTCGAACTGGCGCCCTGTATCGTCGAAACCGTGCGTGATCTCGTGCCCCATGAAGAGCCCGATGTGTCCGTAGTTGAGCGCATCCGGCTGTTTCGCATCGAAGAATGCCGGCTGCATTACGCCCGCCGGGAAATTGATGTCATTCATGCCGGCGTTATAGAAAGCGTTCACCGTCGGCGTGGATACGAACCACTCGTCGCGGTCAACCGGCTTCCCGATTTTCGCCAGCTGCCGCCGCGACTCAAATTCCGTGGCCCGCAGATTGTTCCCGATAGGCGTCGCCCCGTACAATTTCCAGCTTTGAGTAGTCGCGCCATTTGTCGGGATATCCCACCTTGTTGGCGATCAGGTGCAGCTTTTCTTTCGCGCGCGTTTTGGTAGCCGCGCTCATCCAATCCAGTGAGTCAATGTCGCGATCCATCGCCGCTTCAATGTCGTGAATCATCCGCACCCCCTTGTCTTTGCTGGCAGCCGGGAATTGCTGTTCGACGTATGCCTTGCCCAGCGCTTCCGGCAGCGCTCCATCGGTGCTGCGGACGCACCGTTTCCAGCGTACCTCCTGCTCCGGAGTGCCCACCAGCTTGCGGCCGTTGAAATCGAATTTTTCTTCATCCAGCGCCTTGGGCAAAATCGTTCCCGCAGTCGAGCTGACCAACTGCCAGCGCAGGTAGGCCTTGATCGTTGGCAGATCCGTCTCGGCGATGACCTGGTTCATGCCCTGGAAGAACTCCGGCTCGGCGACGTTGATCTCCGTGAACGCGGGAGACTCCGTAGCGGAATAAAGGCGATGCCAGTTGAAGGTTGGCGTAAGCGCCTGCAGGTCCTTGACCGGCATCTTGTGATAGATGTTGTGCGGATCGCGCTGCGCGGTTACATCGAGCGAAACTTTCGCCAGCGCTGTTTCCAGTTTCACGATCGCCGCGGCGTCGCTTGCCGCCTGCGTTTCGCTCGCCCCAAGCAGCTTCAGAATGTTGGTAATGTGCCGCAGATATTGCTTTCGAATCTCTTCATCTTGTGCGCCTGTGCGGAAGTAATAATCTTTCTCGGGAAGACCCAGTCCGTTCTGGGCCGTAACCGCAATCGTTCTGGTCGCATCCTTGAAGTCCTGTTGCGATCCAAATCCGAAGAACGCATTCACGTTAATCAATTGAAAGTGTGCCAGCAACTCTGGGAGTTGCTCCTTGCTGGCGAGGCCATTGATGCGGTCCAGTTCCGGCTGCAACGGTGCCAGCCCTTTTCGTTGCACCGCCGCTTCATCCATGCAGCTGGCATAGTAATCCCCAATCTTCCGCGTATTCGCGTCGCGTGACGGATCGTCCGCCGCCGCTTTCTCCAGAATCCCGTGCAGCACTTGCCGGTTGTACTGCTCAAGGTTGTAGAACTGGCCGGAGTACGGCGAGTCGCTCGGAATCGGATGAAGCTTGCTCCAATTGCCGCACGCGTACTGGTAAAAATCGACGCAAGGGTCGGCGGTCAAATCCATGAGGTTCTTATCCAGCCCAGGAATCAGCGAAAAAGTTTGCGCGTTGCCGCTGGTGCCAGGTGCGCTGCTGGCGGTTTGCGCGAACAGAATACCAGCGCAAGCCAGGAATAACAGAACGGCCAGAGCTTTTGTCGTCGAGAGCATCTGTTTCTCCTCTAGATAAGCATGATAGCGGAACCTACGGGAGGAATGTTCCCCCTGTGCCTGCGTGGCTAGTGCCGTGACCGTGTGATCTCTAATACTGAGTCGGCCAATGCGTCATGACTGTAGCGCCGCCGTCCCGGCGGCTGTCCGGCGGGCGTCCCCGCCCGCCGCGCCGAGGGCGCGACGCCCTCGGGACAGCCGGCAAGATGCCGGCGCTACAATTCACCAGCCTGCGAAAGCCGGCGGGACGCCGGCCTACGCTCCTCCCACTATTTCATGGGCGGCAGATACGGAATATAGCGGGCAAACAACCAGCACAGGAAGAACACGACCGGGATGTGAACGATCAACTGCAGCACTCCATATCCCACGATGTCCCTGGCCTTCAATTTCAATATGCCCAGCAGAGGCAGCATCCAGAAGGGGTTGACGAGATTGGGCAGCGCTTCCGACGCGTTGTAGATCTGCACCACCCAGCCCAGATGCACCTGGTGCAGATTCGCGGCCTGCAGCACATAGGGCGCTTCGATGACCCACTTACTGCCGCCGGAGGGAATGAAAACGCCGAGCACCGCCGAATACATCGCCACCAGCAAGGGATATGTGTTGTGGGTGCTGACGGAGGCGAAAAGTTTCGCCAGCGCCTCCGCGATCCCCGTTCCTACAATCATTCCGAAGATCACGGCGTAAAACGGGAACTGGATCAGCACGCCGCCGGTGGCGGGAATGCACTCCGTTACGGCACGCATAAAGCGCTTCGGGCGCCAGTGCAATAGAAGCCCCACCGTGATGAACATGAGGTTGTAGGTATTCAGGTCGAGCGCTGCCAGTGCGCCTTGCGGCGAGGTGCGGAATACATCGACCAGATACCAGCACAGCAGCGCGGCAACCAAAATTGTCAGCAGCGGACTGTATTCCAGCCACTCGCCGGGTTTGCTCTTGGGCTCCAGGCTGGAGCGAATCGGCTCGTATTGGATGCCGTAGGATTCGGCGGTTCTGGCGTTCTCCGCCGACGGCGTGGACAACTAGGCGATCAACACGGATAGCACGATCAGGATCACCGTCGTCGCGATGCTTTGCCACAAGAAGAGAGTCTGGGTGAGCGGGATCAGACCACTGATGTTGAATAACGAGGGCGGCATCGCCGACTTGGTCGCCATCAGCATGGCGGCGGAAGAAGACAGCCCCATCGCCCAGACGGCTCCCAGCCCGAGATACGCAGCAGCACCAGCAGCGCGGTAGTCCATTCCTTTGACGCGATGCGCCAGTTCGCGAACAAAGAGCCCACTGAAAATCAGGCTCAAGCCCCAGGAGATCAGCGACGTCAGCATGGAGAACAACGCCACCAGGGCGACCGCTCCCCGCGGCGTCTTTGGAATTCCGGCTAAGGCTCGGATGGCGCGATACACGATCGGCGTCGAGGCGACGACGTATCCACCGATGATGATCATCACCATCTGCATGGTGAAAGGGACGAGGCTCCAGAAGTTCTTGCCACCCTGGATGGCGAGTTTGGCCGGGCTCTGATGAAGCAGCAGGCCGACCACAAAGACCACCACAATTCCCAGCAGCGCAAAAATCAGCGGATCCGGAAACCACCGCTCACTCCAGTTGGCGAGCCCCAGGCCAAAGCGGACAAGGGGTTGTTCCTGAGTCGCCGCTTGCTTCTCTCGTGGCATGTGCATATTCGATCCTTTCGGTTCGGCAGCGACAGCTGCCGAACGGCGCGCGGCGGGAAGGGCGAGGGCACCCGTCTATCACGTTCTTCGATCATGTCGGCGTGGCTTGCCGGTCCTTTGCCGAATACGCCCGCCATTGTAGCGCATGATTCGCGCAAGGGAAGTCATTGTGCCGGTTTCCACAATGGGTGTAGGATACGTTTGATTGGGCTGGCAGGATCGGCCACTACTTGCCTGGATCTGGAGCGAGCATGAATACCTTCCCGATTTTGTTGGGTGCGCTGTGCGTGTACGCCCTTGCCTACCGTTATTACAGTGCGTTTATCGCCGCGAAAGCTCTGGCGCTCGACGATCGCCGCACCACTCCGGGGCACCTTTACCCGGACGGGCATAACTATGTCGCCTCACCGCGATGGGTACTCTTCGGACATCACTTCGCGGCCATCGCTGGAGCCGGTCCGCTGGTGGGGCCCACCCTGGCGGCGCAGTTCGGCTTTGCCCCGGGTTTCCTGTGGATACTGATCGGCGGCGTCCTCGCCGGCTGTGTGCAGGACTTCACCGTGCTGGTGGCTTCCATACGTCACCGCGGCCGCTCACTGGCGGATATTGCCCGCACCGAAATCAGTCCCTTTGCCGGCCTGGTGACGATGATCGCCATGCTCTTTATTCTTCTGGCGACGCTCGCCGGCCTCGGCATCGTAGTGGTCAATGCGCTTTCCAATAGCCCGTGGGGCGTGTTCACCATCGGCATGACCATCCCCATCGCCGTCATCATGGGATTGTGGATGTTCAAGAGCCATGCCGGAAAAATTACCGTCACCGGCCCCAGTATCTTTGGGGTCGTCCTTTTGCTAGGCAGCGTGGTCGCGGGGCACTGGGTGGCGCAGAGCGGAGCCGCAGCGGCGCTTACCTTCACGCCCCATCAGATCACCATCCTCATGGCCATCTACGGGCTGGTGGCTTCGGTTCTTCCCGTGTGGCTGGTGCTGGAGCCGCGCGACTATCTCTCGACCTACGTTAAGCTGGGCACGATTGCCGTCCTGGTCGTCGGCGTCTTCATCGTTCATCCCAACATCCAATTTCCGAACGTCACGCAGTTCGTTCATGGCGGTGGGCCGATCATCAAAGGGAACGCTGTTTCCGTTTCTCTTCGTGACCATTGCTTGCGGCGCGATCTCGGGCTTTCACGCGCTGGTGTCCTCCGGCACCACGCCCAAGATGCTGGATAAGGAAAGTGACGCTCGCTTCATCGGATACGGCGCCATGCTCGCGCGAGTCGCTGGTCGGCGTGCTGGCTTTAATTGCAGCCTGCTCTATGTATCCGGGCGACTACTTTGCCATCAACACTACGCCCGCGGTCTTCAGCCACCTGGGCTTGACCACGGTCAATCTGGATATGTACTCCCGCGAAGTTGGAGAAAAACTTGCCGGGCGGACGGGAGGCGCGGTCTCGCTGGCGATCGGCATGGCACAGATCTTCAAGGGCCTGCCTGGGATGGCTCGTCTGATGGGCTACTGGTATCACTACGCCATCATGTTTGAAGCCCTGTTCATCCTGACCACGGTGGACACCGGAACCCGCGTGGCTCGCTACGTCCTGCAGGAACTCATGGGCAAAGTGCACAAGCCCTTCGGCAACAGTGCCTGGTGGCCGGGAAATCTGATCACCAGTTCGCTGGTGGTTTTAGGCTGGGGGTACATGATCTATACGGGAAGTATTTCCACGATATGGCCGTTGTTCGGAACCGGGAACCAGTTGCTGGCAACCATCGCCCTGGCGGTGACCACGACCTTCCTCATTAACATGGGCAAGCAGAAATATGCCTGGATTACGGGAGTTCCGATGTGCTTCGTTGGCGTCACTACGGTGACGGCGGGAGTGCTGGGGATCAAGAACATTTTCTGGCCATTGACCTCCAAGCCCGGTCAGGTATTTACCGGCTATCTGGATACGATCCTCATGGCCATCTTTATCGTCGGGCGTGGTGCTCGTCGTATTCGACGCGGTGCGACGTTGGATCCGGACGCTGAACGGTGCACCGGCGCCACAGGAGGCGTTCGGTACTCCGCTCACCGCTGCCGGCGAAGTGAGGATGGGTTGCTGCTAGCTATTTCATAAATCGCTTTGGGAAGGGCGCGGCTTAACGCCGTGCCTCCCAGAGCCAACAAAGACGCGGCCTTTGCAGATTGCTGAAGAACTCGTGGCGCGCGCCGCAGTCACCCTCAGCGGATGAGGCTCAGCTATTCCCTGCCTCTTTCCACATGCTGGTTAGCTGGTGGATGGATTCGTCGCTGGCGTCACCCACGACAAAGTAACGCAATTGATGCGCGCTCCAGGACTCCACATGGAACTTGAGCACGTCCCTGGACGACTCGCGCGTTGAGAACGCATGGGCGAGATCCGGCTGGTCCCGGAAGACGAATACCGAAATGTGATGAGCGCCGATGTTGTAGATCAAGTGAGCGCCTGGTTCGTGATCGAGGTAGGTAAGCCGCCCGCCAACCAGCGTAAATGGGGAGCCTGCGAGTTCCGGAAGATTAAACGTGAACGGCACTTTGCCCTGGAACCAAGGCTTGACGGTATGCCGGTCGGAGGACACTACGTCCACCGGGCTGGAGGCGGCAAGGTTTGCAACATGGATATCGGTTAACTCGGAGAGCAACTGTCCTGACCGCGCCTGCTCCGACGAACGACTTAGAAATATTCCCGCAACCAGGAGGACTCATTACCGCCGCTGCCAGTAGAGGCGCCCATCCCCAGCGCCATGGGACTGGCCTGCGGGCGCCTTTAACCTGATCTGCTATAACCTGGTCTGCTATAACCTGGTCTGCTATCTTCCGCCGAAACTGCGGCGATGGCGCGTAGCGCCGGGCCGCGAGCTTGGTCGCACGCTTCAGTTGCATCTGGCGCAGGGCCTGGGCGGCGCATGAGGAACACTCGCGCAGGTGCGCATCCATGGCGCGCATCTCTTCCTCGGAAAGCTCCGCGTCCACGTAGCGATCGATCTTTGGCTGCCAGATATCGCTAGCCATTGCTTGCCCCCTGCAGCTCTTCCCGCATCGCGCGGCGAGCGCGATATAGGCGTGACATCACCGTGCCGATCGGGATCGAAACGGTCTCAGAAATTTCCTGATAGCTCATCTCTTCAACGTCCGAGAGCAGTAGCACTTCGCGGAAGATGACTGGCAGTTTCCCGAGCGCGGCCTGGATGGCTTCCTGGCTGGCGCGGCCCAGCAAGATCGATTCCGGCGTATCCATGGTCGCAGATGCGACGGCCGTCTCCTCGTCGTCGCTCTCCAGCGGAACCGTTCGCGTCGCCTTCAGGCCGGTGCGTGACGTCAGGAATGCATTGCGCAAAATGCGGAAGATCCAGGCGCGGAAGTTTGTCCCTTGCTGAAAGGACGAGAAGCCCTTCAACGCCTTTAGGTAGGTTTCCTGGACGAGATCTTCCGCTTCTTCACGGTTGCCCGTCAACCAGCCCGCGAAGTTATAAAGCGAGTCGAAGAGCGGCATGGCCAACTCCTCAAAGCTCCCGGCGCTGGGTTCTCCCATGGACACGACGCCAACAGCTTAAACCAGAAAGGCGCCAACCGGCGCTTCCGTAAATCATTCCCGCAACTAAGTCGGGAGCATCAGCGATCCGTCGGGCGGAACCGGGGACCTTCAGCCGGGTGCCGTTTCGCCCGTACAAGGTTGATAACTGTTGAAGGGTTGTTTTATTCCCGAAGGTCTGGTTCTGTCGTCCACTCAGGACTACGAACATTCAGACCGCAGCCTGAGACGCATTCCGCACCAGCGCCAGCGTGGTCAGATCGTTGTGCGCGGGAGCCGTCCGTGTGAACTGGCGAGTTGCCTGCAGCATGCTCAGGCACAGGTCATGCGCCTTGAGAACGGTCGCGTCCTGAAGAGTTTGCTTTGCTCGCTCCAGCCCGAATTCGGCGTCCTCGCAGCCGGCATCCTCGCAGTCCGCTTCCACGAGCCCGCGTGAGACCACCACAAGAGCCGAGCCTGGCACCAGGTGGCAGGTCGCCGCACTCTGCGTCGTGTGCGAAAACAAGCCCAGCGGCAGCCCGGTTGCGTCGAGCAGCGTGACTCCGGCGCAGTCTCGAAGCAGTCCCGGAGTGTGGCCCGCATTGGCGTAGCACACCGTCCCCAGATCCTCGTTATAGCAACCGATGAACGCAGGACAACTGCGAAGACCACGACGCAAAATCGTGCGGTTCATCTCATGGCACAGTTCGATCATGGCGGTGGTCTCGTTGAGGTCTTCTCCGGCGAAGAGAACGGGCGCAAGCGTTCGGAACTGTTTTCTGCACGGCGATGAGGATTTCACGCGTGTCTGCCCGCAGGCCGGCAATATCCAGCAAGCACGAACAGCATGCGCGACCGCCCTACCCGCAAGAACTCATAGAAATCCCCAGCCACGCGTTGGCCGGTGTAGGCCGCGGCAATCTCGGCGTGACGCAGCAAGGGTACATCGCAATGGAGCGGATCGGTGAGCGGCGGTACGCCGGCGCGCTTCTTGAACAGCGAACGCCAAAACCCCGTCGAGAGCGGCTTCGGTTCCCCAACATCAGCGCTTTGCGTCATCGCGCGGCTCCAGCAACATGGGTGCCAATCGCCTGAAAAAAGAGCGGCATCTGCCGCAAAACGAAACCGAGGCTTAGAGTCTGCACCTTCCAAGGATATCGGAAGATTAGGTTCGATGCTGGCTGGACTTTCGTGGAGAAGCCTAACTAACTGCCCGAGTTAGCCATCATGAGCGCGAACAGCGCGGGCAGATAGATAATCGTCGCCTGGAGCAAACGCCGAGCCGACGGTTTGGATGCTGGAGCCGTTGCCAGCAGTTGCGGATACGCCATCCCCATGGACACGCGGAACAGCGCCGCGCCCATCAGGATCGCGCCGACCAAATACACGCGCCCAGCCATTCCCAGCGCAACCGGCAAAACACTCACCGGAATCAACGCTCCGGAATAGGCCAAAATCCGCCACACGGTGGACTTCCCATCGGAATCCACCACCGGCAACATGCGAATGCCGCCTTGCGCGTAGTCCTCGCGATAGAGCCATGCGATCGAAAGAAAATGAGGAAACTGCCAGACAAACATGATGGCAAAAAGAACCAGAGTCTCGACTTCCAGTTTTCCCCGCGCCGCCGTCCACCCCAGCACCACCGGCATCGCTCCCGGGAACGCGCCTACAAAAGTGCACACGGGAGAAACTTTCTTCAGCGGAGTGTAGGCCGCCAGGTACACTAGCGCCGTCAAAAACACTAATAAACCAGTTAGTAAGTTGGCATAGATTGCGAGATAAGCGGAACCACCCAGAGTTAGCGCCAGTCCTACTATAGCCGCGTGGGCCGTGGTCATCCTTCCCGCAGGCAAGGGACGCAGCGCGGTGCGCCGCATCCGCGCATCCACGCTCGCTTCGAGCACTTCATTCAGCGCCGCCGTTCCGCTCGAAACCAGGGCCACACCCAACAGGGCGTGGAACAAGCCCAGCGACCACGACGAAACCCCCAAGCGGTGCGCGCCAAAGAAGTAGCCGCACCACGCCGTAAGAACGATCAGAGTCGTAATGCGCGCCTTGGTAAGCTCGGCGTAATCGCGCAACCGAGAGACAAATGTTTGCAACATGGACCCCACACTCGCCCGTTTGCCCCTGCCGCCCTCATCCGGCGGTTTAACTCAAACCGGCATCGCCCCAATAAACTCCCCACGAGACATTGGATCGGCGAAAGTCAGAAGACAGCATTGGTACCGCGTCATCGGTTCAATGTCAAGTCAAAAACCTAAAGCGACGCCGAGTTTTGCTCTCACGCTGCTCGCGTCAAACGCGATCCGTCAAACGCAATCCTTCAAACGCAATCCTGGCAACCAGCGCCGGACCGTTAGTGGTTGCCCGCAGAACTGGAGACCGCAGGACTGGAAGCACTGAAGGTCTCGGGCGGATCAAAATAACACCGATGCCAAAGGGCCGCATCGGTCAACCTGCCCGCCTTCCATTGCTGAACCGTGGGCAGCGTTACGGCGATCATGCCGCCATCGACCGAATCGAAAATCAACACCACTCCGGCGAGCTCCTGTGATTTGGCCGCCAGCTCCGCATAGTTCTTGTCGAGCAAAGACTTGGCGAACTCCAGTTTTGCTTGCGCGCCGCTGTTTGCTTCGTTTTCCTGGATCTTTTGCACCGAGATGATTTTCACGTTCTTGCCCCGAAGCGCATCCCAATCTCCCGGGAAGGGCGCAGTTTCCTCGCGCGATCACCAGAAACAGATCGACCGCAACCGGTGCGGCCTTCGTGTTGGCCAGCGGAACGTCCGAAATACCCTCCGGCATCTCCAGGCTGGTGCGCCAAATCCATCCCCGCGACAAGCCCGAAATCCGCACGTGAACCCAGTCCGCATTGAAATCCAACATCTCAAATTCATCGTGCGCGGTCGCCAAAAACAAAGTCTTGGCCTCCAAACTGGGAGACGCAACTACCGGCGTCCCGGTTTTCTTTATGGCGACCAGATTCTTCGGATGCGCCTGGTTCTTGAGCACTTCCTCCAAGCTCGCAGCCTCCTCCCGCAACCTGGCTTCCGCTTGATCGGCAGCTCTGTTCTGCGAATTTCTCGTCTCCGCCCGTGGCTGACTGGACAGGCCCGGTTCCAATGAAGACGAGAACGCGCGCCCGTTTTCCGGCAACTGGGGCGTCGGCGCCGAGATCGCGGGTTCCGCATGCCCGCAACTCCTTTTTCCGCGGTTGCTGACCGCTTACCGGACGCCGCCGGTGGAGCGGTCACCGGAAAACCTTCCCTGGAATCTTTCCGCTCGAACTGCCGCCCGAATTCGTCGCACCAGCGCTGCTCGCTAGCAGATCGGATAGCTGGTCAAGAAGGTCGGATTCGATCCGGCCATTCGAAGGCAGCAGTTGGTATCCCGAACGAGATGGAGTTGAATCCGTGTACCACGCCGTCACCTTGCTGTTCACCCGCACCACCGATCCACCCGATGCCGTCGAACTCACTTGCACGGCAGATTGGTAATAAGCGCGCCGGTATTGGTTCAATGGATGATCGCCCGGCAAGGCGAATCCTTCCAGCACCGGCAGCCGTCCACGCATGGAGGGTTGCAACTCCTTCAGCGCTTTTTCCACCGCGCTTTTCGACTGACGTGTAGGTGCGCTCATACGGCCCTGCTTGCGGACTCGCTTGGGCGCGGCCGCTCTGCGCCGAAGCCGCTGGAAGCACGACCAGAAGAAATGCGGAGAGCGCGGCGCGAAGGAGTCGGCGAGCCCAGGGCAGAGTAGCGACTGGCAAAGTAGCGACTGGCAAACCCTGCCCGGTCATGGCACCTGCTCCAACTGGTCGCGTTGAATCCATCCGTGCTGTCCGTCGCGGGTTTCGACCCCGTACCAGTAAGTCGTAGAAATTTGAATCAGGACTTCGACTCCGGGCTCCAGAGATTTCAGCGTGCTTGCGGTGTGGAACGGAGCGGACTTGAGCGCAGCCCCAGGCTTCTTGACGAGCCGTTCCACCTGACTGCGCAGCTCGGCGACGCGTTGCTCCAGCGATTGAGCGGGCAGCTCGTACGCCGCCACGCTTGACCGCGCGTGGCCCCCATCGGGCTCTCGCCATGCGTGTTTTCGATGGGCGTCTCCGGCGGCGGAGTGCTCAACACAATCGTGTCACTGCCCAGGCCGAAGTTTTCCTTCGCCAAGCGATCCTGTTTCGCTCGCAAAGCCTCGGCGTTTTCCTTTTTCATCAGTTCGACCGCGTCCAGGCGCTCGCGGATGTCCTTGTACTCCTCGCTTTCCACCGAGCCGTTCGAGAGATGGACGGTGTGCCGTAAATCCTCCACAAACACAGCGTCAATGCGCAGCACGGTATTTTCGAAGCCCTGTACCTGCACCACGTAGCGCACGGCGAGTGTCCCCAGATCGCCGCTGTTTTTGAAATTCCGCGGATCGAGCGCGTGCTTCCGCACCTTGTAGAAAACCTTGCCGCCCTCCGTCCATTGCCGGAAAAACCGGCGTCGACGCGGCCGCGACCGCTCCCTTGACGTACTCGTCTTTGTCGTATTCCTTGGTTCCCCGAATAATCGTGTTCTGCGCCACTTCTTCCACCACCTGCGCCACTTCGGGCTCCGGCAGCGGAATATTGAGGATCAGGCCCTCGCCGTACGCGAGAACATTTTTTTCACGGCCGTGCAAGGGGATTGCCGCCGCTGTGAGCAGAAGAAATACTGCGGTCATCCGCAGATAAAACGCAGATCGATGAAACATCACCCCGTGTAACGCAATCCAACGAACCAGCCCCTTACCGCGAAAGCTCTTGTCCCACATCACGACCAGCTCCGGTATTCCTGATGCAAGAGTCTCTTACGCTGGGTTCATCGCTGTCAACTGGCATCGTGAGCACTCTACTTGCCGTTTCTCCGATCCCGCTCGGGCGGCATGTCAAAAGATTGTAAAAAAAATCTTACAAATCCCTTGCACTTCGTTTCTGACGGTAGTACTATTCCGCGCCTGTGGGGTGGTAGGGTAACTAGACCACCAACTGTAAACCTGTTGGGTCGGGCGCGGCAGCTACTAAGCCGTGGTCTTTATGCTTAGCTGCTGCGTGTGCGCTGTTGTTTGGGGGTATGTGGGGAATTCCGTTTTGCAAGAAACTTGTGAGCTTAGTCTGAGGAGTGCAGCCATGCGTATGTGGGCGCAGTCTCATCTCTGTCAGAAGCCGCAGCGGGTAAGTTCCGTCCTCGCCGCTGCATTCGCGTTAGTCTTTCTGCTCTTGGGCGCCAGCCAGCCGGCGAGGGCGTTACCAGCCTTCGCCAGGAAGTATGGGCTGCGTTGCTCGGCCTGCCACGAGTCGTGGCCCGCCTTGAACAACTTCGGGTTGAAGTTCCGAGACAATGGCTATCAGTTGATGAACGATCGGGATGCTCCAATCTGGCAGAATCCAGGGTACTGGCCGGTGACGTTCCGTATCACGCCGATCTGGCACCGGGTGAGCAGCCTGAACCAGGTGGACACATACAACAGCGGCGGGATTTCAGGTTCGACGGCGCAACGCATAACGTCGTCCGGCTTTGACCTGAGCGGGCTCGACTTCCATACCGGCGGAACTCTGGAAAAGAACTTCTCGTTCTATGTGCTTCCGTCGTCGGATTCCACCGGATCGTTTCATTTTGAGAGCGTCAATGCGCGCCTGGATAACATCGGGGGCAGCCCTTGGCTCAACATCAAGCTGGGTAAATTCGAGCTCAACAACCTGCTTTCTGAAAAACGCACCCTATGGCTCACCGGTAACGGCGGTGTCTATCAGACCTATCACTTCATCCCGGTGAATGACGGAAACACGTTCGGGCAAATGGGGGACAACCAGCTCGGCGTGGAGTACATGGGACACTCGGTGGACGATCGGACGCGTATTTCGGCTGCCCTGCTCAGTTCGAACGATGGGAGCGTGGGCCTGATTACCGGAGCCAACTCCTATAGCGGATTCTTTACCTTCGACCAGGCCTTTGATGCGGGCAAGTTGGGGACGGAGCGTCTCGGAGCCTACGCCTTTGTAGGACAGGCGGCAACCTACTATCTGACTTCTGGTGGGGTGCCCATCCCTGGTTCGGGAATTGGCAACAAGAGCTTCAGTCGTGTGGGCTTTTACGGGCAGTTCTACTTCGGTCCCCATTTTGACCTCAACGTGGTCACACAGCACGGGTCGGATAACGCATGGTTCGGGCAGGGTTATGGCAGCGCAATAGCCTCGGATGGCAATGGAACTGCCACCTGCACGGCAGTACCGCCGGCTACCCACCGGCTGCCCTCCGAACAATACGCCGGATTCAATTCTTCCGCAGGGAGCGCGGGCGCCCACCTGGAACGGCTACACCTTCGAAGCTCGCTACGTGTACAGTCCGCAGCTCATCTTCAAGGCCGTCTTTGAGGCGGAACGAATGTCGCAGCAATCAACTCCTGGGACCCCGTCCAACCTGGGAAACATCAACAACTATTCGATTGGCTACCGCTACAACCCGTTTATGACCAGCCGGGCCGGCTTTGCCTATTTCGGCGAATTCAACTTGTTCCAGAGCGACCACGGGGCCCCTTAACTCGGCTGGCCATGCCACCTACTTAAACACCAGCGAATTGCTGTTCGGATTTGACTTTGACTTCTAGAGAGGGGGATGACTATGAATACCAACTTATTCAAGTGGTCGCTGTTATTGAGCGTGGTTGTCGCTCTCTGTCTCTCCGCTGCCTCGTACGCGCAACTCACCACGTATCAGCAGCAGGAGTGGTTGCATTCGCCGGCGGCGTCCAGCCACATTGGCAACATAACCGGCGCCGCCCCCGCCGCAGCCATGCCGTATCGGCGGTACTGCGTCGGCTGTCACGGCCCTCTCGGGGATGGCAATGGGGAGAACGCCCCATGGATCAATCCGCAGCCGCGTAACTTCCAACTCGCGATTTTCAAATGCCGATCCACTCCCACCGGGACGTTGCCCACGGACCAGGATTTGTATGACAGCATCGGCCGTGGCTTGGATCGCTCCAATATGCCGTCGTGGAATGCATTGACCAAGCAGGAGCGGGCCGACCTGGTGGCTTGGATCAAACACTTTTCGCCGCGCTGGCAGAATGAGAAAGCTGGAACGCCCATCCAGATCCCTCCAAAGCCGGAAATCACTCCGGACAGGGTCAAGACTGGTCAAGAAGTGTTCCGGAAGATGGAATGCTGGAAGTGCCACGGCGTCCAGGGCATGGCCAATGGCCCTTCCTCCTCAACCCTTACCGATGACCTTGGGCGGCCTATTTCTCCGTTCAATTTCACCGACGGCTCGCGACCGCTCTGCGGAAGCACTGATGCGGACATCTACAAGATTTTCATGACCGGCTTGGACGGGACGCCCATGCCGTCATTCGCCGACAACATCAAGCCGGAGGAGGCTTGGGACTTGGTGTTTTATCTGCGCTCGCTGCAGCCGCACAACGCCTACAACGCCAAGGAAAGGGAGATTGCCCACCAACTGGGGTTGAAACCGGTGAATCCAAATGCACCAGCACAGTGATCGGGAGGGTAACCCTTCCGAACTTAGGAGAAAAGCCATGAAGCATCAGCGCAACCGTGGGTGGGCTGCGATCTTAGCCACTCTAGTGTTGGTCGGTCTTGGATCGTTAACGATTAGCCACAAGGCGAGTGCGGCCGCTGAGGGCAAGATTACCGGCACCGTCAAGCTCGACGGCACGGCCCCGCACATGAAGGGTATCGAGATGTCAAAGGACCCTGTCTGCGACAAGGCACACGCGGGCAACCCCGCTCATTCGGAAAATGTCGTTGTCGGCAAGGGTGGCGGTTTGGAGAATGTTGTTCTCTATATTTCCGAAGGTTTGAGTGCCAGTGAGCTCAACGCGAAACCCACCCAAGTCCCCATATTCGACCAGAAAGGATGTATGTACACTCCCCACGTGCTGGCCATGGACGTAGGCCAGGAATTCAAAGTGCAGACCAGCGACCCGACGGCCCACAATATCCACCCGGAACCCAATCCTCTTACCGGCAATATTCCCTGGAACCAGTCGCAACCGCCAGGGGCTGCGCCCGTCGTTAAGAGTTGGAAGACTCCAGAAATGATCCACGTCAAGTGCAATATCCATCCGTGGATGAGTGGCTGGTTCGCGGTGGTAAAGGGTCCGTACGCAACTACGGATGAGAATGGTTCCTACACGATCCAGAATGTGCCTGCTGGAAATTACACGGTGACGGCGTGGCAGGAAACCTACGGTACGCAGACCCAGAAGGTGACGGTGGCGGCGGGGGCAGCGGCAACCGCCAATTTCACGTTCAAGGCTAAGTGAGAATTCTCGGGTAAAAAATTTCGGGTAAAAAATCAATCCGAGAGCTGGCCAATCCGCCCGTTTCCGACACTCCGCAAAGGAGCGGCGAGAGCCGGAGATGCTGCGGAGCCTTCAGCGATGGCACAGGAGGGTACATGGAAACCGCAATCGGAGTATTTTCTTCGCGTGATCACGCGGAGGGGGCGGTCAAGGAGTTGCGGGAGCGGGGCGTTCCGGAAGAATCCATCGTTTTCTTAACGCGCTCGGAAAGCGAAGCCAAAACCATCGCGAAGGAGCTCGGCGCATTTGTCGGAGGCTTCGTGGGGGGAGCCGCTGGGTTGACCACCGGGGTGGTCGCTGCAACGCTGCTTCTTCCCGGGATCGGGACGGTATTCGCGCTAGGGATCGGTGCTGCCGCGCTGCTCACAGGCGCAGGTGCGGGCGCGGGCGCGGGCTCCGCCGCCGGATCGGCGGCAACACGAGAGGCGAACGCGCCGCAGCCGACAACGGCTGAAAAGTCCTCTGAGGACGTGGCTTTCTTCCAGGAAGTACTCAAAGAAGGGCGTTCGCTGATTGTGGTCCGGACAGAGTCAAAGGAACTTGCGAGTTCCGCGTGCGCCGTTCTTGACCGGCTGGGAATCGGAATGGAAGGACGGAGCCCCGTCAAGATGCAAACCACCGCCCGCCAGGTGGGCGGAGTGACCGTCCTGGACATCAGCGGAAGAATTACGGTGGGCGAGGGAAATGTTATTCTCCGCGAGATTGTTCGAGATCTGGCGGAAAAAGGCGCCAAGGCGATCGTGCTGAACCTGGGCGAAGTTCAGTACGTCGACAGTTCTGGTGTTGGGGAGTTGGTCAAGGCTCATACCACGATTCGGAACCAGGGTGGGCAATTGAAACTCACCAATCTGAACAAGCGAGTACATGACTTGCTCGAACTGACCCGGCTGTCTGCCGTTTTCGATATTCAAAAGGACGAGACGAGCGCGATCAAATCCTTTGCCGGATCGTCACAAGGGGTGGCGTAGCGCATCAGTTTCGCGAGGCGTTGATCGTGAGGTCCCCCGCGGGGAGGGCGAGCAATCCTTTCTGCAGCGGACTTATAACGACGAACTGAAACCGGTCAAGGCGAGGACATCATGGCGAAATTCTTTGCGGTCACCATCATCGTAATCGCGATCCTTTCCGCGATTCCCATCCTGCGACACACCTGGGTGGCGCCGGAGGACATCTCGACTCATGGAGCTCTGATCGATGAGCAGATGTCAGAGACCATGGCGGAGGCTGGAATCTCCTTTCTCGCCGCACAGTTCGTTTTGGCGTATTTTCATCTGGAAGTTCTCCAACCCTGGCCCCGATGCAAAGATTAAGAATTTTCCCGGCGGCGCCAAGGGCTTTGGTGATTGCTGCTTTCCTGGTGGTGGGCGTAGAAGTCCTGGCCCTCGGAGTCTTCGGGGTGAAGGCATGGGCCAACGTGTATCTCACCCCGCCGTCGGCCAACGCCATGCCTATCCAAGTCCAAGCCGGGCAGTTTGCTTTCTATTTCCGCTACCCCGGTCCGGATGGAACGTTCGGCCCACTTCACCCGGAGCTCATTAATGAGAGCACGCAGAATTTCTTTGGTCTCGACCTCGACCATGATCAGGATTCCAAAGACGACATTGTGACCGCCGAGATGGCGATTCCGGTGAACAAGGAGATCCATCTGCTCATGCATTCGAAAGATCTTGGGCATTCCTTTCTATGTGCGGGAGTTGCGGGTGCAACAGGATTTTGTTCCCGGGTTGGATGTTTCTCTGCACTTCACGGCGACCAAGATCGGTAAGTACGAAATTGTCTGTACCCAGCTTTGTGGCCTTGGGACATTACAACATGAAGGCATACCTCGAGGTAATGTCCCAGCAAGATTTCGATGACTGGCTGAAGAAGGAAGCGGCAATGCAGTAGCTCTTCCCGCCCGCACTCGAACGCTGGTGGATCGAGACAAATCTTTTGAGGTGAGGATATGCACGACGTAGTCAGCGCACGCGGCGCAACACCACGCTCCTCCGACAAGCTTCATTCGGAAGTACGTTTTCAGTCTGGACCATAAGGTGATCGGCAAGCAGTATTACGGGTTGGCCCTGGTTGCCGCTCATTGTCGGAATGGTTCTTTCCTGGATCGATGCGCATCCACCTGGCGTGGACCAACGCCGCGATTCCCGGCCTGCAATTGCTTTCGAAGACCGGCGCTCCTGGCGGAGTGATGACGCCGGAGTACTACCTGCAATTGATGACCATGCATGGCACGATCATGGTCTTTTTTGTGCTCACGACCGCGCCCTTCGCGGCCTTCGGCAATTTCTTCCTGCCGATCCAGGTCGGTGCGGAGGACATGCCTTTCCCGCGTTTCAACATGATGTCGTTCTGGGTCACATTCGTGGCGTTCCTGGTCCTGATGTCGTCATTCTTCGTGGGCGATGGACCGACCCTGGGTGGCTGGACGCAATACGCGCCGCTCAATGCGGTGGGTTCGATCTGCGGGCCCCGGCCAAGGACTGGGTGTGGTCCTTTGGATGGCTTCGATTGCGCTGTTTTGTGTTGGCCAGTTGTTGGGCTCATTGAACTTCATCCCCACCACGCTCGATCTGCGGGTGAAAGGCATGAGCCTCATGCGTCTGCCGCTCAGCGCCTGGGCATGGTTCATTACCTCGTGCATGGGGCTGACAGCATTTGCCGTGTTAATGCCGGCATGTATCCTCGTTATTCTGGATCACGTCGCCGGAACCAGCTTCTTCGTCGCCGTCGGGCCTGGTCGATCAGCGACCAACTGTGCCGCACTCCGGCGGATCGACTCTGCTCTGGCAGCACCTGTTCTGGTTCTTCGGACATCCCGGAAGTCTATATCGCGATCGTGCCCGGCATCGGCATCGTTTCCCATATCCTGATCACCAACATGCGCAAGCCCATGCTAAGCCAGCGAGTAATCATCTATTCCATGGGAGCACTTGCCGTCCTCAGCTACATGGTCTATGGGCATCACATGTTCGTCAGCGGGATGAATCCGTATCTCCTCGCTGGCCTTCTCTTTCCCCACGCTGGTCATAACCATCCCGTCCACCATCATGGTGCTGATCTGGACCTTCAGTCTGTATGGTTCCAAGCTGCGTATCAACTCGGCTTCCCTGTTTGCCTTGGGTTTTATTTCGATGTTCGTCAGCGGCGGCGTGAGCGGCTTCTTCCTGGCTCAGCCCTCGATCGATATCATGCTCCATGCGACTTACTTTGTGGTGGGCCATTTCCACATGGTGATGGGCGTCGCGGCCATGTTTGGCATCTTCGCCGGAACTTACTTCTGGGCTCCCAAGATGTTCGGACGAATGATGAACGAGACTCTGGGGAAAATTCATTTCTGGCTCAGCTTCGTGGGCGCCTATTGCATCTTTATGCCCTTCCATTACCTGGGAATGGCCGGAAATGTGCGCCGCTACTCGACGTTCACGGATGACTTCCTGCAGCCGCTGATCCCGGTGCATCGCTTCATCACCGTCGCTGCTCTTGTTACCGGTGCGGCCCAGCTTATTTTTCTCTACAACCTGATTCACAGCCGGTTCTGGGGCAAGCCGGCGCCCGATAACCCGTGGGAGGCCACTTCGCTGGAGTGGAGCACGGCTACGCCGCCGCCTTTCGACAATTTTGGCGGTAAGCATCCGGTGGTTTACCACGATCCCTATCAATACGGAGTGCAGAGTTCGGTCGGCGACTACGTGATGCAGGCTTCGCCGGAGCAAGTTAAGACGGAGCACGAAGAGAAGTAACTCGCGAACTGGAGATAACTCGCTAAGAGACACGGCATCTGATGGGGAGTTTCGGTTAGTTATGGCAACTACAGTACATCAACCGCCGCAAATCGATTCGCACCGTCTGCCCGATGCAAGGGCACTCGGGAAACGGCGGTTGGAGAAACCTGGTTCCGGCGGATGGTGACCTGCGTGTGACGCTGGACTACTCGCCGCCACCGTCTTCGACTGGCATTTGGGTAGTGCTTTTCGCCATTACGATGATGTTTGCCGCTTTCACCAGCGCACTGATCGTTCGGAAAGGTTCATCGCTCGACTGGCAGACCTTCACGCTGCCGTCGATCCTCTACTTCAACACTCTTTTGCTCCTGGCCAGCAGCGTGACCCTGGAAGTCTCGCGTCGCCGCGTCGCTGCTTTTATGGGCGGCATGAAAAGTCAGGTTGAGGACCCGGCACGCTGGCTCTACATAACTTTGATTCCTCGGCCTGCTTTTTGTGGGCTGGTCAGTACGTCGCGTGGTCGCAACTGAGGGCCGAGGGGGCTCTATCTGGCCACCAATCCAAGCAGTTCTTTTTTCTATTTGCTGACGGCCACGCATGCGCTGCACGTGCTGGGCGGGTTGGGTGGACTGATCTATGTCATTCGCAAGCTGAGTAAGTCGGTCCTACGGAGGAGCCAGCTGGTTGCGACCGCGCGTTACTGGCATTTCATGGGCATTCTTTGGGTGTACCTGCTGTTGCTGCTTTGGATGAAACTTTAACTGACTCGACAATTAGGAGGCGCCGTGAGCCAAGCGGATTTGACCATGGAAGGGCACACGACAGCTCTTACTGTAGGACCGGCGTTTTCGATTCCTACAAAAAAGCTGGCGATGTGGCTGTTCATTATCGCCGACACCATGACGTTTGCCGCGTGTCTGGTGGCCTATGGATTTCTGCGCAATGGGACTCCCAACTGGCCCAGACCGTTCCCCGGCATCACCAACGTCGCCCTGATGACCTTCATTCTTCTGACCAGCAGCTTGACCATGCTGATCGGACTGCGCTCCGCGCGGGCGGGGGACAAAGCCGGAGCCTTCCGTTGGACCATGATTACCGCGGCTCTGGGTATTGGTTTCGCCCTGCTGCACGTTCGGGAATGGCTGGAGCTCATTGACCAAGGCATGACGCTCTTCAAGAATCCGTGGGGGACCGCATTGTTCGGGGCGTCATTTTTCAGCATCACGGGCTTGCATCTCACGCACGTCACCTGCGGCGTAATCGCTCTAATCGTCGTGGGTGTGCGCTACAAGGGCGGCCGCTACAACGCCGATGACATCGAGGTTCTGGGCCTTTACTGGCACTTCGTGGATCTGGTTTGGATGTTCGTCGTACCGTTGGTCTACCTTTTGAATCTCGCCCACTAGATCAAGAAGCTTGGGAGCAGAATGCCATGACAACCGCGGAAGCGCATAAGAGTGACGGAATCGGCAAAGACCTGGTCGTCTATGTTTGCCTGTTGGCTTTGGCCGGCTTGCAATTCGTAATTGCCTATCAGAAGATCGACACATCGCAGATGTTCTGGCGCATGCTGACGGTCGCCTGCGTCGAGGCGGGCCTGGCGGTACTGTTCTTCATGCATCTTTGGGCGGAAAAGCGGACCTTTCTGTGGTTTGTCCTCATCTTTACGATTTCTGTCCTGCTGGGGATGCAATATGGGTGGACCGACGCCTTCCGGATGCTGATCGGCGCGCCATTTTCAAAATGACTTATGCAAGGGAACGGCGGATGGAGATAGCGATGTTAGGAAGAAAGTTACGAAGAGAGTTAAGAGCAAAGGTGCGGGTCGAGAGACCGTTCCTGCTTGTTGGTGTTGCGCTGGTTGCGCTGGTCATGCTCGCCGCTCCGCTCCCGGCCTTCTCCCAGAGTTGCGCGCTCTGCTATACGCAGGCGGCCTCCGCCGGCGCTCGAATGATTGAGGCCTTGCGCAGTGGAATTCTGATTCTTATCGTCCCTCCAACCTTGATGTCGGTTGGCATGATTTTTATTGTTTATCGCAAACGCAATCAGTTCAGGCAGGCCGCCGACGCACCTGACTCTGACCGCAATTGGTAGTGATTTTGGCTGGTGCAGCGTTTCAGCGGATCGAGTCCCAATGCTTCTGGAAGAGCGCTATCCAGCTTTCTTCGCCGGTATCCAGTAGACCTCTTCTTTGAAATTCTCCTTTTGAAATCCGAGGCGTTTCAAGATGCCCTTGCCGTGCTCGATCATCTCCGGATGGCCGCACAGATACGCAATGCTGTTGGCCGCCGTGCATCCCCAGTGGTCGGCATACTTGCGTATCAACTCATCCACGCGGCCGACTTCGCCCTTCCAATTCGGATCCTCCCAGGGGCGGCTGATGGTAGGCACGTAGGTGAACCAAGGCGCCTGCTCGGCAAACTTCTCCAGTTCCTCGCGGTAACCGAACTCCCAGGAGCGGCTGGCGCCGTGCAGCAGAAACAGGCTGTGATCGCCGGTGAAGTTGCCTTTCTTCCAGTCCGCAAACAGGGTCCGCAGGTAGCTGACAAACGGCGCCACGCCGGTCACGGTGCTGACCATGAAGTGGTTCTTGCGCGCGGGCTGGGAGGTTTCCAAGGTAAAAAGGCCCTTGGCCACCTTGCGCATGAGCACCTCGTCCCCGGGCAGAAGATCGTGCAGGGGCGGCGTGGTCACGCCTTCCGGTACCAATTCGAAAAAAAATTCGAGTTCCCTTTCGTAGGGCGAAGAGGCGATCGAGTAGGCCCGCTCCACGCGGCGCGTGTCCCGCTCGACGCCGAGGGTGGCGTACTGCCCCGCCGTGAACCGGAATTCGGCCCCTGGATCAATGCGGATCATCCAGAGGTCGGGCGCGAAATCGACGCGCTTGGTAATACGGGCCCGGTAATGCTTGTCATCCATGGTTCGGTTGCCTTTCATTCAGAAGCGGCGCGCCTCGGGGCTGCAAAAAACTCGATGGCGGCGACGGCGCAAGTAACTGTGGAGCGCGTCCAGCGCCAGAGTAACACGTACCTGCACATTTAATTTCCCCTCTTGTTTCGATATTGGGAGTGGAAAAAGATTCCGGCGTTGGCCGCGAACGTTTCAGTGGCGGCCAGAATTCTTGTCCGATCACGCATCCTGGTGTGACAGGGACCACGATGGTGGCGTACTTACTGAGTTCAAAAGGTTTGCTATTCCGCGAAAAGCACATCAAGAAGTCGCGCTAGCTCGGCCTTCTCCTGAGTTCGACCGCTGTTGTCGGGAGTATCCTCGGTGAGCTGTGCAAGTTCGTGGGCCAGAATGCGCTCGGCGGTGTGCTGAGGAAGGTAGATTGCGTGGCGCGAAGGAGTCAGGTTCCAGCTCTTGTTGTCGTCGCGGCGCCTCAGAGACCATCGTTGCCGTTGCGAACGCTTATGCCATTCCGTCTTACCTGCCGTGAGTGAAACCAGTTCATCGATCTGTAACCTCGACCCAGCCCTGGGTTCCTGTGATATGCACCTTATCTACTTCGAAATGGTCAAACACAAGCAAGGGTTGAGCCGACTTGAAGAGGTCGCGCCCGCGAAGCATCTCCTCCGAATCGTTGCACGCTTGCAAGAAGGCCGTGCTCACCTGATAGGGTTTGGGCCGAACATAACTCACGACCACAACATGAGACATCTCCGCGTTCACTGGACGGTCCTCTGCTAGCGTCGCGGAGAGTGCGAGGCCATTGGAGGAATCTTCCGATATATCAGGCACTGGGGATTCAGCAGGCGTTTCGTGCGGGTCCGTTGTGCCCAAGACCGTGGGCTTCCAACTCGCAGTCCGAATCGGGGGGGAGAGCGCGCGTTGCGAGCCGGCTTGACGTAACGAAAGAAGCGAGGCTGTCCCCGCTGTTTCCAATACGGCGCATCGTACGAATCGATACCAGGGCCGGAACTCAGCACGCTGAAAAAGGAATGCTGAACGGGATTGACCACAATCCCAGCATGTCCGCGCCAGACGGCTAAGTCGCCCGGTTGCGGACTTGCGACTCGTCGAAATTCGTCGATCCCTGCGTAAATGTCCGAAGAGCTCGCGTATTCGTAAGGGAAACCGGCGCGCTCATAGAGTCCATGGACAAAATGGGAGCAATCGGCGGAGAAATCCACATGGTGATGCCGGGAATCCAGCGCGACTCCCAGAATCGTCAAACCCTCACTCGGAGTCAGCGGCCGAAACCCAATCGGCTTCTGCTGCTGCGGGGCGGGAGTCTCGCGAGTAACTCGGTACTCTCCATTGGAGTTTGTCCCCTTCCCTTGCGCTAATGCGACCCGAGCAGCGGTCACGTAGAGCAGGAGTAATAGCAGGACGCCTTTGGCAGAGAGCCGCATAGTCCGTCTTATAGCGCACCTTGATAAGGCAGTACAGGTCACAGGGGTGCTGCCGGGTCTGCGGCAAGTGTCCTACTCCGATATGCACCCTAGGAATCACGCAACAGCGTCCTAAAGATTGCACAGCGACTGACAACATGTCGGAGATCCATATTGACAAATCTTGGCACTCCACGCTGCAGCGCGTACCACCTGACCGCCTTCTCATGCACAGCCAGCGCAAACGATCCCTTTGGAATCTTAGGGTTGAAGTGGGATGGAACTTTGGTCATCTGGCCGGAACGCTGGACCCTCAAGTGCATCTGCAGGATAGTTTCGTCGCTCGCCCTAGACCAGAACGCCCAGCAGCTTAGGCGAGCGCGGACCGCGACGTCGCGGGCGTGTGGGCGAATGTTTCTGGCCCTGCGCCGGGATCCAGGATCTTCTGGGCCAAATGTGGACGATCACTATCTTCGGATCGGTGGCGAGGTTTGTGTCGCGCCGTAATCCAGGTCGAAGCCAAGCTGGAGCTTGGCCGCATCCGACATGAGGCCGGGATGCCATGGCGGATCGAACACGACTTCAACATGAACTTCCTTGACACCGGGCAACCGCGAGAGCCTGCTCTCCACGTCGGCCTTGAGCACGTTGCCCATACCGCAACCGGGAGCAGTCATGGACATTTTGATATGAATCCTGTTCCCGCCTTGCTCCAGGGGCGCAATCACGCACGAGTAAACCAGACCCAGATCCACGATATTGACCGGAATCTCCGGGTCGTACACGGTCTTCAACTGATCCCAGACCATCTGCTCGCTGAAAGGCCCTTCCTGGACTGCAGGTTCTTGTGCCGTCGCCGCGTTGGAGAGCCCCAGGGCATCCGTATCCTTGGCATCGACACGGTACATGTAGCCGCGATCGGTAGCCACCGTGTAGCCGCTGCCCAGGGACTGCATGATCCTTACGACGGCACCGGCCGGGAGGGTAGCGCGAATCCCACTGGGGATCTCGATGACTTCACAAGCCCGACTCAGCGTGATCGGTTCACTCGCACCCATATAGAACTCCCCTCGTAGCTGTTCTTTCTCCTTACGCTGTGTGGTCGGGCTACTCCGTCGACACAGTGTCCTGTTTCCCTTCCAGCGAAGCGTGCAACGTGTGCCAGGCAAGGGTGGCGCACTTGACCCGCACAGGAAACTCCGAGACGCCGGAAAAAACAGCCAGCTTGCCCAGTTCAGCCCGGTTCCCGTTCGCCGGCGACTGGCCCGTCACCAGCTTGTGGAACTGGTCGAAGAGTCTTGCCGCTTCCGCCCTGGTCTTACCCTTCACGCTTTGCGTCATCAGGGATGCTGACGCCTTGGAAATCGCGCATCCTGAGCCTTGGAAGCTGATGTCGCGAATCGAGTCGCCCTCCAAGTCCAGGTAGACGGTGAAGTGGTCACCACAGAGCGGGTTATATCCTTCCGCCCTGTGGTTCGCCGTCGCCAGCTCGCGATAGTTGCGAGGCGCCTTGCTGTGCTCCAGGATCACTTCCTGGTAAAGCTCGCGTAGATCGGGCATCAGGCGAACACCTCCCGTACCTTCTGGATGCCCTCGACCAGAGCGTCCACTTCTTCTCTGGTGTTGTAGAGAGCGAACGAAGCACGCGCCGTGGCCGCGATGCCGAAGCGCTGCATTACGGGCTGGGCGCAGTGATGTCCGGTTCGGATAGCAATTCCCTCCTGGTCGAGGATGGTCCCGATGTCGTGCGGGTGGATACTGTCCAGCAGGAACGAGAGCACGCCAGCCTTTTCTTTTGCGGTGCCGATCAGACGAATGCCGGGGATTGCTGAAACGGTTTCAGTGGCATAGGCCAGCAACTCGTGCTCATGCGCAGCGATGTTGTCCATCCCGAGGCCATTCACATACTCGATGGCTGCGCCCAGGCCGATGGCGCCCGCCACATGGGGCGTGCCGGCTTCAAATTTGTAGGGCAGCTTGTTGTAAATCGTCTTCTCGAAGGTTACGGAACTGATCATGTCGCCGCCGCCCTGATACGGAGGCATGGCATCCAGCAGAGCGGATTTGCCATACAGAACGCCGATGCCAGTTGGACCGTACACCTTGTGACCGGAGAAAACGTAGAAGTCGCAATCCAGAGCCTGGACGTCCACTTTGAGATGAGGCACGGCCTGGGCTCCATCGACCAGCACCGGGATGTTCCAGCGATGTGCCATTTCGATAATGCGCTGGACAGGAGTGATCGTGCCCAGCGCGTTGGAGACGTGCGTTACGGCGACGATTTTGGTTCGCGGTCCCAGCAGGTTCTCAAACTCCTCGAGCAGCAGCTCGCCGCTGTCGCTGATTGGCGCAACCCTCAGCCTTGCGCCCTTCTCTTCGCACAGGATCTGCCAGGGCACGATGTTGGAGTGATGCTCCATGGCGGTGATGAGCACTTCGTCGCCGGCGTGAACGTTAGTGCGGCCGTAGGTCTGCGCCACGAGGTTGATGGCTTCCGTGGCGCCGCGAACAAAGATGATCTCGCTCGCATCGGCAGCGTTGAGGAACGATTGCACCTTCCTCCGCGCCCCTTCGTACTCTTCCGTCGCATGTTCGGAAAGGAAATGCACGCCACGATGGATGTTGGCGTTGTCCCGCTCGTAGTACCGACCGATCGCATCAATGACCACCTGCGGCTTCTGGGACGTGGCTGCATTGTCCAGGTAAACCAGCGTCCTGCCGCGAACCCTCTGCCGGAGGATAGGAAAGTCACGGCGGACCTTCTCCACATCGAACTCCGCACCGGCGTCGCGCACGCTGCAGGTGGATGGGACTCTCTGGGCAATCTCTTGGCGGCGGTGGTCATCCGATTTCCTCCCAGTTTCTTCCGGTGTCCTCGCGGCGGTTCTCTGTCGACGCATCAGGCGCAGAGTTGGCCATCTGGAACAGACAGCGGTTGATCAGCCCTTCTACGTGCTTCCGGACGGGCCCCTGCTTCATGCGGTCGAGACATTCGCTGGCGAAGGCGAAGAGCAGGAGTTTGCGCGCGGACACCTCGTCGATTCCGCGAGAGCGCAGATAGAACAGGGCGTCCCCCTCGATCTGGCCGATGGTGGCCCCGTGCGTGCACTTCACGTCGTCGGCGTAGATCTCCAGTTGCGGCTTGGTGTCGATTTGCGCGTCGTCGGAAAGCAGCAGGTTGCGGTTGGTCTGCTTGGCGTCGGTTTTCTGCGCATCTTTGTGCACGATGATCCGGCCGTGAAAAACGCCGTGTGCGTGGCCATCGAGGATCCCGTTGTAGAACTGCCGGCTGCCGCAGCGCGGGCTGGCATGTTCCACCAGCATGTAGTTGTCCAGGTGCTGGTGGCCGTTGCCGATGAAGAGGCCGTTAATCAGACACTCTCCCCCTTCGCCTGCCAGCACCGGGTGCACGTTGTTGCGCACCAGCGCCCCGCCCAGCAGCACTGAGTGCGACACGACATTGGCGCTTCTCCCCTGCTGGATGCGCAGCGTGGAGATGTTGAAAGCCTGCTTGTGCTCGCGCTCGATCATGTAGTGCGAAAGCACAGTGTGGTCGCCGGCGACCAGTTCCGTGACCGTGTTGCAGAACACCGCGCCGCCGTCGAGCGACACATAGTCCTCGACGAACGTGGCCTGGCTGTCTTCCTCCGCCACAATGAGGTTGCGCGGATGGCTCATGGAAGGGGCATCGTCCGCGGTCGAGACAAACAGCAGGCAGATGGGCTCCTCCACTAGCGTGCCTCTGGGGATGTGTACAAACGCTCCGTCTTCCACGAAAGCCGTGTTCAGTGCACAGAAGGCATCGCGGCGGATATCAAGATAGCGGCCGAGGTGCGGTTCAATCGCTCCGGGATTGCTGGAAATCTCCCCGGCAAGACTGCTGACCTTCACCCCATTAGGCAGTTTGCCCAGCAACGATAGCTCGCGCGCAAAGTGCCCGTTCACAAACACGAGTTGACAGGCAACGCCCGCAACCCGGTACGGTTCCAGTTCCTGTTGCGACAGCCGGGCGCGGCCGTTCCGGGCGAGCCGGAAAGGAGTCTGCGCGATCGCAGAGACGTTGGTGAACCGCCAGTCTTCGTCGTGAGTGGTTGGGAACCCGACTTCGCAAAAGCGGGCAAACGCATCCTGGCGCAGCTTCCGCAACCATGGCAGGTCATGGCCGGCGGCAAGCTTCTCGAACTCGCTGAAGCTTTCCAGGTAACTTTCCAACTGCTGAGTTGCCGTGATCACGTTGTTCTTCCCTCGTTCTCATTAGGCGGGTGTAGCATGCCGCGCCTCGGCTTCCATCGCGCCATAGCCCTTCTCTTCCAGTTCCAGCGCCAGTTCCGGGCCGCCCGAACGCACGATGCGTCCATCCACCAGCACGTGGACGAAGTCAGGAACGATATAGTTCAGCAGGCGCTGGTAGTGAGTTACCACGATGATGGCGCGCTCCGGGTTGCGCATGGCATCGACGCCCTGGGCCACGATCCTCAGCGCGTCAATGTCCAGACCGGAATCGGTCTCGTCCAGGATGGCGAGCTTCGGCTCCAGCACCGCCATCTGCAGAATCTCGTTGCGCTTCTTCTCGCCGCCGGAGAAGCCTTCGTTCACGGAGCGATTCATCAGCTTCTCGTCCATGTCCAGCAGCTTCAGCTTCTCCCGGAACATGGGCAGGAAATCCATGGCGTCTATCTCATCCAGCCCACGGTATTTGCGGATGGCATTGAGCGCAGACCGGAGGAAGTAAGCGTTGCTGATGCCGGGAATCTCCACCGGATACTGGAAGGCCATGAATATCCCTTCACAGGCGGCTTCCTCCGGTTTCATGGCCAGGAGGTCCTTGCCGTTGTATGACACCTCGCCCGAGGTGACGTTGTAGGTCTCTCGGCGGGCCAACACCTGCGCCAGCGTGCTCTTGCCGGAGCCGTTCGGTCCCATGATGGAGTGCACCTCACCGGCATTCACTCTCAGGTTAATGCCCTTGAGGATTTCGTTCTTGTCCACGTTGACGTGCAGATTCTTGATTTCCAGCAAGCTCATTCCCGTTCCTCTCATTAGCTGCGTCATTGTACGAAAATGGGTGCCCCAGGTCTCGATTTTGAGACCTGGGATAGCGCGAACCTCAACCCACGAAATTCCGCGCGGTCCGAGACCCGCTTGCACCGTCTCAGCCTTACCTTATCCGACGCTGCCTTCCAGGCTCACGCCTAGCAGTTTCTGCGCCTCCACCGCAAACTCCATGGGTAGTTCGCGGAACACACGCTTGCAGAAGCCATTCACGATCATGGAAACGGCGTCTTCCGCCTTCAGCCCGCGCTGCCGCAGGTAGAAGAGCTGGTCTTCACCGATCTTCGAGGTGGAAGCTTCATGCTCCATGCGGGCGGTGGAGTTCCTCACCTCGATGTAAGGGAAGGTGTGGGCACCGCACTCGTCGCCGATCAGGAGCGAGTCGCACTGCGTGTAGTTGCGCGCCCCGGTGGCACCCTTCATGATCTTCACTTGACCTCGATAGGTGTTCTGCCCGTGGCCGGCAGAGATGCCCTTGGCGACGATGGTGCTGCGCGTGTTCTTGCCGATGTGGATCATCTTGGTGCCGGTGTCGGCTTGCTGGTAATTGTTGGTGAGGGCAACCGAGTAGAACTCGCCCACCGAGTTCTCACCCTGCAGGATGCAGCTCGGATACTTCCAGGTGATGGCTGAGCCGGTCTCCACTTGTGTCCAGGAGATCTTCGAGTTCACGCCCAGGCACTTGCCCCGCTTGGTCACGAAGTTGTAGATCCCGCCTTTGCCTTCTTTGTCGCCCGGGTACCAGTTCTGCACGGTGGAGTACTTGATCTGAGCGTTGTCGAGCGCGATCAACTCGACCACCGCGGCGTGCAACTGGTTTTCGTCGCGGATGGGCGCAGTGCAGCCTTCGAGGTAACTGACGTAGGAGCCCTCGTCGGCGACGATCAACGTGCGCTCAAACTGGCCCGTGTTGGCCGCGTTAATACGGAAGTAGGTGGAAAGTTCCATCGGGCAGCGAACCCCCTTTGGCACATAGACGAAAGACCCGTCAGTGAACACGGCCGCGTTCAGGGCGGCGAAGAAGTTGTCGCTATAGGGCACAACCGAGCCCAGGTACTTCCGCACCAGGTCCGGATGCTTCTGCACAGCTTCCGAGAAGGAGCAGAAGACAATTCCCAGATCAGCCAGCTTCTCCTTGAACGTAGTAGCCACGGAGACGCTGTCGAACACTGCATCCACCGCCACGCCCGCGAGGTGCTTCTGCTCTTCGAGCGGAATACCCAGTTTTTCGTAGGTGCGCAGGATCTCCGGATCCAGTTCGTCGAGGCTCGTCAAGCCGGGTTTTTGTTTGGGAGCCGAGTAATAAACGATTTCCTGGTAGTCGATCGGCCCGTACTTGATGTTCGCCCACTTCGGTTCCGCCTGCGCCTTCTCCAGCGATGCCCAGTGGCGATAGGCTTTCAGCCTCCACTGGAGCATGAACTCCGGTTCGTTCTTCTTGGCCGAGATCAGGCGAATAATGTCCTCGTTGAGTCCCTTGGGGACTCTTTCCTCCTCGACAGAAGTGACGAAGCCCCACTTGTATTCCCGGTCGGCAAGATCCTGGATGGTGTTCATGTTGGTGCTCATTGCATTCTCCCGGATACAAAACCAATAGTGGCCACTAGGTTTCCGCGTGCGTTCCTGATGGTGGCCGGACGTAAGGGTTGACTGAGATCGGAAAGCATCACCTTCTCCAGTGCAGCGCGCAGCGCCTGGTTGATGATCCGCTGATTGTTCTTGATAGGACAACAGGGCTCCAAGTCGCACAGCCCGGAGATGTCAGCGCTGCATTCAGTGAGCGCGATAGGACCCTCGAGTACAGCAATGATTTCAGCCATCGAGATCTCTCGCGGCTTCCTGGCCAGGCTGTAGCCACCTCTGATGCCACGGTGCGAAACCAGCAACCCACCCTGCAGAAGCTCCTTCAAGAGTTTGCTCACCGTGGGCAGCGGCAGCTGCGACTCCAGAGCCAGGTCGCGCGCTGTGTGCAGCGACCGATCATGGTTCTGCGCAATGTGAGTCATCAGGACCAACCCGTAGTCCGTCAATTTGCCTAGTCGGATCATCAGTCAATGCCCTCTCTCGGGGGTTTCCGAACCGCCATAAATGAGCAGCTTAAACTAGTACCAATTTGGTACAATTTCATTGTACTGCGCCGATGGCACGGTTGACAAGGCGCGGCAACCGTCCCCCAAGAGGGCGGCTTCTGGTGCGATCGCACTCGGCTTGGGCGGCGCGGCCCCCGCAATGTTCGCTGAAAACAAATGACCGTATCAACGCCTGGTTCGAACCTCGGCCGTCATGTGTTTGGAGTGGCGGCTTTGGCCTCTGGCCTCATCACGCTGGCCTGGCACGACTACAACGACTGGCATCAATTGCGTTACATTGTCTACGCCGCCTCCGCTGCCCAGATCTTCGGCGGCGCCGTGATTCAGGTCCGTCGGATCGCGAAAACGGGCGCATCCGTCCTGGGTGCGGCTTATCTTGTCTTCGCCTTACTGTGCGTGCCACCAATCGTCGCTGCACCGCGGATCTACAATAGCTGGGGCAACTTCTTCGAGCAGTTCTCTCTCCTGACCGGAGCGGCGATGGTTTATGCGCGCTTTGTCATCGGCATGGTCACCGGAAACGCTTCATCGGATCGGCCGCATTCTTTTGGGCATCTGTGCCGCTTCCTTTACCCTCGAACAGGCGATTTATCTTGGCGCTACCGCCAATCTTGTTCCGAAGTGGGTTCCGCCAAGTCAGATGTTTTGGGCGGTAACGACGACTGTTTTGTTCGCACTCGCGGCTGTGGCTCTTCTTGCGAATCGAATGGCGCTTCTCGCGGCTCGCCTACTGACAATGATGGTCGTGAGCTTTGGGCTACTCGTGTGGGTACCGTTGATTCTTTCGGATCCCCACAATCATACGAATTGGAGCGAAAACGCCGAGACCTTCGCGATTGCCGGAGCAGTATGGATTCTCGCTGATCTCCTCGGCGAGTAGCGGCCTAATGACCATTTCCCGCGATGACGTGAGGTGGGCCAGGCTCACGTGAGGTTTATTCCGTTCAAGACTTATATCCGCCGGATTGATCGCTCATTGGCGGGTCATTGAATATTCCAAAATCTCCCATTGACCCGGCGGCCAATTCTCAATGCGTGATAACGCTTCGAGGCAATCAGAAAGTTTTAGAATTCGTAAGAAACGCCCAACGCAAATTGATGCTGGGCCTGCAGGTTTACTCCCTGCAAGACATTTCCGGCCACCTGGGCTACACCAAGATCGATGGTCAACTTCGGTGACTCCACCCCCCAACCGTGGAGGGGCAGCGCCCCTGCCGGCACGATGCGAATTGCGTAAGTTATCGTGGTTGGTATCACGGCATCCGGCACGCCTTCAACGTTTCGAGGTTCCTGCAGAAATTCAGAGCCCAGCAAGATCGTGCTCTTGCCCGGCCCTTTCAGCGCGAACGCAGCCGCCCCGAACAGCCGTCCCTTGTACGCTGGAGCGTTTCCCGCCAGACCAAGCAACGAGGCATTCGTGGCCTTGAAGCCCACATTGAACACCAAGGGAAGCTTCCGGATCTGCGTCACCGTCTTAGTGGCTACGACGTAGAAGTCCTGGTTGGTGGTTTCTTTGTTTGAGATGACGCCCCCGACATTTTGCACCTGGCTGCGCGCTACAAATCCCACGGCAAAGGCGGGCACCCAGGAACGCCTTTCGCGTAAGAAATTGAGTTTCCCGTGAAACGCATTGAAGCCGCTGCTCCATAGCATGCTCAGACCGGGCGTGTTGCCCTCCTGGTGGAGATCTCGCGAATATCCAAACTCCACACGGCCGAATGCTCCCTCAGTCATCGACACCTGATGAAAATCACCCAAGACGGGACCAGCGTTGAGGAAGTGATAAGCAACAACGGGTAAGCTCAGGCCTTTGTCCGTCGAAGGAACCGTATAGGCGAGCGGCGTGACGAACACGCCGGTCTGTCCTTCCCAATTCAAGCTCTGACCCGAGGCGATCGCACCAGTTCCTAGCACGATCGCAAAGAGTAATGTGCTAGCCAGACCGATTCCAAAATGCATCCCGCGATCTGACCGCAGCAGGTCCGGTTTCGCAGTAACGCATTTGGTTCGACATAATCCCCCTCCTTATCGAGAATTAGACCGGGAGTCCTTTTGTCTCCTGAGGTTCCTTTCCTTCCACCGACTCCTCGTCACCGCAATTTGCCCGGCCCTGCGGCTTTCTTCAACTGCCAAAGCTTGATAGTGCCGTCTTGGCTACCCGCAGCTACCCAGTTCCCGCCGGAACCGAAAGCGACGGTATAGATGGCGTGCTCGCCCCCGGCCAGGGTCTGTAGCTCATGACCCGTCTCCACATCCCAGATCTTGACGGTCTTGTCCCAACTGCCGGAGGCCAGCCAGCGACCGTCAGGGGAAAAAGCAAGGCTGCTCACCACATTCCCGTGACCTGTCAATTTGTGGACTTCGCGGCCCGTAGCGACTTCCCAAATCCTGACGCTCTTATCCGCACTCGCGGAAGCCAGCCAGCGACCGTTGGGACTGAACGCGACGGCGTAAACATTTTTCCTGTGACCGCTCAGCGTTCGAATTTCTCGTCCGCTAGATACCTCCCAGATCCCAATGGTTTTGTCATCTCCTCCGGAGGCCAACCATCGCCCGTCCGGACTGAAAGCGATGTAGATCACGGACCTTCGGAGCGCGGTCAAATCGCGTACCGCTCGCCCTGTCGTAACGTCCCACAGTCGAACCGTCTTGTCATCCACGCCCGATGCCAGCCACTGGCCATCGGGACTGAAGGCAATCGAATAAACCCAGCTATCGCCTAAAACCCCCAGAGGCTTATTGCCAGGAAGTGTCCGGATTTCCTGTCCTGTCGCGGCGTCCCAAAGGATGACAGTGTTAGAGGAATTCTCTGTGGCCAGCCAGTGTCCGTCACGACTGAAAGCAAGAGCCTGGACCTCCTTCATCTTGCTGGCCATGGTGCCCAACTCCTGCCCCGTGGAGACATCCCAGAGCTTGACGGTCTGATCCCAGCTTCCCGAGGCTAGTCGCTGTCCGTCCGCGCTGAACGCCACAGCAGTAACCCAACTGGAGTGGCCTTTAAGAGTCCGTTCCAGCACGAAATCAGGAATGGAAGGAATTAGGGAAGGAACTAGGGCCTTTGCGGGCGGAGGAATCGGCGAGATGAGCGCCGCAGTCTTTCTCGGTTCCGCTAGTATCGGCGGCTCGAATGGTTCGAGTTTGGCTACGATGCTAGAAGTCTGCCCCGCCACAACGTCCACACGTTGGTTGTAATCTTCATACCCATTCAACGTTAGCCGCAGGTTGTGTTGACCAGAATTAAGCGATGAAATCTTTGCCTTACCGTTTGAATCTATTGCAGCGGCTAACTTATCGTCAACAAAAACCTGCGCTCCGGGCTGCGCCTGATTGATAACAAGTATTGGGGAAATCAGACTGCTAATTTCTGGGTTGCGGCCTTCCACTCCTGGGGGCGTGGAGTCTGCCTGAGGCGCACTCGGTCCGGCTTGGGGCTGGCGGCTCTTCGTCTGATTTTTGTCCTGCTCCAGCGGGGCCGCGTGCATCTCAGGGGCTCTGCCCAACTTCTCTTCCTTGGTCTCAGACTTGGCCTCAGAGTTCCCAGCTTGGGCTCCACCTATTTCCATCACCGCCTCGTCCGTCCTTGCCTGAACTGAAACGGGTGGAATCGACTCAGTGGACGATACCTTCCTCGGCGGGTGATGAGATTCTATGAAGAAGAGTAGCAACAGCAGCAAACCAAGGCCTATGGCCACGGCCATCCATCGGAGAACTGTAATCCGCCTCCCACCTGGGCTCCGAACGATGAGGGGCGTAACGGCTCGCGAAGCGGATTTTCCTTCTTCAACCCTCGTAGTCGTCGCTGGGAAATCGACCAGCCGCTCCGCCGGGAACAGCACGAGCGGCGGTGGGGCCTCGGGCTGATTTTCGGCAGACGACGCCCCCTCCACTTGGGTGGAGACCAGCACCGGACCTGTAATCGGCTTCTCGTCCTGTGTCGGACCTCGAGCCAAAATCGAAGAGAGTATACCGGCGATGCGCTGCAACTCGCTAACGTGTCCGGTGTTAAATGCAGATCGACGGGAAGAGAAGACCTCCACTACGCCAAGAACTGAACCTTGTGCCTGGATGGGTACCGCTAGTGCCGAACGCAGGTGCAAGGCTCTGGCGACTGAACCCTCTACTCGAGCGTCATTTTCGGCATCTTCGCAAAGCACTGGCTGGCCGGTTTCCAAGCACTCTCGGGTAAAAGCCGCGTCGGGTTGTAGTCGTGAACCCACCGGAGGAGCTTGGCCCGTGCTGGCTTGACAGAAGACCCCTTCAGGTTCGCAGAGAGCAACTGCAACTCCATCGGCGCCCGTTAGCAAAACCACCCGCTCGACCACTGTTGTCAAGGCCGCAGGTAACCGTTCATCGGCATTGCCGCGTACTTCGGGCTCGGAGCTTGCATCATGTTCTCGCCTTAGTTCTGTTTGAAGCATCGCGGCCCCCGCTGAACCAGAACGACTTCTAGATGGTTTTTCGGTTGAGAGTGTCAACGACCGTGCTGTTAGCAGTCGTGGGTTTGGCAACGAGCGTAAGCATGGAGGCTACCCCCTTCCAAGACTGGAAGTGAAAAAGGACGGTCGCGGCGCGATGGACCCCAATTGCGCAATATAATATGTTGGATTGGCCTTGCTGGTCAATTGCAGAAGTTTGGTGCAAAGGTCAGGAGGGATGCCCCCGGGACGCCCATGGCCAACTACTGGGTTGCCGCGGGACGCGGCGGTGTGGACGACCGCCATTGTAGCGGCGGACCCATTCTCCAAGCCCGACGGAGATGCCTCTCCGGACGCGTGCAGTGAAAACCTCTAGGGGTTTTGAACACAAATGCACACAACAATAAATTGCCAGTGCTGCGAAGTTACTGAAAAGATGGTGGGCAGTGCAGGGCTCGAACCTGCGACCTCCTGCTTGTAAGGCAGGCGCTCTAACCAGCTGAGCTAACCGCCCGCGTTGTGGGCAGAGTTGATTCTAAAGTACTTCCCAATCTTGTTGCCACTCCCAACCAGGATTTCTGGCCTCGACCGTGTCAAAACCGTGTCATTATCGCGTTCACTGCACGGTGACCGTGCCAAAATGCGCACCTGCTTTTTCAGCAGGCGTCTCATTGGCACGGCGGTTGAGCTTCTCCAGAGCTTCGCGCTTCATCTGCAATTTCATCTGCGAATACTTTTTGAGGACTTGCGCGTTTCCCTGGCGAAGCATTTGTGTCACCCACTCGTCCGCTACCCCTCCGGCACTCAGCCGGGTGGCATAGGTTGAACGAAGATCGTAAATGCGAAAGTACGGTACCTGGGCACGCCGCAAGGTGGCATGCCAGGCGGTTTTCAGAGTTCGTTGATGTCCGCTCGGGTTCTCATCGCTCGGAAACAGATACGGACTGCATGGCGATAATCGCATCTGATCGCGGAACGCTTCGAGAGCCAAAGGTGTCAACGGTACCTCGGCCACTCCGTTCGGAGTCTTGGAATCCGGAATCCAAGCCGTCGCGTTCGTGAGGTCAAGCTGCTCTTTCTTCATCGGCATAAGCTCCTTATAGACGCGCAACCCTGTTTCGGTAATGATCTTCACAATGTTGCGCAAATACTCGGGAGCATGGGCTTCAATGATTCGTTGTTCCGACCAGGTTACGTAGTGCGGCCGGAACAAGCCTTTCACCGCCACCGGAAACTCCACCCCGGCACAAGGATTTGCCGGGAGCAGTTTTTTCCGGACCGCCACGTTCAACATGCGACGGAGCACGCGAAACTCCTGATGCACCGTGCTCGACTTCAGGATACCTTTTTCCCGGAATCCATTAACCAGCTTGACGCGAACTCGCTGGCGAAGACGGCTGCGAAGATAGTCTTCGATTGAGTCGGCTGCGATATCCACCAGTTTTCTGCCCGCGAATGCAGCCTTCAGATGGGCGGCACAGCGCAGGTTCGCTTCATGAGTCTTCGCGGCCCGTATGGGGGGACTCGAATAACTCTCGAGAAAAGAATCCACCCACTGTTCAAAACCGAGCGCCTCTCCTTTCCGAATTGCCTCTAAGAGATTGCCGTCTCTGGCCTGCAGCCGCTCCCGAAGCTTGCGGTTGGCTTCCTGCCAGTCCTCGGTTCCAGTGGATTCTCTGCAGCGTTTCCCGTTTCGATCACGGTAGCGAATCCAGAGAATCTTTCCATCGTTGCGGGAATAGACAATCCCGTCCTGCTTTTGTGGTTTAGACATTCACCATCTCCTGTCGAAATGAAGCGCGAAACGGCTCGAGATCCGATTTGAGAAACCGGATGTTTCGACCCATGACGCGGAGATGGGGAATCTGCTTTCGTTCCACCCAAAGATACACAGTCTGCGGACTGACTCCAAGAAATTTCGCGGCTTCTTTCACGCTCATAGGAGGCTCGAGGCTCGGGTCCGGCGTCTGGGGCGGACGGGGGCTCGGGACGATTGAAAGCTGTGAATTTTGGCTGGCTGACATGCTTTACTCCCATTGCTTCGGCCAGATGAGTTTGCTCGATGCGTTTTACCTCAAGGTGATTTTTCGAGCAAAGCCGGCCAGAACGGTCAAGCCACTCCTCAAAGACTGGTGGAAACAAACCCGATTTGACCGAAATCTCGTTCGGGGGTAGGTTCCTGATGCTCAGGCCATGTGACTAGGGCCCCTGGGCACAGGAGGCGCGATGTTTGCGTCACTCAAAGACGTCCATCATGGTCTAAACGCAACCGGTTACATCACGGATCCAATCGCCACCACAACGGTTTATTTGGCGGCGAAGCTGCATAAGCCGTTGCTCCTGGAAGGCCCTGCCGGGAGCGGCAAAACCCAACTCGCATATGCGGTTGCTGAGGCGGCTGGCACATACGTCGAGCGCCTGCAGTGCTATGAGGGGATCAACGAAGAAAAGGCAATTGGTAAATTCGATGAGCCGCTGCAGAGGCTTTGCGTCGAGTTGAAGTCCAAGTCCAGTAGCATCGATTGGGAGTCCCTGCAGACCGAATTGCATGGACAGCAGTTTTTCAGCGCCGGTCCTTTGTTGCGCGCTCTCCAGTACGAAAAGCCCTGTGTTTTGCTAATTGACGAGCTGGATAAAGTAGACCACGCATTTGAAGCCACGTTGTTGGAACTCCTAAGTGTTTGGCAACTGAGTATTCCGAAACTCGGAACGATTCGAGCCAGGAGCACTCCCTTTGTTGTACTCACGTCGAACGAGGAGCGGCGCATCGGCGATCCTTTGCGCCGGCGCAGTTTTTATCTTCGGGTTGAACACCCAACGGCCGAACGCGAGGCAGAAATTGTGGCTCTGAGAACGCCAGATTCCACACGCGAGTTTCATGCCGGCATGGCGGGACTCGCGAAGGCCTTGCGCGGCTGGAGCATGGAAAAACCGCCGTCCGTCTCGGAAATTCTCGATTTGGCGCAGGCGCTCAAAGTTCTTGGAACAGAACAGATTACGGCAGAGATGAGGGACATTCTCCTGCCCTTGCTGGCCAAGACCGAGGCCGACCGGCGAAAGCTGCTTCTACGCGACGGTTTTGCCAGCCTGATTTACGACGCCCAGCAGTATAGCGCCGACGCCCTGCGAGGGAGTGCAGCATGAAATCGGTATTCATCGTGGCGCAAATGCTTTGCACGATCTCGATCTGCTGGTCGCAGTCGGGTATGGCACCAACACGAATTGAAGCTGAGTACTACGTCACGACCTACGCGAAACACTATCGAGTGCCCACTGCGCTGGCACGCGCCATTGTCGTGCGCGAATCGAATTGGCAGCCTTGTGCGATCTCTCCGAAAGGCGCGATGGGCTTGATGCAGTTAATGCCCGCCACCGCCAAGCGGCTGGGTGTGCCCGACCGCTGCAACCTCGACCAAAACATCTCGGGGGGTGTCCGCTATCTCTCTTGGCTGATGCGACGATTTCACAACGATCTGAGACTCGTGGCTGCCGCTTACTACGCCGGACAAGAGACGATCAGCAGACGAGGTCTTGCTTACCGAAATTCCGATGTCGTCGCGTACGTCCGTGCAATTAGAACAACTTACCTTCGTGAAGCGGGGATTGAATCAGAAAGCAAAAATACTAATGCGAAAAGAGATGTGAGATGAACAAATGTTTGAGTTTGTTGCATGTGATAACGATCTGTTCCCTGCCCTTCCGCATGGCCTCGGCGCAAACCGAGTTGCC
>CAWCDV010000008.1:0-47405 GCA_963794365.1 uncultured Acidobacteriaceae bacterium
CGGTCGAACAGGAAGCTTGGGTTGCGGTACTTTGGGTTTCGGCAGCGTATCTTTGACAAGCGCGGCGGCGAACTCGGCGCGATCCACGTGCGCATTGATGTACCCTGCCCCGGCGACTTCCAGCTTCTCAAAACCTTCAACAGGGCCGATTCCGTCAACAATTTCCTGTGCAATCTTGAGCGGGGACTTGCGAAGCCTCTTGGCTAGTCCGAAGGCTAGCGGGAACGCATAGTCGCCAAGCTCGATTCTGGGCGGTTGCTCAACGACAAATTCCACGGCGAATATGTCCTGGCCGAGACCGTAAGTGCGAAGCAGGAACTCGGCCATGTGATCGCCAAGACGGCGCTGCAAGTAGAGATACAAGGGTCCCCTCTAAACTGATTGAAGAAGAGTGATTTTAGCAGAGTGCGGGCGGAGGCTGGTTTGACGCAAGATGCACGGTTCCCTATGATGAAAAATTAGCTGTCGGTACCTTCTCCATGGCCGTTGCCCAGGAGCCTTCGGCATCGACGAACGACGAACGACTGTCTTCCCTATGCGCATCGCCTACCTAGACTGTTTCTCCGGCATCAGCGGCGACATGTTTCTGGGCGCGCTGGTGGACGCCGGGGTTTCTCCGAAGCTTCTGGAAGACACGGTCGCGGCGCTCGATATCGGCGCCCGGCTGGAGATTTCGCGGGTCCTGCGGGGCGGAATTTCCGCGACCAAAGTGGATGTGTACTCCAACGGCGAAAAAGATCTGCCGCGCGAAGTTTTCTGGGAGCAGCAGGAGGAACAGAGTCATCCCCAGGGTCGCGAACATGGAGACTCACACGAGCATCATCGCCACGATCACGAGAAGACCGTGGGGGGCGGGGCTCTGCCCCGCCCAGGACGGGGCGAAGCCCCGTCCCCAGTCAACATAACCACAAACCCGGTCGCAGCCTGACCGAAATTCGCGAGATTATCGAGAGGTCAGCCATCAGTAGCACGGCGAAGGCAACCGCGATTCGCATCTTCGAGACGTTGGGCGAGGCCGAGGCCGAGATTCACGATACCGCCGTCGAGCGCGTACACTTCCACGAAATCGGCGCCGTCGATGCCCTGGTGGATATTGTCTGCGCCGCGGTGGGAGCGGAATCTCTGGCCGTCGAAGAATGGGTATGCTCGCCGCTGAACGTTGGCGGTGGAACCGTCAAGTGCGCGCACGGAACGCTTCCCGTACCGGCGCCAGCAACGTTGAGGTTGCTCAGGGATGCGCCGGTATATTCGTCGGGGCCGCAGGTCGAACTGGTAACGCCCACGGGCGCAGCGATCGTGAAGACGCTGAGCCGCCGCTTTGCGGCGTTTCCGGCAATGAAGATCGAAAAAGCCGGATACGGCGCGGGAACTCGAGAATTCTCCGAGCACCCGAACCTGCTTCGGCTGACCATTGGAGAAGCGGGGCTGGCGGAAGTTAGGATGGCGGATGGCGCAGCTGCGTCGCTCGCCGCATCGCCAACATCGAATGAGATGATCGTCAATGAAAAGATCGCCAATGAGAAGATCATCGATGAAAAGATCATGAATGAGAAGATCATGAATGAGAGGATCATGGTGCTCGAAGCGAATCTCGATGACCTGAGCCCGCAGGTTCTGGCCTACGCGATGGAGCGCTTGCTCGCCGAAGGGGCGCTCGATGTGTTCAGCGTCCCGGTGCAAATGAAGAAGAGCCGCCCCGGCGCGTTGCTCACGGTTCTGGCGAAAATGGAAGATGCGAATCGCTTGACCAAACTGATCTTTGCCGAGACCACAACCCTGGGCGTTCGCCGCCGCGAGGAACAGCGGCAGACGCTCTCGCGACGCTGGGAAACGGTAAATACGGCGTGGGGCCCGGTGCGGATCAAGATCGCCAATATGAATGGCAGCGTCTCCAACTACGCGCCGGAATATGAAGACTGCCGGGCGCTGGCGGAGGCGCAGCATGTGCCCCTCCGGACGGTGATGCAGGAAGCCATCCAGCAGTATCTTCGAGGCGAGCGAAAAGCATGAACCAGGTTTCGTAGCAGGGGCATCTGTTCCGTATCAGGCCATCGGTTTCGGATCAGGGCATCGGTTTCGTATCAGGCCATCGGTTTGTATATCAGGGCCGCTGTTTCGGATCAGGTCTGCTGTTTCGGATCAGGCCATCGCTTTCGGATCAGGGCCGCTGTTTCGGATCAGGACATCTGCTTCGTATCAGGGCATCGCTTTAGCGATGACGCAAGTTAGTCGAAATCAGACGCCCCTTTAGGGGCTGCCTAAATCAATCAGGAGGTTGTATATGGTGAGAAGTTACAGGATGATTGCACTTTGCGTGACTCTCTTCGCGGTAACCACGCTTCTCAGCTTCGCCGGGTCGGCTCCGTCGGTGGGCACCATGGCTCCCGAATTCACGCTCAACTCGCAGGAAGGCACGCCGGTCAGTCTTAAGGACTATCGCGGCAAGTGGGTAGTCTTGTATTTCTACCCTAAGGACTTCACCAGCGGCTGCACCATCGAGGCGCACAACTTTCAGCGCGACCTGTCGCAGTATGAACAGAAGAACGTCGTAATCCTTGGAGTCAGCGTGGATAGCGCCGACTCGCACAAGCAGTTCTGCGCCAAGGAAGGGCTGAACTTTAAGTTGCTGGCCGACACCGACCACAAAGTCTCTAGTGAGTACGACTCGGTGATGAACTTCGGGCTGGTCAAGGTCGCTGCCCGGCACACCTTCATCATCAATCCAGAGGGCAAGATTGTGAAGGTATACACGGAGGTAAAACCGAATGAGCACAGTGCCGAAGTGTTGTCGGCGCTCGCGGAGTTGCAAAAGTAGAGTCCTACGTCCACGGGCATAAGTTAGGAGGATTTCATGCCAACGCTTATTTTGTTGCGCGACCTTTTACAGCGCGTACCAGGCCGCCTCGATAAACTTTCCCAAGACACGGCCGGAAGCAAGCCAACGCCATCAGGCTGGTCTCCGAAGGAGGAACTAGGGCACCTGCTCGATTCCGCCGCCAACAATCATCAACGGATCGTTCGTGCGCAATTGGAAAATAACCCGGCCATGCCCGGCTATGACCAGAGTGGATGGGTAGCTCTGCATGATTACCAGCGCCGCGACTGGAGAGAGCTGATCGAGTTGTGGCAGGCACTCAACCGGCAATTGCTGGCAGCCGCCGAAGCAGTGCCAGACTCTGCCTGGTCGCGGACGCTTACCGTTGCCGGCTCGGAACCGCTGACACTCCAGTTCGTATTCGAGGATTATGTCGCGCATATGTTGCACCACTTACAACACATCGGAATCAAAGTTGACGACATCCGATCGAATGCAACGAACGCCGCTTAAGCTTTCACTTGATTTTTGGTGGCGCAGCGCCGGGGTCCCCAGCACGCCCGGTTTTGGCGTGATGGGGTGGAGCGGTTCGCCGCTGCGATAACTGGCTTCTTTTCAGAGTCGGCTTTGGCCGCTGAGGTAGGATTTCGACTCCCAGGACACAGGACAGGAATGAGCAAGAAGTTTTACATCACGACCCCGATCTACTACGTCAACGCGCGTCCGCACATCGGACACGCTTACACCACGATTGCCTGCGACACGATCGCGCGGCGCCACCGCATGTTAGGCGATGACACGTGGTTTCTGACCGGCACCGACGAACACGGGCAAAAGATCGAGCGGGCAGCCCAGGCTGCGGGCAAGACGCCGCAGCAACTCACCGATGAAATTTCCGCGGAATTCCGTGCGCTCTGGAAGCGCATGGGTCTGACGCCGGACGATTTCATCCGCACCACCTCCGAGCGGCACAAACAGGGCGTGCAGGCATTGTGGCGGAAGATTCGCGATAACGGCCACATCTACAAAGGGACCTACACCGGTCAATACTGCGTCTTCGACGAGCTTTACGTCGATGCGGAGCCGGGCGCTCCCTGTCCCGATTGCGGCCGTCCAACGGAAACCGTCCACGAAGAGAATTACTACTTCAAGCTCTCGGCATTTCAGGAACAGTTGATCCGCCTTTACACCGAGCAGCCGGATTTCATCCGCCCCGAAACGCGACGCAATGAAGTGCTTTCGTTCGTGCGCGGCGGCCTGCGCGATCTTTCCATCAGCCGCTCGACGTTCTCCTGGGGCATCCCTGTGCCGGACGATCCCAAGCACGTCGTCTACGTCTGGCTCGACGCGCTGGCGAACTACATAACCGCGCTCGGCTACGGCTCAAGCGACACCAGCAAGTTCGACAAGTACTGGCCCGCCGACGTGCACATGATCGGCAAAGAGATCGTGCGCTTCCATTGCGTCTACTGGCCGGCGTTTCTGCTCGCCGCCGGATTGCCGTTGCCCAAGAGCATCACGGCGCACGGCTGGCTGCTGTTTGAAGAAAGCAAAATGTCGAAGTCGCGCGGAAATATCGTGCGCGCCGAAACCATCGTGGATGTGCTCGGCACCGACGCCCTGCGCTACTTCCTGCTGCGCGAAGTCGTCTTCGGGCAGGATGGGTCGTTTAGTTTCGATGCGCTGGTGCAGCGCTATAACTCCGATCTCGCGAATGGCCTCGGCAACCTCGCCAGCCGCACCCTGACCATGATCGCGCGCTATTTCAAGGGAGAAGTGCCGTATCCGTCAAACGCCGCGCACACCCCGGCGGATGCAGCGATTGCGGAGACGGCGAGAAAAACGATCGCCGACTACGGCACGCTCTTTGACCAATTCCAGTTCTCGCGCGCCCTCGAAACCGCCTGGGGACTGGTCAGCGCCGTCGACAAATACATCGTCGAAAACGAACCCTGGTCATTGGGCGAAAAAAAGGACAGGGACGAAGACAGCCGCTCTCGCCTGGCAACCGTGCTCTACACCAGCGCCGAAGCTCTGCGGATTGTAACCGCTCTCGCGCATCCGGTGATGCCCGACGCCACCGCCAGGATCTGGGCCCAGCTCGGCCTCGGAGACATCAGGAAATTCGACCTCACCGGATTGCAGTGGGGACAACTGCACCTCGGCACAAAGTTGGGCGAGGTGCAAGCCGTGTTTCCGAGGGCAGACAAATCGGCCGTCGAGAGGATGCAGAACATGGAAGAAAAGAGTGCAAGTGTGGGGACGGGCGCCTCGCCCGTCCAGCCGAGCGAAGCTCGGCAACCGCTGCCGCGACGCCCAGCCTCCCAGACCGCTCCGGCCAAGCCAGCCGGACAATTCCCGATGGCAAAATCACCATCGACGACTTCGCGAAAGTAGAATTGCGCGTGGCCCAGGTGAAGACCGCCGAGCGCGTAAAGGGCGCCGACAAATTGCTGCGCCTGGAAGTCGATCTAGGAACTGAAGTGCGCCAACTGGTAGCTGGGATCGCCGAGGCCTATGAGCCGGAAACACTGATCGGACGCAAGGTCGTGATCGTGGCCAACCTCGCGCCCCGCAAACTGCGCGGACTGGAATCAAACGGCATGATCGTCGCCGCCGCGCCCGAAGGCGGCAAGCCGGTGCTGGCAAGCTTTCTGGAGGACGTTCCCGTCGGCACGCGGCTGAAATAGCTGCGAGCTTCGCTCGGCATGGGCGGGCGAGGGCGCCCGTCCCCCACACGATCTCGCCAACGATAACGACCAGCGACAACGACTGTGTTCATCGACTCTCACGCCCATCTCGAAGGCAAACGCTACGACGCTGACCGCGACCAGGTGTTGGCGCGCGCGAAACAGAACGGGATCGAAGCCTATCTCGCCATCGGAAACGGCGACGGGCCCGAAACTGCCAATTGCGGGATTCAGCTGGCGGAAAAATACGATGGGAAACCGGAATATCCGCGAATCTGGGCGAGCGTGGGAATTCATCCGCACGAAGCAAGCCTGGCGAACGAAGCTGCTGACGCCCAAATGCTGCAATGGGCGCGGCATCCCAAGGTGATCGCCTGGGGAGAAATCGGCCTCGACTATTTTTACGACCACTCGCCGCGAGAAGTGCAGAAAGCGGTCTTCCGGCAGCAGATGGAATTGGCAAAAGCGGCGAAGTTGCCCATCATCATTCATTGCCGCCCATCCGACAATAGCGAGAACGCATGGGACGACTGCCTGGCAATGATCGCCGAACATTGGAGCGCCGGGCACCTGAGTTCCAGCGGACTGGGCGGCGTTCTGCACTGCTTCACGGGAAGCGTCGAGCATGCGCGACGCGCACTCGATATGGGCTTCATGATTTCCTTTGCCGGCAATATCACCTTTCCCAAGGCGCAGTCGATCCGCGACGCGGCGCAAATGGTTCCGCTCGACCGCATGCTGATCGAAACCGACTCACCCTACCTGGCGCCGATTCCGCATCGCGGCCAGCGCAACGAACCGGCGTTTGTGAGGGAGGTAGCCCGCCAGATCGGCGAACTGCGCGGCTTGCCCGCGGAAGAGATCGGCTCGCAAACCACGCAGAATTTCTACAAGTTTTTTGGACTCGCCCCGGAAACTTCGAAGTCCGCTCTTTAACTCCCAGCTTTCTCTTTCGCTAGATTTTGTCATACCGAACGAAGTGAGGGATCCGCAGTTTGCGCAAGATGCAGATCCCTCATTTCGTTCGGGATGACAATTTATAAGATGTGCTGGTCGTACCTCAGGACGCCAGCCTTCGCAGATAATGCCTCTTCTGTTACCCTCAGGGGTACATGTTTGGGGTGAACGATCCGTGGGGCTCTGAGTTTCGAGCGGACATCCCCCACAGCATGACAATCTAAAGATTTAAAAGGCCGTAATATATTTTGACCGTGATTCTGACGGTGACATTCCATGCCCGATAACAGTTTCGATATCGTCAGCAAAATCGACCTCGCGGAGGTTTCCAACGCCATCCAGCAGGCGATGAAGGAGGTCAGCACGCGCTTCGATCTGAAGGACTCGAAGTCCCAGATTGCGATGGAGGGCACCGACGCGATCCTGCTGCACTCCGCCGATGAATTCAAAATGAAGGCGGTAAATGACGTTTTTCAGCAAAAGCTGGTAAAACGCGGAGTGCCCCTGAAAGGCTTGACCTATGGCGCGCTGGAACCAGCCGCCGGAAGCACAGTGAAACAGAAGATCTCCATTCAGCAGGGGATCCCGATTGAAAAGGCGCGAGAGATCGTGAAGCTGATCAAGAATTCGAAGAAAAAAGCGCAAGCCTCGATCCAGGGCGACGTAGTGCGGATCAGCAGCAAGGATCGCGACACGCTGCAGGAGCTGATCGCGATGGTCAAGCAGCAGGATTTTGGCATCGATCTGCAGTTCACGAATTACCGGACCAACTGAGGACATGTGACCCCCACGACGTCCATTAACGGGAAAGAAATCTTCGATCTTCTGCGTGACGACATTGTCGCGATCGAAGAACAATTCGGACGCGACACGGTCTCGAACGTCGCCGCGATTACGGAGATCGGCGAGTACCTGCGCGCCGGCGGGGGCAAACGAATCCGTCCAGCACTGTTGCTGCTCTCTGCCAAACTGCTCGGCTACAAGGGCGAAGGCGCGGTAAAGCTCGCTTCGGTCGTCGAGATCATCCACACCGCGACGCTCGTCCACGACGACATCATTGACGAGGCCCAAATCCGCCGCGGCCGTCCCGCCGCCAACACGCAGTGGGGCAACTCGATGTGCGTGCTGGCCGGCGATTGGCTCTACATGCAAGCCTTCAGGATCGCGGTGCAGGAGCGCAATTTCCGCATCCTGGACGTGCTGATCGAACTGACACAGCAAATGGTCGAAGGCGAACTGCTCCAGATGGAGAAGCTCGGCCAGTTGATCTCGCCTGCAGGAGCATCTCGATCTGATCTATCGCAAGACGGCCTGCCTGTTCTCGGTGTGCATGAGGGTCGGCGGCATCCTCGGCGGCGCCACCGAGCAAGAGGAAGAACGCCTCGGCCAGTACGGACGCGATCTCGGTTTAGCCTTCCAGATCGTGGACGATGTGCTCGACCTCACCGCTTCAGAGAGTGTGCTGGGCAAGCCCGTCGCCAGTGACCTGCGTGAAGGCAAAGCCACGATGGCCGTCATTCATGCGCTGGAGCGCTGCACCGCCGCCGAGCGCCGACAAATCGAAACCATCCTGCACGACCGCGCCTTCAACGGCGTCACTCACGCCGACATCCTGACCATCCTGAACCGTTATGGTTCTCTCGAATACGCCTCCAAAGAGGCCGCCCGGTACGCCGAATCCGCGCGCCAAGCCATCTGCATCATTTCCCGACTCGGAGATCAAGCGAGCACTGCTGTGGGCGCCGGAGTTCGTAGTGGCGCGGGAGAAATAGCGGTCGGCTGTTAACTGCCACAGCCCGTGGCAAATCGGTGCGAGATCAACACATTTAAAGAACTGTCATCCCGAGCGAAGCTCGGCAGTTGCAGTTAGCGCGGCAGACTTTGGGCTTCGCTCCTAGCCCTTCACCGCAATCCCCAGCATCTCAAAACGCCCTTTAAGTAAAAGCTTGCCCGATCCCAAAAACGCGCGGGCAGGAAGTTCCCGAGAAAACAGCTTCACGTAGGCAGCGTTGAACTGCTGCCACAACGCAACGTCCGGCGAATAGACCTGCACCCATACCAAGTCATCCATGGTCATGCCAGCCTCGCGAAGCACAGCCTGAAAGCCGCCGAACAAGAGCTCAAGTTCGGCATCAATACTCTCTGGCGCCTCGCCCGTCGCCGGGTCGATGCCGATGCGTCCGGAGATGTAAAGAGTATCGCCCACCAGCACGGCGTCGCTGAAAGGAAGGCCCGGGGGACGATTCGGAAGATTGATGTAGCGGCGGCTCTGGGATGACAAAGGTTCCTCCTGAATTCGTAACACCTGAGGTCGTACACTTTAGCAGGGGTTCTTGCGCCAGGTCGACCACAGTAGCGTTGTGGCGGGATTGCTATACTGAACAAACTCGATTTTCGCCATGAACGACCTGCTCTCACTGATTTCGCACCACGGCTACCTGTTCTTGGCGGTGGTGTGCTTCGCGGAGGCGATCGGTCTTCCGCTGCCCGCCGCGCTCGCCCTGCTGACCGCTGGTGCGGTCGCTGCCTATGGAGATCTGCATTTCTATCTCGTCTTCGGCGTAGCCCTGCTCGCGATGATCGGCGGCGATGTCATTCTTTATTTCATGGGCAGAGTCAGCGGGTGGGCATTGCTGGGCATTCTGTGCCGGCTTTCGGCGAATCCGGAAACTTGCATCCTGCGCTCGGCGGAGTATTTTTACCGACGCGGCAAGCAGACGCTGCTTTTTGCCAAATTCATCCCCGGCATCAACACCATGTCTCCGCCGCTCGCCGGGAGCATGAAAATGCGGCTGGGAAATTTTCTGCAATTCGACGTCCTCGGAGCGGCTTTCTACGTGGGCGCGTACTCGGCCGCCGGATATCTCTTCAGTGACGCGCTGCGCGCCATCACCCGCGGACTGCGCTCCGCCGGCTCTGCCGCCGAGGTCGTCTTCGGCATCGGACTCGCCGCCTATGTCGTCTATCGCATCTGGGTTTACCGCAAGTACCGTCTGCTCGACGTCATTCCCCGCATACAGGCCGAGGAGCTCGCTAAAAGACTGGCGTCCGATGCGGCTCACACCATGCTGATCGCCGATGTCCGCAGCCACGGCTACTACGATGCCGACTCCGAGCGCATTGCCGGATCGATCCGCATTGAACCCAACAACCTCATTGAAGAAGTCAAGAACCTGCCCAAGGATCGCGAGATTTATCTCTACTGTACTTGAGCGCGCGAAGCCACCAGCGCCCGGGTGGCGCGCCAATTACAGGAGCTCGGATTCAAAGTATTCGTCATCGCCGGTGGCCTGCGTGCCTGGCGCAAAGCTGGACACGCGGTGGAACGAGTTCCCCACGACGACGTGTTCAAGCTGCCAACGTTCAGTTAGAGCACACTTCGATTAGCTGGTACAACAGCGATCGTATCAGGCACGCCTTTAGACGTACGTCAGGCTTGCAACGATCTCGCCTTCGCCGTAACAACTCAAGTTGCACCCCAGGCTCTGGCCTGTGACCCGTGTCCTTGGCAGAGTGGCAGCGGTTTGTTATCGTGCCCTCATGGGGCGAACCCCGGCTTTTTGCGGAGTAATTCTGGCGGCGGGCGAATCCACGCGCATGGGGCGCGACAAGGCGTTGCTGCCGTGGCCTCCATCAGCCGTGGGTTCGGCGACCACAATAACAACGACCGACACGTTCCTCTCCGCCGCCATACGGCTCTTCTTCCCTCATGTTGATGAGGTGCTGGTCGTAGCCGGCAAGAATGAAGCCTCCGTGGCCCCGGTCGTGTACGCCAATGGAGCATCGCTGGTGGTGAATCCCGAGCCGGAGCGCGGCCAGTTCAGCTCGTTGAGGCTGGGCCTGCAGGAGGTTCTGAACCGCGGCCGCGACGCCGCCATGATTACGCTCGTCGACCGGCCACCCGTCCAGAGAGAAACGTTGGAGACGCTCGAAGCGGCTTTCGTTCGCGCCACGGCACACCGGAAATGGGCGGTGATCCCCGAATACCAGGGGCAACACGGACATCCAATTCTGTTGGGCCGCGAGATGCTGTCAGCGTTCCTGAACGCTCCGGAAACATCGAATGCGCGCGAGGTCGAGCACGCGCACCAGAATGAAATCGAGTACGTTCCGGTGGACGACCCGCTGGTCGTGGTCAACATCGACACGCCGGAGCAGTACGCTGCTTTGAATTTGCCGCCACATCTTCCGCCATCGAGTTAGTCCCGGCCAAGGCTCTATATTTCATGACGCGTCTCACATCCCGTCAAACCGAATTCATCGAAAGTGTACTCACGCCTCACGTCCGCGAGTCGCCACGTTCGACTGCGACGGCACGCTCTGGTCCGGAGACGCCGGAGAAGGCTTTTTCTCCTGGGAACTGGATCAAGGCCTGGTGTCGCAAGAGATCGCCCGCTGGGCCCGCGCGCGCTATGCCGACTACAAAGCGGGCCAGGTCGCCGAAGAAGTCATGTGCGGAGAAATGGTCACCATGCATCGCGGACTGCGGGAAGAAATCGTGCAGCAGGCCTGCGACACCTATTTTGCCCAAGGAATCGCCGCCAATATTTTCCCGGAGATGCGGCGAATTAGTCGAGCGCCTGCGTTCATCCGAATGCGGATGCGACGTCTGGGCCGTTTCCTCTTCGTGCCAGTGGATCATCCGCTCCGCCATGCACTACTTCGGCATCCCGCAAAATCGCATCCTGGCCGCCGAAGTGGCGATCGAAAACGGCACGATCGATGGGACGATAACCGATCAGCTCATTCGAGTTCCCAGCGGTCCCGGCAAGGTGGAGGCGATTCGATCTGTGCTGATGCTCAAATCGTCTCCCGATCACAGCGCCCGATTGCGCCTTCGGCAACGCGATCTGGGACCGCGAGATGCTCGCCATGTCCAAACATCCATTCGCCATCAACCCCAATCCAGATCTGAAAGAGATCGCGCTCGCCAACGGCTGGACGGTTTATCAGCCGGACGCCAACCACGCTGGGCGGTAGCTCGATTCGATTCCATTATTTGCTGGCTGTTTACTCCCAAGGTATTAATGCGTGTTTACCACCACCCCCCTACCCCCCTCGTAGTCGAATCATGGGGTTACGGGGGATCGCGACGCCAAAATCTAGAGGGCGAAGGACTTATTTTCAAAATCTTCCGGAATAAGGACTTAGCTGGATTTCTTGCCTCATTCTCTCGAAATTCATAGTTTTGGCGGCTTTTGACGCCCGCTCATCGCCTCTGTACATGTTTATCAGAGGGTTACTGATAACTGGCTGGGCGCGGCCGGGGTGGCCTTGAATGGAGTTGGCGCACCTCGGCTGCGACAGATCAGGGAACATTGTCGCGCAGGCGCGGTTGGAAGTCTGTGATGGCGCACACCGGCGTTTGTGATGAATCGGGGTAGTCCCTTTCGTTACCTGCCCGCATCAAAACAGGTGGAAATTATTTCGTTCGGACAGCTAAAGTTAAGTTGTGAGGTACACTAGCGTGTCGCCCATAACGAAAAGAAAGGCTCGGACGCAGGTTCGCGCGAGGGTTCGCAATATGTCGGCACTTCCAGTTCCGCCTCCCGAGTCGAAGCGGCGCGCTATTCGCAACGATGGACTGAGGACGATTGCGCGACTTCTGGAAGAGCAGATGGACGAGATGGGCTTGACCGAAGAAGAGAAGGATCGCAAGGTCGACAACTTGGTGGAGCATGTCAAGAAGGTCAAGTCCGCGCGCGCCGAATCTCGGCCCAAGTAGCCATCGCCTGCTGGTACCTCGGATTCCCTGGTTTTATCCCGAACTTTTCTGCCAGTACGCGTTTGTACGTTTCCTCGTCGTCTAGATCGAGCAGGTCTGACATTGCTTCCATAATCTTTTGCTCTCGCTTGCGAGCCTCGGCCTTCGGTGTTCGCGGCTTGGCTTCTTGGAAGACGGAAGTCTTTTTCATGGGTTTAATCCCAACTGGTTCGAATCTTCTTCGGTGCTAGGGCGCTTCATGTTTCGGGCCAGCCTCCGAAATCCCACTCATCGCAAAGTGCGCGATGAGTGGGGACCCGGCACCCGGCCGTTCGTATTTGACTCTAAACTCATCGCTCGCCGTAGAAAGCCTTCGTGTTCCGCTTGGGCGCTCCCACAGCCCGTTTAGGTTTTTCTTGTATCTCAGGCGTCCTAAACATATCGACCAGCATCTTGAGTTTTTCCAGCGGAGCTTCTCGCCTGTACAGAGTGCCAGACGAGCCGCTGGTGGCTCCGATGTAGCCGGTGGCGGCGATCCGCTTCAATGTGGTTCCTATGGACGCCAAAGGGTTAGCTTTGTATTGGCGAAAGTCAAAACCCATATCGTTCAGATGATCGCGAACGTCGGAGACAGTCAGGTACTCTCCCGCATGTGTGGAGAAAACGAGCTTGATTGCGTCCTGAAGACCCGCGCTCTCGGCTTCTATATCGTCGATGGCTTGTTGGTTGGCTTTCTGATAATCCTCGGGAAGCATTGCAAATACCGACAGAATCAATTGCTTCATCTTTGCCAATTCGACCTCAGCCTCGTCGCGTTGGCGAACCAACAGGGTTCGACGATCCATAAGATCGGTGAACATCTTCCAGTAGTCGATAGGCTTTTGTATATCCATAATCGAGAATAGCATGAGACATATGTCTACACATGTCAAGAGAAATCGTAAGACGGATGACGACAGTACTCTTGGCTGGGACGCTATGATCCGAGATGCTGCCGGGGGCCCCGGCCTCGGCCTGGCTTAGCGCTGTCGGCACCCACCCCTTGCCTTAAAGCCGCAAGGAGCGGGCCACCCCCGCGGGGAGAATTCCCTGACGCGTCTTTGGCGACTGTGATTGTGCAGGGGTCCTTCGACTCCGCAGGGACTTCACTTCGTGAAGTCCCTGCTCCGCTCAGGATGACAACGGGTAGGGTGTTGGCTCACCTTGCCCGCCTCGGGAATTCATCACAAACGCGGTGTGATGGGGCGCACTTACAGGTGGCGCTTGGAAGGGGAATCATGGTAATTGGGATATTGTCGCTTTGGGGCGGCGAGGTCGCGGGTCTATTCATATATGCAGGTCCTTAATATTTCAGCGGTTCATTCTTACGGGAAACAGGAGCTCAAAAATGCCTTTATATCCGGAAAGGGTTGCTCGATGTCAGCATATTAAAATCAACGGGACGCAGTGCGGATCGCCAGCGCTACGCCGTGAGATCTATTGTTTCTTCCACATGCGATGGGCTTTGAAGAGCATGGAGATTGACGAAAGTCGGCAGCGGGAGCGGTGGAACGCGACGCTGGCGCTGCCGGAGGATGCGGATTCCATTCAGATGGGGCTGGGCGAGGTGATCCGGCTGATGATGACGCGGCAGGTGGATCATCGAACGGCGGCGCTGACGCTGTATGCGCTGCAGACGGCTTCGGCCAACCTGAAACATACCTCGTTTGAGCCCCCGCCAATGACGGTAGTGATTGATCGCGAGTGCGTGGGCCAGCGTCCGATTGGGGCTACGGCTTGGTCTCCCTTCGAGGAACGCGAGTACGAGGAGCTGGGCGCTGACGGCCGCGCCCAAGATCCATGGATCCAGAAGCAAGAAAGAGAAGACCGCGAACAGCACGAGCGTTTCGAAGGAGGGCTCGCCAGGTTGGAGGCCACCCCGGCAAATGAGCGCCTGTTACCGAACGAATCGCAAAGAGACCGGTACGTTAGGGTCCAGAAACAAAGGGGCCTCGAAGTCGACCCTGCCCGTCTCTAATTTCAAACTGGATTTGGAATCCGGATTTAGAACAGGGTTTCAGGCATACGAATTCACGCTCGACTCAGAGGTTGCGCAAGAGCGCGGCGAGCGTGTCTATTGCCAGGTGGCTGGCGTGAGCGGAGGCTGGCGGCAGGCCTCCTACTTTCTGAACCAACTCTTCCCTGCTCAGCTGGCGGGCTTGGTCTATATTTTTGCCTTTCGCCAGCTCGGTGATCGCCGAGCCGCAGGCCATTGCGGGAACGCAGCCCTTGGCGCGAAAGCGAATGTCGGCGATGCGACTGCCTTCCAGCTTCAGGGTGAGTTCCAGAATGTCTCCGCAGGCGGGGTTTTCCAGGCGCGAGGCGCGGTCGGGGGCTTCGATCTGGCCGGCGTTTCGGGGGTTCTGGAAATGGTCAAGGAGTTCGGCGGAATACACATTGTGATTGTAATGCGCGATTGCAATGCGGCGTACGCCTGCCCTTGGGGAAGTCTCGGGGAGAAGATGAACAGCGGTTGCATCATGGTTTAGGATTATCGTCATGGCCACTACATCCAATCCTCGCAAAGTCGACGAAGTGCGCAAGGCGGCGGACCGCTTGAGTTCCGAAGCGCGCTCGGCGGATCAACTGATGGAAGACATCTCCCTTCTGCTGAACAAACAAATGCTGAAGTACAACTGGGTAGGCTTCTACATGCTGGAAGCTGGAGCCAGTCCGCCGGCGCTGGTCCTGGGGCGCTACCAGGGAGCGATGACGGTGCACACCCGCATTGCGCTGAACCAGGGCATCTGCGGTGCGGCGGCATCGTCGGGGAAGACGGTGGTGGTGGATGACGTGAAGAAGGATCCACGCTATCTGGCCTGCTCGCTGGAAACCAAGTCGGAGATCGTAGTTCCGATCTTTGTGCACGGCAAGGTGGCCGGCGAACTCGATATCGACAGTCACTTCCTGGCGGCGTTCGGCGACGAAGATCGTGAACTGGTTGAATATTGCGCGCAGCTCGTGGGCAAGCGACTGGAGCGCAAGTAAGCCATCGCCACGCCGCCCGCATTTCGAAACATATTTCTAAATATATTTCTCAACATATTTTTCAACACCCATGAAACGAGTCGTCGCCGCGCTGATTCTGAAAGATGACCTCATCCTCGCCTGCCAGAGGACGCGGCACCAGCCTATGCCGCTGAAATGGGAATTTCCCGGAGGCAAAATCGAAGAAGGCGAACAGCCTCGCGATGCCATGCGCCGGGAACTGGAGGAAGAACTAGGGATCGTGGCGGAGATCGGCGCTGAGGTCGCCCGCATCGTCCATCAATACCCGGGCGGCGGATCGGTGGAACTCCGTTTCTACGACGTGCGCAAATACCAAGGCGAAATTGAGAACCGAATCTTTCGCGAAATCCGCTGGGTGACGCGGCAGGAGCTGCTGGGACTGGATTTTCTTGAAGCCGACTTGGGACTGGTGAACAATCTGGCGGCGGGAAAGATCCTGTGAAAGCTAGATCGAAGTCACATCGCGGGGAGGCTAGCGATGTTCGAGAAATTGTTTGGGCGAAATAAGACCGTCGTCGATATCGATCAACTGATCTTCGATATCGCGGAGCACAGAAGAGGAAAAGACTACGACGCCTTTTGCAAACTAATTAAGGGACGAGTCTTCTTTTGCCAAGTAGAACCCGATTCGATGACGGGAATTCCAAAAGGCGTTACGTATCGTACCCAAGCAAGCGACGCCATAAAGTTGCCGGGGCTCGCTAAGGTCAAGGGATTGACGCTACTTCCGTTGTACACATTTCAGGGCCGACCAACGCCTTAAGAACAGCTACCTCGAGATCGAAGGCCTCGAAGCGCTGAGAATGGCGGTAAGAGGCACTGGCATAGACGGACTTCTCTTTCAAAATAGAGGAGATTCTTGGATTTGTCTAAACATGGAGCAGATTAAACGTGTCTTAGCCAAATACGATTCCTGATCCGCACGTGGCTGCGCACTATCTTCTAGCCCATCCCGCCGCGCAGGGTGCCGTAAACCAGCAGCACCGTCAATGCCGATCATAATGACGGTGGTCGCCCAGGCGATGATATTGAACGTGGGTTTATTTACGTATTCGCCCATGAGTTCTTTTTTGTTGATCAGAAACAACATGAAAATCAGCACGAAGGGCAACACTGCGCCGTTGACCACTTGCGAAAATACAGCGATCTTTATATACGGAAGGCCTGGTATCAGGATCACGGCTCCTCCTGCAACGATGAGCGCCGTATAGAGCCAGTAAAAGACGGGAGCTTCGGAAAATTTCCGTTCTACGCCTGACTCGAAACCTAATCCTTCACAAACCGTGTAGGCCGTCGAGAGGGGCAGAATCGAAGCCGCAAACAGCGACGCATTGAAAAGCCCGAGCGCAAACAGTATGTACGCCCAGTCGCCCGCCAACGGACGCAGCGACTGGGCAGCATCGGCAGCGTCACGAATGTCACGATTGCCATGCAGGTAGAGCGTAGCCGCGCAAGCGACAATGATGAACCAGGCAACCACGTCGGTGAAGATGCAGCCCACAATCACGTCGAGCTGCGAGGCTTTGTATTGGCGCCGAGTGATTCCTTTTTCCACGACCGACGACTGCAGATAGAACTGCATCCAGGGCGCGATCGTAGTTCCGACAACGCCAATGACCATGTAGAGATACGGGCCGTGCTTGAAGGCTGCCATCCCCGGAGGCTTCACCGTGGCCTTAACGGCCTCCATCCACGCGGGCTTGGCCAGCACCCCGGCAAATATGTAAGTGATGTAGAAGAATGAAGCCACCAGAAACACTTTCTCAACGCTCTTGTACTGCCCTTTTACCGCGATCAACCAAACGACCACGGCGCAGATCGGCACCGAGTAGTACCTTGAGACCCCGAACAGCTCCATGCTTCCCGCAATGCCGACAAACTCGCCCACAACGTTTCCGAAATTTGTAATCAGAATGCCGAGCATCATGAGGAAGGTGATCCGCAGGCCGTATTCTTCCCGGATCAGATCGCTCAGGCCCTTGCCCGTAACCGCGCCCATGCGGGCGCACATCTCCTGCACTACGATCAGGGCGACCGTAGTCGGGATCATCGTCCACAAGAGCATGTAGCCGAACTGAGCGCCGGCCTGCGAATACGTCAAGATGCCGTTGGCATCGTTGTCGACATTCGCGGTGATGAAGCCCGGCCCTACCACGGCAAACAACAGCAGGAGCCGGAGCTTCCAGGTTCTCAGGAATTTCATGCGCACAAGCCACAGGCACGATCTAATTGGCGAAACAGAACGATCAGAATAAACGCTGAAAGCGCCGTCTGGGTAGGTGAATCTGCAAACTTGGGAAGTTTTTCGCGAGTTACGGACCCTGCAGTTTCCTCGCGGATAAATTGGGAAACTCTGACTAAGGGTCGGCAAAAGGCATTAAAGTGTAATAGCCACGACTTGACCCTTGCACGGCACGCTGTCCGATAGGGCCGCTACCATCAGGCCGTAGCAGGAGGTTTGGGCACAACGAAGGGGCCTAACAACGGCGCAAACTTGTGTAAACGCTGGTTTCGTCAATCGAGAATGTGGTGAGCGTTCGAGATTCCTACTCGAAATGTTCGTTCTGAAACTCTAAGCTGGGGGTTGGGCGGGCAGCCCGACGTCAGAGAAACGGCCCTTGAATAATACTTCAAGCTCGACGACGCCAACGCCCATCACGCGATCACCGTCCAAGATGCGGCACTCCACTTGAAAATGGCCCACCCGATGCTGGTAAACAAACTCGAGGAGTCCTTACAGCGCTCGTTGGTGGACCTCCTCTGTGATTTGCGCCCGTGTCGATTTCTCGATCTTGGCAAGATACCGGCCAGCCTCCTCATCGCGCTCTGCAGGATCGAGAGGAATGTGAACGAGGAAGTCAACCCATTCCTGTCCCGAGTCGGATCCGCCGCCGGATTGTTTCACCTCTGAAGGCACCAGTTGCCTTGTGCCGTCCGGGGAAACTTTGTATGCGGAAGTTGCCACTCTGGGCATGTATTGGACCTCACCCGGCTTGGTCGGGAACGGTCGGGCCGGGACGTGGCATCTGATCTGGATGTCCCCCAGATTGCTGACCTGAGCGAGCCCAGAGGAAGAACGGCTCATGATGCTCTTACTTGCAAGCTCGCATGAAACAGGTTTATCGCCGCCCAACGCCGCGGATGAGAGAACGAGCAGTTGAGCCAGCAGCATGTACCTCAACCAGTTCCTCCTTACTGCCGCAACGACTGCGTGTATTCTAAAACGCCCGTTCTATATTGGCGAAAAATCGCGGTTACACTCAAATCCCCCTGATCGGTGTCCGATACGTGGAACCTGCCCGCCCTGTCCGCAACGTCGAGTTCAAACTAATACAATTAAACACCGGGTACACGGAGGCCCCCGAGGCTTAATCAGAACTTCTTACAGCTTGGCGCGCAGCATCGCGATTACGTCATCGGGGGTGATCACGCCGGTCAGTTGGCTGTGCTCGTCGATCACCGGCAATGTCAGCAGGTTGTACTTGTCAAACAGTTCGGCGAATTCCCTTTCTTTCGCATCTTCGTGGCAGGAAATGAGGGGTTCCTGGGACAAGGCCAGGAGGGGAGTCGAAGAGGTCGACAGAACGATCTTGACCAACGGGACCGCGCCGGCCAGGGTTCCGTGAGAATCGGTCAGGTAAATGATGCTCATGTTTTCCATGCGGCCTTCAAAAGTGCGCATGAACTCGATCGCGTCGTGGGCTGTGGCCGTCACCGGCAGGGCAATGAACTCGGTGGTCATGCGGCCGGCGGCCGTATTCTCTTTGAATTCGAGCAGGTCGGCGACTTCCTGGCGCTCTTCGGGCTGCATCTGCACCAGGATTTCCTCCGACCGCTCATGGGAGAGATCACCCAAAAGGTCGGCAGCCGCGTCCGGTTCCATCTCTTCGACAATGTCGGCGGCGCGGTCGGAATCGAGGGATTCCAGGACCGATTTCTGTACCTTGGGCTCGAGCTCTTCCAACGCGCCGGCGGCGACGCCTTCGTCCAGCGTCTCGAACACGGCTTCGCGCTCATCGGGAGCCAGATCTTCGACAATGTCGGCAATGTCGGCGGGATGGAGTTTGCCCAAGCGCTCATGCGAAATCTTCAGCCGGACGCGCCGGGCGGGGTCAGTCTCGATGAGATCGATGAAGTCCCAGGGAATATCGCGGGGAGGGATCCGCAATAGCAAGGCACGAAGGGCAGCCGCTGGGACCATGCCTTTGAGAAGGCGGCGAACCGCGCCCCGCGCGCCCACATCCACACCGCCAACTTTTAAAACTGAGCGATTCTCCGCGATGTCGTGGTGAAAATCCACGTCGTTCACGCGCACAACTTTGCGGCCGTGGACGTCAATCACCTGCTGATCGAGCAGATCTCGACTGAGCAACAACAGGCCTTCGGAGCCATCGGCTGCGGTCCATTCCGCGGCTGCGGTGGAGGCCCGAATACCGCCATTGATCGTGGAAACGGCCGTCAAGGGCAACACGCGGTTTCCGGCGGGCGTTTTGACGATGAGCAGAGCGACGCGGGAGCGATCCTCCTGCGGAGCGAGGGCCACCTCGCGCACCCGGCCGCTGGCGACGCCGGAGGCGTCATAAACGGTCGAGCCCAACAGTTCGCTCAAGGAGACGGTGGCCATCTCCACGAGAATACTCAAGAGCGCGTGCGGATGCCAGATGAATTGGCGCTTGTGGTCGATAAAATCTTAACCACAGAGGACACAGGGGAACACAGGGAAATGCGGGGCAGAAACCCCTGGCGTAAGAACCGCCTTTGCCGGAGATCGTCGCCTGAACATGATGGAAAATGAGGGAGTAAAACAGCTTCACCGGCGGCGTTTCCAGGTCTTTGTGAGGCGATTTCTGGCGCCATAGTCGGGTAGAATTGTTCGGTGCGCTACTTTGGTTCGCTACTACCTTTCGAAGTACGGATGTTACCCCCGAGGTGCGTCATGAGACGAGCTCTGCCTGCGCGAAGCTTTCTGCTCCCAGTTGCCATTCTGATTCTCTCGCTTCTTTCGGCGCTGATTTTCCGTCGTGAAATGTTAGTGAGGGCTGCGCCTGCGTTTAAGGGCGTCCTTACATATCACAACGACAACATGCGCACGGGACGGAATTTGAGCGAAACCCTGCTCACGCTCAAGAACGTGAACTCCACAAGGTTTGGGAAGTTGTTTGTAATCCCTACAGACGGACTGGTGGACGCGCAGCCTTTGTATGCCCCTGATGTCAGTATTCCGGAAAATGGCACGCACAACGTGCTGTTTGTGGCGACTGAACATGGGACGGTGTACGGGTTTGACGCAGACAGCGGCTCGGCCCTTTGGCATGTGACCACGCTCGCGGCGGGTGAGACTTCCTCGGATAACCGCGGTTGCGGCCAGGTTACGCCGGAGATCGGAGTTACTTCTACTCCGGTAATCGATCTTACGGCTGGGACGCATGGAACGATTTATGTGGTCGCTATGAGTAAGGACTCCAGTTCTAACTATCACCAGCGGCTGCATGCACTGGACATTACCAGCGGCGCGGAGGAATTTGGCGGACCTGCGGAAATTGCGGCTCAGTACCCTGGGACGGGCGATAACAGCCAGGGTGGATACGTGATTTTCGATCCTAAGCAGTATAAAGAACGGGCTGGGTTGTTATTGGTGAATCATATTCTGTATACGTCATGGGCGTCGCATTGTGACTTCCGCCTTATACGGGATGGATTATCAGTTACAACGCAGAAGACTTTGGCGCAGGAGTCAGTGCTCAACGTGACTCCGAACGGGAGTGAAGGCGCAATTTGGGCGGCGGGTGCGGGGCCGGCGGCCGATGCGAACGGAAACATTTACTTTCTCGACGCGAATGGAACGTTCGATACGACGATGGATGCGAACGGGCTCCCGGCAAACGGCGACTATGGGAACGCGATCATAAAGATCTCGACCAAGAAAGGAAAGCTGGCGGTGACCGACTACTTCAACATGTACAACACGGTGAGCGAATCGGATGCGGACAGGGATCTGGGATCGGGCGGCGCGCTGGTGGTGCCGAATTTCAAAGACTCTAACGGAGTGCTGCGCGAACTGGTTGTGGGCGCCGGAAAGGACGCGAACATCTATTTGGCGAACCGGACTAATATGGGGAAGTTTAATCCGAACAACAATAATCAGATTTACCAGGAATTGAGCGGCGCGCTGGCCGGACCAGTGTATTCGGCGCCGGCATTTGACGGCCATAAAATCTACTATGGCGCTGTGGGGGACAAGATCAAGGCGTTCTCGTTCAACGGCAGCGGCTTGCTGAATTCCACACCGGCATCGGCGACAGGCACACAGTTTGGCTTCCCGGGGGCTACGCCCAGCATCTCGGGGGGCTCGGCGAGCACTTTGATTTTGTGGGCCACGGAAAATACCTCGCCAGCCGTGCTGCACGCGTACAACGCGAATAACCTTAGCGTGGAGTTATATAACTCGAGCCAGGCGGCAGGCGGGCGCGACAACTTTGGAAACGGAAACAAGTTCATCACGCCGACAATTGCGAACGGTAAGGTGTATGTGGGAACGACGAATGGGGTGGGAGTGTTCGGGCTGCTGCCGTAAGCCGATAAACGCAGTAACGGCGGGCGGTCACGCATCGATGGACGAGTTACGAGAAGACGAGTTACGAGAAGTAGACGAACAAACTTATTCCGCAATGAGCAGATTCTCCGCAAAGGGCCACTGCTCGTCTATCCATTGTGCCTGGCAGCAGAAGCCGGCGGCGCTCGCCATCTGGAGGACCTCTTCCGCCGAATACTTGTGGCTACTCTCGGTCCAGATGGTCTCGCCCTCCGCAAATTCGAGGCGCAGATCGGCTGCCGGAATGCGCACGGTTTGGCGCCGCTTTGATTCGAGATGCATTTCGACGCTACGGGCTTGGCGATTGATCCGGGCCACGTGGGCAAACTGGCCCAGGTCAAAATCGGCATCGAGTTCGCGATTGATGCGGGCCAGCAGATTGAGATTAAACGCAGCGGTCACTCCCAGTTCGTCGTCGTAGGCCTTGAGCAGTTGCGCACTGGGCTTTTCCAGGTCCGTTCCCAGAAGAAGTGAATCTCCAGGCTCTAGAATGCGCCGCACTTCCGCCAGGAATTTTATGCCGGCGGGACGATCGAAGTTCCCGATCGTGCTGCCCAGAAACAACACTAACAAGTGTTGGCTGCACTGCCGGTGCGCGGCTACCTCCTGCAACCCGTCAAGATACTCGCGCTCAAAACCTACAATGCTGATGGAATCAATATCGCTAAGTTCGCGCTGGCACATGAGCAGAGCGGAGCGGGATATTTCGACCGGATAATAAGATGTCCGCTGCCGCCGGCCGATCGCCTCCAGTATCCATCGGGTCTTTTTGCCGCTGCCGCTGCCCAGTTCGGCCACGGCGACGGGAGCGTCCAGGCGGTCCACGATCTCACACGCGTGACGTTGCAGCAAACGTTCATCGGCTCGGGTGAGTCCGTACTCGGGTAGACGGCTGATTACTTCGAAGAGCGCCGAGCCCACGTCGTCATAGAGGTACTTGGAGGGGAGTTCCTTTTGTCCCGGCAGCGTGAGCCCTTGACGCACATCGGAGGCGAATTCGTAAGCGACACTGCTATCGCGTGAAAGTTAAGCGCGTGAGCGTTAATGGTGTGGGAGTTAATCGGGTGAAGCAGCATTTCTGAATCCCCTTCCAGCGTGAGCTCGACCATCAGCGGTTAACGCAGCGAAAACCCGCGTACACATATTGGTAGTGCGCCTGGAACCAGTTGCGAAACGTGGATCGCAACATGCACGCAGCCGTACGCGCCGAGCCGCCCTTCATGACGAAATGCTTGCCATCAAAGAAATCAGCCGAGTACCCGCGGTAAAACGGAAACGGCTCGAAATCGGGAAACGGACCGAAAGCGGTGGAGGTCCATTCCCACCCGTTGCCGAGCAGACCGTGAACGCCGAAAGCGCTCTGGCCGTCGGGGAACGCGTTCACCGGCACCGGGTCCCAACGGTGAAAGTCAAAATTGCCGAATTGGGCACTGGGCGCCTCGTCCCCGTTGCCCCACGGGTACGGTCTTGTTTTCTTTCGACGCGCCCGCGACGGCGCCGTCGACAGTGCCGTAGGCGGCGCGCTGCCACTCCGCTTCGGTAGGGAGCGACTTCCCTGCCCAGCGCGCGTAGGCCGCGGCCTCAGCCTGGCTCACATACACGGGCCAATCGAGCGGCAGCGGGACTTCGTCAAACATGGTCTGCCACAGCCAGGTGTGGCCGGACTTCTGGCCGGACTTTTGGCCCGACATCTGGCTGGACGGCCGATTGCCTTCCCTTTTCCAGAACAAGGGGTGAAAAATTCCGTGAGCAGTTTTCCAGTTCCAGTCATGCTCGTCCCAGAATGCACGCGACTCATAGCCGCCAGCCGCCATGAACTCGAGATACTGTCGGTTGGTCACCTTGTGCCGATCAATCTCAAACGCTGGAACTTCGACGGTGTGAGCGGCATACTCATTGTCCCAGCCAAACTTTTCAGGGCCGCGAGCGAGACCCAGGGTTACCACTCCGGCAGGGATCGACACCATCCGCGGGACGATGGGCGGGCCGGCCAAGTGGAGTGAATTGGGCTGCCGCACTTTCGCGTCGAGCGGCAACTGATGCAGCATGTAGGCCAGCGTTTCAACATGCATCAGGCGATGCTCAATGGCGACGTTGAACAAGGTGCGTGGTGGAAAACTGTCGCGCGTCTGAGAGTTTGGTTCGAGAATTATGTTCGCTAGATTCTTATCGAGGGTGTCGCGGACATGGAACACGTAATCGTGGACGACATCCAAGGAGGGCCAATCGGATGGCAAATCGGTGGGAAGTCCGCCGCCCACTGGATCGATGCCGAAGGCGAACAGGCGATCAAACTCCGGATGAGCACTCTTTAGTCCCGGCTGTAATTCTTTCAGTAAATTCCAATCGAATGCTTCGAGGTGACCAACATAAAAGATGATGCGATGGCGCTCTGGAATTGGCCGTTCATAGAATGCGTCCTCGCGCAACAGATTAAAGAGAGCATCGCTTCGGCGGCGAGCATCAGATGCGCGCTCCGTGAGCTCGTCAGTCACCAGCAAGCCATTTTCTGCAGCACGCATTCGACGCTCCCGGTCTGCTTGAAGGTACGAACCGAAGATCCGACTCAGGATTGGACTGGCGAGTGCTCGTCCGACGATCCGCACAAAAAGGGGCGCGCACGGACGAGCATTAGCCAGCGTTTGTATTGGATGACGATTCGGCTAGAACCGTCGCAGCGGAACCGAAGTTTATTTCGAACCCTGTTTCCGGACCTGATTTCGAACTGGTTGAATCCTAGAACCGTCTTAGTTGGCATTAGAATCGGGATGTCCCGGGGGAACTCTGATCAAGTGTCGGCAAAGGGCATAACCACAGGGTACACAGGGGTGCACGGAGGACCCGGGGCCTTAATCAGAACTTCCCTAGGGAAGGAATGCACGGGAACTCGGGAGAATACTGTAGAGGTGGGCCGATCCGCGGTAGAGCCCTTGCGGGGAAAAGACCATTGAAATCCCTACGCGTTGGAGCCTTGACCGTCCTCAGCACAGCCCTGTTCCTCTCGGCTGCGCCGAGTCTGCCTCAGCAGGAAGCCACGCCAGCCGCCGCTTCCGAAATTGTGCTGACGCTTGACCCGGCACAATCAGCGGTTCATTGGACAGTGGACAGCACGCTGCACGCGGTGCACGGAACGTTCGCCGTGAAGAGCGGAACCGTACATTTCGATCGAGAAACCGGGAAGGCTGGCGGCGAGATTGTGGTCTCCGCAGCGAGCGGTGAAAGTGGGAATGGCTCACGCGATGCGCGCATGCACAAGGAGATTTTGGAGACGGCAAAATATCCCGACGTGGTCTTCCGGCCGAGGCAAGTGGAGGGCAGAGTGGGGCAGTCTGGGGCATCGGACGTAGAGATTAGCGGTGTTTTTTCCATTCATGGCGCGGACCATGATCTCACCGCGCTGGTTCACGCGGAGTTGATGGGAGATCGCTGGAGGGGAACCAGCAAATTCGAGGTGCCGTACGTGAAGTGGGGAATCAAAAACCCGAGCAATTTCCTGTTAAGAGTGAAGCCGGTGGTGAATGTGGATTTGGAAATGTCGGGGGAAGTCAAGGCAACGAAATAGATCGCTGGCCTCGGGCTCTGTAGGGGCGCGATGAGCGCTCGTGGCTGAAGAGCGCTCTCACACACCCCAAGTCCCATAATGATGAAACATCCTGTTCCGGACCGCAGTGTCTTCCGGAAGCTAGGCTGCCACCGTCTTCCTTACGGCCACGCCTTCCGGCACGGCCGGGCGTTTGGCTGCCAGTTCGCAGAGCAGGGCAACTAACGCCAGACCCGCCGCCCAGTAGAACGCCATCTGGTAGTTCTTGTACTTGTCGAACAGCACCCCGCCGATCCTGGGACCAATGATGCCGGCTACGCCCCATGCGGTGAAGAGCATTCCGTAGTTGAGGCCAGCGTTCTTCGTTCCCCAGAAATCCGAACAGGTTGAGCCATTCACGGAGAGCTGCGTTCCGTAGCACCAGTACACGATGAACACCATTATGTACAGAGCCGTCACATTGCTGCCCACCATGTAGAGAATGGGCATGGCAATCATCGAGATGGCGATCATGAGTCGCAGCACGTTCAGCCGGCCGATTGCATCCGACATCCAGCCGGACAGGATGCGACCTGCGGCGTTGCCAGCTGCGCCCACGACCAAGCTCATCGTGATCAGCGAAGCGCTGGGAATGTGCACGCTCTTGCCAAATGGCACCAGTTGGCTGATGACCATCAGGCCAGCCGAGGTACCCAGCGCGTAGGCAACCCACATGAAGTAGAACGCGGGCGTGCGCAGCGTCTCGCTCGGGCTGAATTCATAGGTGGTCGCGGCAGACTTGGAGGCGGGCGCGGGCGTCCAACCGGGGGGCTTGTATCCGACCGGCGGATTACGCAGCAGGAAGGCGCCGAAAACCGTCATGACCAGGAAGATCCCCCCCAGTATCTGGAAGGTGGTGTGCACACCATAGGCGGGAATCAGCTTCAGGTTGGCCAACGGCCCAAAGATTGCCGATCCTCCCCCGTATCCGGCCACCGCCAGCCCCACGGCTAGGCCGCGCTTATCGGGAAACCATTTGGCCATCACCGGTATAGGCGTGGAGTAGCCAAATCCGTTGCCCAGACCGCCAATCACGCCGAAACACACAATCAGGTAGGTCAAGCTGTGCGTGTAGGCGCACAGGAAGAAGCCCAGGCTGACCAATATGCCGCCAGTCAGGGAAACCCAGAATGGGCCGAACTTGTCCTGCAGCCGTCCCGCCACGATAAACGTTAGTGCGAACACGACAACCGCCCATGGTGAACACCGATGGAAGTATCAGCTCCGCTTCCAGCCAAATTCTTTCTCCAATGGGGCCACAAACACGCTCCAGGCATACAGCGAGCCCAGTGCCAGGTTCATGGACATCCCGCCGACCACGTGCCACCAACGATTTAGGTGGGTGGATGCAACATTTGCGTTAGCCACAGTTTTTCTCCTTTACAGAAATATGAAATGAAACCGGGGCCAAAGTATCGCTTCAAGACGGCCGTGGCCACCGATCCTGGATCTGGCGCCAGCTCTTTCTAATTGGCCAACGCCTCAAGCACACACTGAACGATTACCCCCGATTGCGGTTGATGACGCACGGAGTTTTACTTTGCCAAACAAGGTAAAGGTGAAGAGCGGCCCAAACTCGGGGCTGCTGGTCCTGCCCAACGTGGTACTGCCTTCTCTCGATATCGAACGGCGCTCCAACCTTAGGCAGAAGGTGGAACCCATAACGCGAGAGACCGAATACAGATACTTTGCGTGTTACAGCCGAACCTTTTATTCCCTTTACGCCAACGCGCATTCGCCGTTTAGCTCAAATGTGCGGCACCCGCAATCCGGCTCACGGGTGCGTCTTTTCCAAAGTTGCCGTCACATTCACTACTGAATCCGGCTCTACCGTAAGCTCCCGCTTCCACTCGGCAAACCCTGGCATGGAAATGACGACGACGTGCGTCCCAGTACTAAGGCTGATCTCGGATGGCGTGCTGCCCACATATTTCCAGTCGTCAATGGTGATGTCCGCCCCTGAGGGTGTCGAACTGAACTTACACCTTACCTTCTCCTTAAGGACTCCCGGCGCGGCGACAGGCGGTGGGACGGGCGCGGCGGCTGGTGAATTTTGCACCGGTGCCGCCACGTGCGGGGCGGGCGCGGGGGCCGGTGAATTCTGTGGCGGCGCCGCCACTTGCGGCTGGGGGTTGGCGGCTGCGCCGGACTGGGGCGCTGCAACCGAGGCTACCAACTGATAGAGCTGCTTCCTTTCCTTGCCCTTTGCATCCCGGTAGAAAACCGTGATCCCGTGTTTGTCTTTTCGCGCCTCATAAGTCTCCCCCACAGCCAGCGATTCGCACTTGGACCAATGCGAGTCCACGGTGCATGCGATGGTGTAGGACCTTCCATCGGCATCGCGTACCAGCATGACGTTTTGCCCGGTGGGGTTCTTACTCTCGTTGCAGTACGCCGAGAAATTCGTGAAGATCGCAATCCTTCGGCACCGGGGTTCCTGAGTTCAGCGCATGAGAGTCAGCACTCAGAACTGTGAGCCGAAGCTGGTGTTGGGACGCGACATCATCGGCGAACAGGGCGTTGGCGAACATGACGTTGAGCAACAACAACGCCGACACCAGCCCCGGAAGGTTACGCCACGCGCCCATAGTGCCTTTCCAGCTCTTGCAGCTGGGGACAGGATCGTTCCTCGTGTCACCTCAGCGTCGAAATGAATCAGTCCCCGCACTCCGTCAGTAGCCGCTATCTAATGGAGAGCCGGGCGTCCCCGCCCGGCTGGACGGGCGATACGCCCGTCCCTCCACCGTATGAATCATGGGTAAAACCGAACATCTCTAACCATCTCTAACCAAATGCAAATCCAGGAGCTTGTTGAGAAGAATACTTCCTTGGCCTTCCACAGAGCGAAGGCGATGAAGGATCCGCAGGTTTCGCCGATTTCTGACAAACTGCGGATCCCTCGCTTGGGGAGGACAATCCAAGTTTTTCAACAACCTTCTAGAACGTAAAGACGGGCCCGAACTCCGTCCGATGATCCTGCCACTCGTTACCCTCGACTCCGGCAATCAAATAGTGCTGGTTATTTTTTAGGCGCGTAGCATACATCGATTGCTCGATGGCGAATATGCACCAGGGGTTGACCTTGTAGTACAGGGATGCGGCAAAGAGTTTGCCCATCAAGAGCGTTGTTTGACCCTGACAAATGCTCGGTCGATATGTCACGATGCACCATCTGGTCTTTACCGGCGTGCAGAAAGAGCTGCCAGCCAGCATTGTGGCCTTTCGGATCGGCGTTGAACCACCGGGAGAGCGGAAGGCCGAGATTGACGAAACCGCCAAACGAGCGAATTGGCCGTTCCGGAGCAACCACCGCCGAACCAATGCCAAGGGCCGATGTTTGGCCAGTCCCCCGTTCGCCAACAGGATCTGTACTACCGTGCACACTGCAAGCCACAGCTGCGTTGCCGAGACCGTCAATGGTTTCGAACTTGATGGAGCCCTCAGCCCGCCGAGGTCGGTGTTGAAGGAATTGGCTTGGCCACCGAACATGAAGCGCATGTCGCCGCCCTTATAAGCGCTCGCCACCAGCGTGAACCAGCGAGTGGGCAAACTCAGGGCAAGCTGGTCGCCCCACATCTTGCTGGTAGCGGTATAGCCATCCGGGAGGGCGGCTGCGTAAGAAGCGTACAGAGCGACTTCCGCCGCGGGTCGCCGTACAAGTTGCCGGTAGCGAGGTCCGTCAGCAGGTCAGGACGCCGCTGGAGACGATCGACGTACGCTTGGCGTAGAAGCCGCTCCAGATGAGTTGCGCAGGCGCAACTCCTGGCGCTTTGTCAAGCTGCCACTGGATGGCCAGTCTGCCTTCGTATTCGGGGCGGTCGGAGTCGGCGCCCTCGCGCTCGCCCTGTCCAAGCTGGTCCGCGAGGCCATTGGTCGCTCCGGTGAAGGTAGTCAAAGTGAACGCGTTGGCGGCCGACTTCTCGACTTGAGCTGAGCTCGGCATCATGATCGCGAACGCGGGAGAAATCTTGAGATTCAGCGAACTGCCCAGCTTCTGAACCCAGCCGACCATCATCTGCGGGGAACGTTCATAGACGTCGCCATAGTAAGCGGCTAGGAATGTGGTTTCGAGGAGGTTGGGCAGAACGCTCGATCCGAAGAGCGTCCAGTCCTGTCCGCCTTCAAAATAGAAGTCAGACTTGTCGCTGGCAGCATAATCCATGCGCACGTAGGCCAAGCGCAATTGGAAGGCGTTGCTTCGAATCGAAGAGACGTTGCGGTTATCCACGACGCTGAAGTTGCCTTCAAAGTCGGCTTCGACCCGGCCCGTAAAAGTCAGCTTCGGGGACGCATCTGGCCACTCAAAGTTTGCGCCAAAACGCGAGGCACGCGCCTTGATGTGGAATTCGGGGTCTTTCGTAGGGCCCGTGTTCTGGTTCCCAGTGGCTGAAGCTGTAAACAGGCCGATGAAGGGGAAGTCATCGCCGTTGGGGGCGCTGGAATCATGCGCCGCCGTGGACTTGATAAATCCGTAGGGCGTCACTCTGACAGCGCCCGCCTTGAACGCTGGGACCAGACCGTCTCTCCTGGGTGGATCGACGGGAAGCACGCGGGTCGGAGCAACCGCCGGGACTACCGCCGGAGGTGGGACGGGCGGGGGAGCTCCCATCGGCGCAGCGCCAGCTTGCGGCGCGGGATCGGGATCCGGGCTTGAGGTCGAGACATTCGCATCGACTGTGGTCGAGGTTAGGATTGGGCTCGGCGCAGCGGGGCTCGCTTCTGCGCTGGTTGCGTTCGCAGTATTTCCATTTGCCGTTTTCGCGTCGTTCGTTTCCCGCCATGACCGGCACGGCTATGACGGCCATCGCAAGTAGGCTCAACAACCACTTTTTCAGCTTCAACATAGATGATGTCTCCTCGTTCAGGCTTGGCTCAGACCTTCGGCCCAGAACATGGGGTCGAAATCTACGTTGTTTTGGCTGGCGAATCTGTGACGCCGGTCACATAACGTCGTATTTGGCATCACGATAGTCAATACACGAGCAGAGCAAAGCGCGCTCGCTCATTTGAACGCGTCTAATGTATGGATTTCTGGAGACGGATGCTGCCCCACTCCGGGGCTAAACAGTTTGCTGGAAAATACCAAGTTCGGCAACAGAGCCTTCTTCGGCAATAGGTCGGAAACCCGCGACTGGAGCCGAATCTGAAGCACTCGTTATCAGCAACGAAGAGTCGGAAAATGAGTTTGCCAGCAAACTGTAAAGCCCTCATTCCTGTGGCTCGAAACGAGCCGTCTTCTCATTTCTATGAATATCGGGATTGTAGCGATCTGCGCAGCCACCGAAAAGATAGTTAGCCAATTAGTCGAATTATCGTACAACTTCCCATGACGACGCCCCAATGAACCACAAAAGTCAATAGCCCGCCGTGAAAATTTCGTAAGTGGATGGGCGGCGCGGTTGCGGCATGCTGCGACACTAGGGTCGCGACCGCAACCGGAATGATGGATTCGTGTATGCCAATCTCGAGGCCACATAGCTTCAGCCAGATGGCCTGACCCAGTTCCTGCTCACAAGTTCTCGAGTACCAGCTTAAGGTAGTTCCAGAAACTTTCCACCGACGATATCTGCACGCGCTCGTTCGGACTGTGAGGATCTACGATCGTCGGACCAAAAGACACCATCTGCATGCCGGGATATTTCTCGCCAATGACGCCACACTCCAAGCCAGCGTGCATGGCGATCAGCTTTGCCGGCTCGCCGAAGAGTTTCGTGTGCACCTCCTGGAGCTTGCGCACGATGTCGCTGTTGGGCTCCGGTTTCCAGCCGGGGTATTTGCCTCCGTGCTCGACTTCGAACCCCGCCAGACGGCATACGGTCGCAACCATGCGGGCGGCGGCCAGCATGCTGCTCTCGATCGCACTCCGCTGGCTGGTAACAATCTCCACCACGTCTCCCTTGGTGTTGACAGTCGCCAGGTTCGTGGAGGTCTGGACTAAGCCGGCAACGTCGGGACTCATGGCCAGCACGCCATGATGCAGGCTCGCGAGCAGTGCCACCGTTTGTTTCGCGTCAGTCGCGTCCAGCACATTTCCCGGGCGTTCGGCTTTCTCGACCGTGATCTGCAGTCCGGAATCGAATCCTCCCAGGTCGGCTTTGTATCCAGCTTCGGCGGTGGCTACCAGCGCTTTGAGTTCACTCTCGCGCGAGGGGTCCAGCAACACCAAGGCCGCAGCTTCGCGCGGAATCGCATTCTGCGCGCTTCCCCCGTTGATCTCGGCGATTTCGATCGGAAGGCGATCCAGCAAGACCTGAAGAACCCCACCCATGATCCGCAGGGCATTGCCGCGGCCTTGATGGATATCGACACCGGAGTGGCCACCCTTCAGGCCAGACACCTTGATCCGCCAAGCCGATCCTGCGCCTGCGGAACGAAGCGCGACTTTACGTCGAGCAGTCGTCTTGACGCCGCCTGAACAACCGATACAGAGCGTTCCCTTCTCTTCGTTGTCTAGGTTGAGAAAATACTTGGACTTCAGCAAGCCACCCTTGAATGCCGAGGCGCCCGTGAGTCCGGTCTCCTCGTCAATGGTGAAAAGGAATTCCAGGGGACCATGGGCAATGTTATTGCTCTCCATCACGGCCAGCGCGGCGGCCACGCCGACTCCGTTATCGGAGCCCAGGGTCGTGCCATCTGCCTTCAGCCAGTCGCCATCTCTTACTACCTTGATAGGATCGGAATCGAAGTCATGAACTGTTGCCTTCGTTCTTCTCACATACCATGTCGAGGTGACCCTGTAAGAGGGCCATCGGCGCTCCCTCGCGTCCCGGCTGCGCAGGTTTCCGGACCACGAGATTGCCGGCGTCGTCCTGCACGGATTCGAGACCCAGCTTGGCGGCGAGCACCCAAACGTAGTCGCGCGCCGCGGCCTCCTTGGTGGAAGCGCGAGGAATTGCCGCCAATTTGTCAAAGTGCTTCCATACCGGTTCAGGTTGCAGGTTCGCGAGTGCAGGGATCATGACACGCTCCGTGGGATTCAAAGGCTACAGCCATCGTACAGCGCGAACGCAATGCTCGTCGTTCTGTTGGACGTGTTTCTCCCAGCAATTTCATGAGATTTCGCCCAAGATGACAGACACTAGTTATGTCGCAAATTAACGGGGCATCACACTTAGGGATTGTCTGATTAAGTCTTCGCTGGCGAGATGGATGCTTTGAGAGGGCGACCCTCAGCGGCTAAAGCCGCTTCAATAGCGGGTTCTGACGGCATGGCTGAAGCCATGCCCTTTCAAAGCTATCCGTGAACCGACTTAATCAGAGTCTCCTTAGTGCACGACCATCACCGGACAGTGCGCGTATCTCAAAGCTCGCTCGGAGACCGAACCTAACATCATCCTCGAAATCATGGATCGTCCGCGCCGGCCCAAAATGATGAGGTCCACGCCGTCGGTCTCTGCCCGGTGGATGATTTGTTCTGCCGGATGTCCGACTGCCATGTCCATCTTCACCTCCAGATCGAGGGAACGGGCCTTCTCCAGAATCTTCTTAAATCCTTCTTCGAAATGTTCCTTCGCGTCGTCCAGCACGGCTTCTAATTCGACCGAAATCGACGGTTCAGGGGGCCGCGCAACGGCAAAGATGAGCACCGTCGCATCCAGACACTTTGCCAGCGAAAAGGCTATATCCACGGCTTTATCCGATTGCGGGGACCCGTCGTAACCAACTAGCAACTTCCGAAAATGTGTGTTGTGCCGCTGTCCCGTCATGCTCCCTCCTTGGTTGCCTTCTCGCTTATAGCTTGAGATAAGTTCGACTTCTCCTCTTTCTTAGTGGCCAGCAAGTGCCTCGGCATGAACCAAGCATTGGCGATCATAGTAGGTACCACGGCGCTGCCGATTACCGTAGCGACCAAGTAGGAATACTGCGCCTGAGTAATGACACCGTGATTCAGGCCGAAGAGCGCAGAAATAGTTCCAAACGTCAGGCCGGTAGACATCATCAGCGTAAAGTACAGTCCTTCTTCCTTCTGATAGTCAAATGCCTTCACCGTGGGGAACAGAGGAATTACCTTGGATAGCATCTTAGCGAAAAACAATACAGCAAATACTAGTGGCGCCGCGATCAATGCAGGCACGGACACAAACGATCCCGCCCGAATGAAGTAAAACGGAGTCAGCAATCCGAAAGTCAGGGTGCGCAGACGCCTTATGAGAATGTGATCCTTACCAACACTGCCCGCCAGCACCATGCCGATGATATAGGCCGGCAAGACTGCTTCACTGCCGGACCAAACCGCCAATCCCCCCATGGCGAATAGCATGAAGAGCAGATATTTGGCCTCAATTTCGGAAACACGCCCGCCATATTTCTTGAAGAATCGCGGCGTCAGAAAAGGAAGGATCACGAAGACAACCACGCTGACGACCACGAAAATCAGCGTCCTGATGGTAAATGGCGAGAAGATCATTCCCAGGGCAATCACGGTTCCCAGATCGTTGATGAAGCAGGCGGCCAGCACCGTCTTGCCAAAATCAGTGACGTTGAAACCCAGTTCCAACATCACCGCATATACGACTGCCACGGAGGTGGTCGAGAGGGCGACCCCGGCCAGCCAACTCGGGCGTACCGTCCAATGCAAGATGTAGTGGGCAACTGCCGTGCACCCAAAAAACGGCCCGAAGAAACCGACGAGTCCAATCACCGTCGCTTCTTTCCATTTCGTACGGAAGATCTGGGGATCGAGTTCTGCGCCGGCCAGAAAGGTAAGAACAATGGCGCCCGTGCCGGCGAGAAAGCCGATCCAGCCGGTCTTGCCGCCCAGATCGGCATGCACGAAAAGCAGGCCGATCGCCAGTTGGGCCACCGTACCGACAAGAATCTCGCTGAGCGCGGTCGAGATCTTGAACCAGATGGCGATCAGCGTTGCGATCAGAGCCAGGCCGACCCACACAGCGGCCAGCACCCACATATTCTCCATGAAGCGTCACCTCACGAGTTCTGCGGATCGCTGCCGGCGCCATAACTCCGCGACAAACAATCCGCTTGTCAGGAGTCATCAGCTGGGCCCGGCTTAAGATTTGGGACAGCGGTTGGCGGTGAACTCCTTCACCGTGATTAACAGATCAAGTACAGCAAAAAATAGCTCGCGAAGTCAACGGCATTCCTGGAGGGGTAGGGGTCCTTCGACTCCGCAGGGAGTTCACTTCGTGAAGTTCCTGCTGCGCTCAGGATGACAACGGCACTGCCATGCGCAGTCTCGGACACTGCGCGTCGGACAATGTAAGTTGGACAATGCATGAAGGAGAAAACAAACGGCCAAGAATGATCGCAGACAATGCATGAATGACGTATGGGGAACGGCAAAGCTCTAACTATTGCAGGCTTAGGTTAATCTCGCCGTGCTTACTGAAGTTGATTCGCAGCACGTTTTCCTGCCCGCTGACAAACTCGCCCGCCACTGTCGCGGACTGGTCATAGGCGGCTCCATCAGAGGTCACCTGCACCTTAAGACTATGTTTCCCGGGTGACACCTGCATGGCATGGAATTCATGGCCTTGGACATGGTGGAACACGACCAGATGTTTCTTGTCTGTTCCTTCCAACTGGTGCGTATAAGTCAAGCGATCATCCACCCAGATTGACAGGAGGGCCTCCACGAAACGGTGCTCCACCTCGATTTCCAACGTGGCTGGAGCAGTGGCGGGAGAAGTTACTGGAGGAAGACTGAAGTGGCTGGCGACGCCACTGGAGAAACCGTTGGTGAGTTGGCGCGGGCCACTTTGGTTGGGGACGGATGGGTTCGGCCTGCCGGAACCTGCTTCGAAGGCTTTTCCACGACTGGCGTCGGCGCTTTGGCAATCGGCGGAAGCGGCGCGGCTGGGTCCGTCGGCGTTGCCACCGTTTTGTGTGCCGCAACCTCACCGGCGAGTGGCAACCGCCCGGCGGCTCTCGATCGCACTCCTTGGGGGCCAAATGAAATGGCCCAGAGCCCAAGAATGAAAAGTCCGGCCAATACCAAGACGCCGGCAACAGACCTCTCCCGGATCTGCTCCAGCAACTTCTCCGCTGCGCCGTGCCACGGGAGCAGAGAGTGCGCGCTTGGCTGGGGTTTGGCGGCAACCGTTTGGGGTGCGCTTCCGCCCGCGGGCAAACCTGGCAGTTTTGCCTTGGTCTTGCTCGAAGGCTCTCGACCTTCCCGCAGATTCTGGATGTCCTGCACCATCTCCATGCCGCGTTGATAACGTTCGGCGGGATCTTTCGCCATCGCCCGTGCAATGATGTGATCGAGCCCCTGCGGCAACTCAGTATCGAGAACGGTCGCCGGTACCGGTTCGTGGTTGACTACCTTGAACGAGACCGTGAGGGCGCTGTTGCCTTGAAACGGCCGGTAACCCGTCAGGACCGTGTATAGGATCACCCCCAGGGAAAACAAGTCCGAGCGCCCATCCACCGCTTCGCCATTCAATTGTTCGGGCGACATGTAAGCGGGTGTGCCGTACGCACGTCCCGCCAGAGTGTGGTTGGCGAGGTTGAGTTTCGCCACTCCGAAGTCGGCGATTTTGGCGTGGCCGTCTTCGGTCAACAGGATATTCGCGGGCTTTAGATCGCGGTGAACCACGCCTTGACCGTGGGCGCAATCCAGCGCTTCCGCCAGTTCGATGGTTAGCTGTAGGGCTGTCTCCAGCGGTAGCTTGTGGTCGTCCCGCGACAGCCGCTTGTCGAGGGACTGCCCGCCAACAAATTCCATTACGATGTAAGGCACGCGCGTCTCTGGTTCCTCGCCCACATCGAAGATGGTTACGATTCCAGGATGCGAGAGGCGGCCCGCAGCTTCCGCTTCGCGAAAGAAACGCTCGCGATACTCGCGTTCCTCTTCCGGGCGTTGACCGGCCAGCGAAACGGTCTTTACCGCGACCACTCGGTTGATCTTGGGATCGCGCGCTTTGTAGACAACACCCATGGCTCCCCGCCCCAACTCGGAGAGGATCTCGTATCGCCCGAAACGTTCGCTCCGTCTGCGATCATCCATAGGTGTCATTTGCGGTTTCAGAGTTTGGTTGTGACCTCGTCAGATTGACGCCGCTTGCTGCTTGTCATCCGACGCGGTAATGACAAACGCGCCGATTACGTTCTCGTTCAGCACATCCAGGATTTTCTTCGCTTGCTGGACGGTGATTCCGTTCAGCAGTTCAAAGCCAAACTGAACGCCCCTGAGTGCGGAAATGGTGTCGTGGTGGGGGCGAACTTCGAGTACGATCGATCCACCGTGCCGGCCAATGCCAAAGGAAACGCCTGCTCTTTCAATCTTGGTTGTTGCCATGAATTTCACCTGATTTGAGGACATAGCCTTCCCTGCACCGCCCCCCCGGTGGTCGCGAGAGAAGAGGGGTTGCAGCGTCTATTGATATTGTCGACTCGCAGGCCGAATCGCTCAAAGTTACCAACGTGCGCGGCTCCGTGGCTGGGGCACCAGCTGTGGCTGGTTGCGGCCCGGCCGCCACCCGTGGCGCAGGGTAGTGGTGAGTTGAGGGCTTAGTAAAGTCCGTTGCGATACAAGGTTCCCAGTATTGACTGGCCCTCTCGGTCCAAAGTAGCATTTGAACCAAGAAATTCGAATCCGTCCCTAGCGCCAGGGACAAAACACATTTGGAGAAACACATGGCGCACGACCATGGGAGTGAATATCAGGTCAGAATAGTCCTTGAGGACGGCACCGAGGAACTGAGCGGGTGGCTGAACGGCGAAGAACAGGTCGCCCAGGCAATCGCTGTGAGCCACAGGCCGCAAGCCAAAGCTTACTGGCTCTTGGAACGAGACGTTCTCTGTCCCACCTGCCTGGATAGGGGAGAGCAAGTCATGGAATATCCGCTTACGGATATCCCGTCTCCACGATGCAGCCCCCACGACTCCCGTTATTTGGTGGATATGGGGTCGAAGAACCGGTGCGAGCTTGATGTCGTCATCTGGAACAAAATTCGAGCTGCTTGAGGTACGGCTTGACGCAGGCTTCCGCAGGTCTTATCTGAGCGTCACCAGTCTTCTCTATTCCGCCAACGTTACCTCGAACGCTCCCGATCGTATCGCGCATCGCTCCGATAGCTGTAAGAACTTGCCCCAGCGCAATGATTGGCCGAAACATCCAGTACTTCCTTCTAATCGCCGCCATGGCGCGTTCATGCTCGGCGCGCTCGGTGAGGAAGCGTGCTGTGCCGTTGAACGCCTCACCCGCCGATGGACAACTTGACTTGCGGCGTCTTTTGCACGTTGCGCACCCACTGGCGATTCACGTTCGCGGTTCCGATATAGACCTTGTCGCCCTCGACGACGAACCAGATCGTGACATCGTAAGGCTTGCCGGACTTGCGACCGTAATGGGTCAGCGTCACGGTCTGCCTGGCCGCTACCCTGTTCAATCGCCTTAGTACGTTGGATTCCATACAGCGTTCCATCGTCGAGCTTAATCAGGAAGCGTCAGGCAGGCGGTCTTCTTCCTTGTCGTTGACGTCGGGGAGGTTGGGGATGCTGGGCTGTGCCTCAGTGCCGCTATCGGAAGTGTTTAGTCTCAGCTCGACCGCGTGCTCCTGCTGATCGTCAACCAGTTGAATGACGTTGCCTTCTCGCTTGACGCCATCCACCGTAACACTCGTCTCGCCATCCCCGACCGTCTCTTGCACGATCGCGATGTGATAAATCGTCTCACGATATCGGTAATGCACTTTGAACTCTTTCCAATTGCCGGGAAGGCACGGAGCAAAGTGCAGTTTGTCCACGTCCAGTCTCAGCCCTAAGAGCGATTCCACAATCAGGCGGTACATCCATCCGGCCGACCCTGTGTACCATGTCCATCCCCCACGGCCAATGTGCGGCGACAGGGCATAGACATCAGCCGCCACGACGTACGGTTCCACTTTGTAGGTCGCAATCGTCTCCGCGGATGCCGCGTGGTTCACGGGGTTGATCAGGGCGAACAGTTCCCAAGCTCGCTGGCTGTCTCCCAATTGGGCGAACGCCATCGCCGCCCAGATGGCCGCATGAGTGTATTGGCCGCCATTCTCTCGCACGCCCGGAAGGTATCCCTTGATGTAGCCGGGATTCAAATCCGACTTGTCGAACGGCGGATCAAGAAGTTGGACTAACCGCCAGTCCCGGTGAACGAGGCGCTGATCCACGGCCCGCATCGCCATGCGCGCGCGCTCGGCATCGCCCGCTCCGGATAGAACGGACCAACTTTGCGCAATCGAATCGATCTGGCATTCGGGGTTACTGGCCGATCCCAGCGGGGAGCCGTCGTCGAAGTAGGCGCGGCGGTACCACTCGCCATCCCAGCCGTGCAGCTCAATATTCTGACGTACCTGAGCCGCCTCGCGGCGGCAGCGTTCGGCAAAGGGCGCGTCGCCACGCACGCCTGCAACCTCAGCGAAGCGCAGCAGCACGTCATAGAGGAAGAAGCCCAGCCAGACGCTTTCGCCCTTGCCGTGTTGGCCGACAAGGTTCATGCCATCGTTCCAGTCACCGGAACCCATAAGCGGCAGGCCATGTTCACCAAATCGCAGACCCCTCAGGATGGCGCGCTTACAGTGTTCGTACAAGCTGGCCGTTTCTCCAATCCGGTTGGGCAGATCGTAATACGAGTCTTCTTCCGCGTTAACCGGACGGCCATCGAGGAAGGGTATCGGTTCGTCCAATACCCCGGTATCCCCCGTGCCGAGAACGTAGCGGGATGTCGCCAGGGGCAGCCAGAGGTAATCATCCGAACAGTGGGTGCGCACGCCTCGGCCCGATGGGGGATGCCACCAATGCTGGACATCGCCCTCGCGAAACTGACGGGACGCGCAGAGGAGCAAGTGCTCACGAAGCAGGGCGGCTCGGCATGGATCAGCGCCATCGCGTCCTGCAACTGGTCGCGGAAACCGAAGGCGCCCCCCGGCTGGTAGAATGCCGCTCCGCGCCCAAAAACGGCAGGCCAGAGTTTGGTAGAGGAGCCAGCCGTTAGCCAGGACGTTGAGGGACTGGTCGGGCGTTTCCACCTGCACCGCGCCCAGCGTGTGCTTCCAGTACTGCCATACCGCTTCGAGCTCGTCATGGGCGGCAGCCGATTCGCAGAAACGATCCGCCAGGTTGTGAGCGTCATCTTCGCCACGGCCAACGCCGAGAGTGAAGACGATTTCACGCTCTTGCCCGTCGGCCAACTCGAACGGAACCTGGATCGCGGCACAGGGGTCCAAAGCACGCCCCCGCTCTCCCGGAAAGCCGGGACCGGCTCATAGCCGCCGGATTCCGAAGCGTGCCGTTGCGGCCCAGGAACTCAGTGCGATCGCCGGTCATGGTGCGGCTTCGATCGTCTACGTTGAAAAAGGCAACCCGGTCGGCGAACTCCGTGTTGTAGGAGTTGCGCGCGAACAGCGCGCCGCCGTTGGGGTCAATTTCGGTGACCACGTGCATCGCCGATTTCGGCCGCAAGTCGCCGAGAACCCATTCCACGTATCCGGTGGCGGAGAGCCGGCGTGATCGGCCCGATTCATTTCGCACTTTCAACACCGTAAACTTGACGGCGGCGTCGACGGCCACATAAACCGACATCTCGGAGCGGATGCCGCCCTCGGTGTGCTCGAAGACGCTGTAGCCGAATCCGTGCCGGATGGTGTAAGGTGACGCGCCGCGGTCTGGGCATCGGCGTGGGTGACCAGAAGTGGCCGGTATCTTCATCGCGGATATAGAACGCTTCTCCGCTCGAATCGCTCACCGGATCGTTGCTCCAGGGAGTGAGGCGGAACTCATGGGCATTTTCACTCCAGGTGTAGGCCAGACCGCTTTCTGAAATGACGGTTCCGAAGTTCGAGTTCGCCAGCACATTGACCCACGGCGTCGGAGTCATTTCCCGCTCGGTGATGGTAATGATGTACTCGCGCCCGTCCGGGGTGAATCCGCCCATTCCGTTGAAGAAAATCAGATCGGAGCGAGGTGCGGCGGCAACGGCAGCGGGCTCGGGCCGCTGCACTCGGGAGACGGGAAGTTGCGGAACGGTGACTTCTTCGGCGCGGCGGCGCATCAACTGGTCCGCCAGCGATCCACGGGCTGTCTGAGAGGATGGCGCGGGCGACCGACTGGAACAGAATGCGGTCCTCGCTTGATATCTGGTCCCCGCGGTCTTACAAAGATGCTGCCCGGTTGATCCGTCAAGGTGGCTTCAACCCCTGCGGAAATCAGTCCCGTGATCTGGTCTTGCAGAACCTGCCGGTAGCCGGAGTGATCTTCGTTCCAGATCACCAGGTCCACCGCCAGTCCTTTCAGGCGCCAGTAACCGTGGGCCTGGACGAGTTGGCGGGCGAGGTCGATATTGGCCGGATCTCCGATCTCGAGCAGCACGATTGGCAGATCGCCGGAAATGGCGTAGCCCCACAGATCGGACTGCCCACGGCGGTTCTTCATGAGGACGCTCGGCGTCCGCGCGGAACGAGGAATTGGCGTAACACGATCGAGCCGGCCAGGTGTCCATAGAGTTGTGCGTCGGCCTCTGTGGCATTGATCTGCCGCAAGAGCACCTGGCTATGTGTCCAGGCGAGACCGAAGACGCGATCCGCGAGACGCCGGTCTTGGTATTTTTCAGCCAGACCCAAACAGGCGTCGCGCGTCTCGCCGATGCCGGACACGATGTCGATGGTTACCTTTTCTTCCGGATTGAGCACGATTTTATGACGGATGGCGACGATCGGATCGAGCACTGATCCCTCGCGGCCGGAGAGCGGCGTGTGATCGGTCATGGCTTGTGGATTGGCGATAGTGCGTCCCCGCCCGATGAAGCGCATCCGGTCAGTTTCGTAGGATATTTCTTCGATCTTCGCCCCATGAACGGCCATTAAGTGGAACATCCATGGCGGCTGCTCTTCGGGAGAGCGGGGCCGGCGAGTGCAGAGAATCGTCCGCTTGTCGCGGATGATCTCAGTCTGCACGAACAGATTACTAAAGGCGGGGTGAAGCGCATCCGCCGCAGCCGATCCGAGAACGACCTCGGCATAACTGGTGACCTCGATGGCTCGGCGCGCTCGCGAGGAGTTCGTGATGGTGATGCGGCGCACCTCGATGTCATCCTCTGGCGAAACGGATATTTCTGTATAGCGTGTCGAACTGGTGGTCGCGGCGGCGGAACTCCACGCGCCCCTCGGAGAAGATGGCTTCGTAGCTGTCCGCCGCTTGGAGCGCCGGCTGAAATGTAGCGGACCAGAAGTCGCCGCCGGCGACGGCACGGATATAGCAAAATGTACCCCAGTTGTCGCAGGTACCATCTTCGCGCCAGCGCGTCACCGCAATGTTCTTCCAGCGACTGTAGCCGCCACCGGCGTTTGTGATCATGACATGATATCTGCCGTTCGAGAGCAACTGCAGTTCCGGCATCGGCGTGTCAGGACTGGTGAAAGTACGTACTGGCGCTTCCGAACCGGTGGCAGCCGCACCTACGTCGGAGAGTTCGGCCAGGTGCGAATAAGATGCTATGGCCTTGGGCACCCGCTCCTGGAGCAAGAGCGCAGCCGCCCGGAAAGCGGGATCCGACTCGAATCGCTTTTGCATGGGACGATCAAGAAGCAGGTAGGCCAACGACAGCAAGCTCATGCCCTGGTGATGCGCCATGAACGAACGAACGACGACGTTCGAATGCCCGCGGGGCACACGCGAAGGAGTGTAGTCGATCGCTTCATACAAGCCGTATTCCCCCTCGAAGCCGTCCGCGGCGAGTGCCTGAAGATTCAGGCAGGCCTCCTCGGGCGCTACCATCAGCGCCAACGCCGAGGCATAGGGCGCAATCACCAGATCGTCCGCGAGCCCGCGTTTGAAACCCATGCCCGGTACGCCAAACGCGCGGTACTGATAGTTAAGGCGGGCGTCGATGGAGTTGTAGCCGGATTCCGAAATACCCCAAGGCACTCCGCGCTTTGTCCCGTACTCGATCTGTCTGGCCACGGCGGCCCGGTAGGTCTGATCGAGCAGCGTGTTTTCGTAGGTCGGCATCACGATGAGCGGCATGAGGTATTCGAACATCGAACCGCTCCAGGAAAGGAGAATCGGATCTCCACCGGCGGTGGTGAGGAGGCGGCCCAGGGCAAACCAGTTCTCTTGCGGCAGTTGTCCTTGTGCGATCCCCACAAAAGTGCATAATCTCGCTTCCGAAGCGAGCAGATCGTAGTAACTCGGGTCCGGCCGGTGCTCCCCGGCGTTGTAACCGATAGTAAGTAGATGACGAGCCTCGTCGAACAGGAAGTCATAGTCCACAACGGGCGAATTCGCTGCATTGGCGCGCGAGATTTTCGATGGCAGCAATTCTGGACGCGGCGCGTTGGCTATGCGTGAGGTCTCCCGCGAGACTAGCCAACTGGCGTAACGTCGGGATCTCTTCGAGTGCATCTGGAGCGAGAAACGTCAGCTCATCCACAGCGCTCTGGCACTGGCTGGCGAACGCCCTTGCCCACCACTTCGCCTCGCTCTCAGAATCGGCGGTGAGGCTGCTGGCGAATTCGCGCGGCGGACGCAGCCAACCGGCCGAGGCTGCGCCGCGCCTCCGCGAGCGAAGCTGGCGGGGAGTCGCATGCGGATTTCAAATCCTTCTGGAGTCGCGTCAGTTGGACAGGGTCCGTTTCTCGGGCTGCGGCTTCTCTGGCCATGTCTGTTCTGGCTTCGTCTTCTCTGGCTACGTCCAGGAGGACACTTAACGTATCATTGAGACCCTCAAACAATCGCGCACCTAGGATCTTCTGATCGGGAATCGCGAGCAGTCCCGGTCGCAGTGTCAGCAGGTGACCTACGAGGTTCCCGCTATCTACGGTGGAAATGTACATAGGCAACAGCGGTTTTAGAGACTCTGTGTCGTACCAGTTGTAGAAGTGGCCCCGGTAGCGTTCCAGCATTTCCATCGTGTCGAATGCTTTCGCCGTGCGCTCGATGAGTTGTCCGGCGGAAATGTAACCGAAGTCGAACGCCGACAAGTTCGCGAGTAGCGCAAGCCCAATGTTGGTTGGAGAGGTGCGATGACCGAGCCTGGCGACGGGACGCTGCTGGTAATTGTCGGGCGGCAGCCAATGATCCTGCGGACCGACGAAGGTCTCGAAGTACCTCCAGGTCTTCCGGGAAAGCTTGCGGAGAAAGACGGTCTGGCCGGTGGTTAGGCGGGCGGCGCGGCGAGCAAGCGGCCGGCTGATCCACCACGCGATAACGGGCGAGGCAAACCAGAGTCCAAGTATGGGCCCCGCCGCACCCCATGCGGCTGGTCTCGAAATCGTTAGATAGACAGCGGCGGCCGTGGCCACCGCCGGCGCAACCCACATCCTCCGGCAGAAGCCGGCGAGGTCCCCGTCCCTGCGACTGTTCCCATTCAGGTCGCCCGACGGCATCCATTCGAGAAGCCGCCGGTGCGTGAACAGCATTCGCCCGACGGTGCGCACGATCGCATCCAGGCTGAAGAATGCCTCGTAAGGAAGGCACGCGAGCGTAAATGCAGCCTGCGCGAAGTGCTTGGATGCGGAGCCCACGGTGGCGGCGAGGTGTTGATTTAAACTTACATCGCCTGGCTTTTGCAGCAGGTCCAGGACGCAGGCAACCAAATGCGGAATGAGGATGATTCCGATCGCCGCCGGGGTCCAAAACCACAACGGTGACAATGCCGTCCAGCCCAGCAGCAACAGCAGCGTCAAGGCTGCGGGTATTAGACTGCGCCGCAGATTATCAAAGAGCTTCCATAGCGAGAGCGCGGAAAGCGGATTCTTCAGGCGACGCCCGCCAAAGCCCGGAACCCGCGGCAACAGCCACCGCACCAGTTGCCAATCCCCGCGAATCCAACGGTGGCGGCGGCTCACGTCCGCGCTATATTGAGACGGATATTCCTCGTACAACTGCACATCGCTCAACAGCCCCGACCGCGCGTAGCACCCTTCCAGAAGATCGTGGCTGAGGATCCGATTCTCGGGGAAACGCCCGTCCAGCGCCCTCTCGAACGCATCGACATCATAAATCCCCTTGCCAATGAACGAACCCTCGCCGAAGAGGTCCTGGTAAACGTCGGAGACAACGCGAGTATACGGATCGATGCCTGGTTCACTTCCGAACAGGCGTGCATATCTCGACTGGTTCGCTCCCGACAGGCTCACGCCGACACCGGGCTGAAGGATGCTGTACCCATCAGAGACCCGCTGCTTGTCTTCGTCATAGCGCGCACGATTCAGAGGGTGCGCCATCGCTCCCACCAACTGCCGCGCCGAATCGCGCGGCAACTGCGTATCCGTGTCCAGGGAAACTACATATTTCACGTTGGCGAGAATCGAGGTGTCGCCAACGACGAGCGAGAAGCGATCCCTGGAACCGCCGCGCAAAAATGAATTCAATTCCGCAAGCTTCCCTCGCTTCCGCTCGTAGCCCATCCATATTCGCTCCTGCGGGTTCCAGCGGCGCGGACGGTGGAAGAGAAAGAACAGGTCGCCGTTCGCACTCTCGTACTTCTGATTTAACCCTTCGATTTTTTTCTGAGCCAGCTGCAACAGCGATCCATCTTCCGGTAGTGTTTCCTGGTGCGCGTCGCGAAAATCGGTCAGCAGGCCGAAGTGCAGGTTGTCGTCCCGATTGGCCAGGAACCTGACCTCCAGCGCCTCGATCAGCTCCTCGACGTTTTGAGCGCTCACGAGCATTGTGGGGACCACCACCAGAGCACGGTGTTCCGGCGGAATCCCCTGGGAGAAGTCCATGCGAGGGAGCCGATGCGGAGTCGCGAGCAACGACACCAGCCAGTTGACCAGGGCCACGGCCAGCTGACTTGCGCACACCAGCGAGAGGCCGCCGAACAGACCGAGCGCCCAACCGTGAAAGGCACTGGGCAAGGCGCTGGGAAAGACACTGGCATGCGCCTTCGCCACCAGGGTTCCGGCGACGATCATCGTTATGAGCGTGATCGCGCCCAGGTACAGCAGCAAAGGAAATTCGCGGCCCACTCTCCGAAACGCTTCAGCGGGAGATAAGCGGACCTCCACTTTGCGCTCAAGTTGCTCCAATCCCTTGTCGATCAGATAGAAGCCGACATGCTGCGCGCGATCGTCGCTGCCCTTCCTGGCCGCGCCTTCCCGCGCCAATTGGATCGCTGCGCGCGCCACCTCGGGCTCGGATCGGCGGCTGTTCTTGGCGATCTTCTCCACTGTGTGCCGGTAACGGTCACGCGTCGCGAAGTCCATCTTGCCGTAGAATCCGCTTGGGTCCTCACGAAGAACCTGTTCGACGGCGCTCAAGGTCTCGACAAACTCGCGCCAGTTCATCGCGCCCAAGACACGGAGGCTGCCGATGCTGTTGCTCATCGAGACCTGATCGGCGGCCTGTTGCTGGTTCTCCGACTGCACCAACTGCTTGATGGTCCGACCGGATTCGGAAAGTCGCTGTTCGATCCAGGTGAGCGGCAAGGCTAAGGCGGGGCCTTGCCCCTGCAACCGGCGCGCAAATTCCGCCACGAACGAGCCCACCATCGGCGGGCTCGACCGCGCCATGTCGGCGATCACCAGGATCAGGCTCTTGGGATCCTTTTCGGCGGTCTCCGCTATTTTGTCCGCCCAATAATCGGCGCGGTTTCGGCCGATCCTGTCGGCGGAAATCCGGGCTCCAACACGTCGAAGATTTTCGATCAGCGCCAGACGCAGCATGATGGGAAGCGCCCACAGCTCGCCTATGTTGAGGGCGGTGACCGTCTGGTAGGCCGCTACGAAGCTGCTGAGACTCTCCGGATCCAGCCGCCCATCGCCGTGCGAGATCGTCTCCAGCGCGATGTCATACACCCGCGGAAGGCCGGCCGAAGGGCCGTTCAGCAAGCGTGGCAGTTCCCGGCTGTAAGCCTTCGGCAAATGTTTCTCGGACATGCGAATCTGCTCTTCGATCAGATAGAAGTTGTCGAGGAGCCATTCCCCGGCCGGCGTGATGCGGCGGTTCGTCTTGACCGCGGCCGTCAGCAACTCGCGGACTCCGAGCAGAACGCCTTCATTTTCAGCCAGCCGCGCCAGAAGCCGATTCGGAGCGCCTCCAGGGCTCACCTGGTGTGAGCCCGCCAGGGTCTTGCCATGCTGCTGCATCTGATCGGCGCTGAACAGCGCAGCCCGCAACGGGGGGGCGTCGTCGCTGTATCTTTCTGCCGAGTCGCTTCCCGGCATGCTCAAATGGAGCAAATTTCTGCCGATCATCCTGTTACTCTTACTCAAATGGAAGCTCCTTTTTTTAAGCCAACTTGCGAGAACCAGGTCGCAATCAGGCGGGCGGCTCTCGACAGCCAGCCCGGCGTGGCGTCTCATACTCTAAAGCATGCAGCTCCGGGACACGCATGAAGATCCTCATCATTATCATTGACTGTTCGTCGTCGATTGGTCGTCGCCGTCGATTGTTCGACGTCGGAATCTCCGAGACCGGCTTGGCCCCGGAGCCCCCTTGCTTCACCTTCGGTTTCAGTTTACCCGTGAGAGGTTGGTTCGGGCGCGCCAGATCGTGGCGCGGGCGCATTCGACGGTCCGCATACGACGATCCGCGTCGACTACGCCCGGGCGTCAATCAATGAGAAGTGTGCGGCGCAGGGCGCTGGGGTCTCGTTCCGGCCAAGAGAAAAGAGATAGAAGCAAGGCAGCTGCGAAAGCAGGAGCATGAACGCCTCTCGGCTGGGGGAGATAGTCGATGGTCGTTAATCGACGGTGGTTCGCGAACGACTACCGACCAACGACAAGCGACTGGCTTTATCTGAATCGCCCGACCGCGTTCCCTCTATCGCACTCGGTGCTCAAGCTGCGCACTCGCGAACGCGCCAGCAATTTCGTGTCGACCTTCCGAGAAACGGGCCCAGTCTTCAAAATGGACAGGAAATGCCCCGAAGGGGCATCTGCGTAAGCGATTGAAAGGAATGGCGGGGACGACGAGACTCGAACTCGCGACCTCTGCCGTGACAGGGCAGCGTTCTAACCAACTGAACTACGTCCCCAGCCTGTTTTCATCGGGTTAGCGGGAAACCCTTTATCGACCGGAAATTGTAAGGATGTATTGCCATCCAGTTCCCGAAGCGAGCCTTACGACCCGGAGCATCT